>NZ_RQSI01000014.1:0-121317 GCF_003856955.1 Novosphingobium sp. LASN5T
GTCCCGAAGATCCTGTGAAAGCGTTCGTGCCATCCATGCTGGCCTCCTGACACCAGCAGGAAGTCTGAATCACAACGGCGCCGCGAAGGGAATCCCTGACGAGTCAGTTCGTGTGGAAACCGCTCTAATGAAGGAGATGGCGCGGTTCTTGACACCGCCAACGCCCGCCTAGGGTCAGGACCCTAGACCAGCGCGAACAGGCGGCCGGCGATCCAGCCCATCGCCACCGACACCAGCACCGCGAACAGGCCATAGAGCAGCCCGTTGCGCTGGGCATTGACCGCCACGAACCGCTCGAACCCCTCCTTGGTCACCTCGACCCGGGTGATGGCCGAAGCGACGACCTTGCCGTCACGCACCGCGAAGGTTTCGGCGGTGTAGGTTCCGGTCAGAACGCTCGACGGCAGGGCGATGCGGGCCTGGTACAGCACCTGCCCGCTGATCTTCACCGCGCCTTCGTCCTGCCGGTACAGCCCCTGCCGCTGCATCAGGTCCACCAGCCCCGCGGAAAAGCGCTTCTGTTCGGCGGGATCGATCACCCCGATCGGCGAAAGCTGCAACCACTTGAGCCCCAGTTCGTAGATAGCCGCCGTCTTGTCGTCCACGATGCGCGCGATCGGGCGCGACGAGGCGATCGCGTAATAGCTGGGGGCGGAGCGGAACTCGGTGCTGGCGGCGTTGATCCACATGCCGGCGACCTTCTGCTTCTCACGCAGCACGATGGAACGGACCGGCCCTTCCAGCACCACGATGATATCGTAATCCTGCGCCGCGCGTGTGCCTTCCGGGCTGAGGATCGCACCGAACAGCAGCAGGTCGGCCCCGGTAAAGCCCTGCCGCACCTGCACTTCGTGCTGCGAGATTTCCGGCACCAGAATCGGATCACGCGCACCGCCGAGCAGAAGCAGGCACAGTACCAACAGGGCGGACCGCAACGCGATCACAACGGGATCACCGTGTAGATTTCGTCCGGCCGGTAGCCGAGCCCCAGCGCCATCCGCAGCGCCACCCCCAACACGATCACCGCCAGGATCAGGCGGAGCTGTTCGGGCTTCGCCTTCTGCGCGAACTGCGCGCCGATCTGCGCGCCCGACACCGATCCCACCAGCAGCAGCACCGCCAGCACGATATCGACGGCGCGCGTCGTCAGGGCGTGCATCATCGTCGTCGCCATGGTCACGAATAGGATCTGGAACAGCGATGTGCCGACCACCACGCCCACGCTCATGCCCAGGATGTAGAGCATCGCGGGCACCAGGATGAACCCGCCACCGATCCCCATCAGCATGGTGAGAATGCCCGTGGCCATGCCGAGCAGCAGCGGCGCCAGCGGCGAGATGTACAGGCCCGAGCGGTAAAAGCGCCAGCGCCACGGCAGGCTGGCCACCAGCGGATGGTGCCGTCGCTTGCGCGCGGGAAGCGCGATGCCAGCCTTCTGCGCGCGCAACGCGGTGATGCTTTCGTGCGCCATCAGTCCGCCGATGCCGCCCAGCAGCAGCACGTAAAGGATGTTGATGACGGTATCGATCTGCCCCAGCGACTGGAGCAGACGGAACAGCAACGCACCCAGCCCGGTGCCGATCACGCCCCCGGCCACGAGCACCGCGCCCATCTGATAATCGATGCCACCGCGCCGCGCGTGCGCGAACGCCCCCGAAACGCTGGCGCCCGTCACCTGGCTGGCGGCCGATGCGGCGGCGACCGTGGGCGGCACCCCATAGAAGATCAGCAAGGGTGTGGTCAGGAAACCGCCGCCCACCCCGAACATGCCGGACAGCAGGCCCGTCAGCGCGCCCAGCGCGACGATGACCAGACCGTTGACCGACAGGTTGGCGATCGGAAGATAGACGTCCATTACTGTCACGGCGTAGCGCAGCGCGACCGGCTTGGGAACGGCGGGCGCGCCTCTTTCCGAACAGTTTTCAGCCTTGTTCTGTCAGAACCCCGTGGCCAGGGTCAGCGCCGGTCCCGATCCCGGCGCCGCTTGGCCGGCCACGCGGAAGCGCCAGTCAGCGGAAAGACGCAGGGGAAACCGGCCACGTTGCACCACCAGGCCCGCGCGCGGGCCAAGGTCAAGCCGGACCGCGCCCTTCTGCCCCCCGCTCCACACTCCGCCGCCTGCGCGCAGATCGATCCCCCGCGCCAGCGGAACCAGGGCGCGGTCCACCACCGCCTGCGCGTCGAAGAAGGGTGTTGCCCCGGCACCACCGACCCATCCCGCCTGGGCGTAGACATCGCTCCTCAAACCCAGCGGAAGGGTGATCGGAGGCAGTTCGGTGACCGCCGCGATCGATGGCCGCAGCCGGGTGGCAAAGCTGCCCTGCTGCAATCTTCCCTCCACCAGCAGGGAAACCGGTATGGTCGGAACGGGGCGTGCCGAAAGCCCCAGCGCCAGTTCCCGGTCATCCACGTCGGACCGCACCGCCCCCGTAGCGCGAAGATAGGCCGTCAGCCGATGCCGTTCCTGCGGCATGATGCGATAGCGCAGAACGCCGCCGGCCTGGCTGCCGCCATAGGCGGGCAGGCCGGCGGCAAGTGCTGTCCCGCTGCTGCCACGGCGCAGCAGGAACCATGCATCGCCAGACCAGCGCGCGTGGGGCGCGGGTGACCCCCCGGCAGGCACCGCATAGGCTGCCGGCAAGGGATCGGTCTGCGTCGCGACGGCGGGGGACCCCCGGACGTCGTCGCGTCCGTGCGGTGCCTCGCCCGGTGGCAAGGACCATCCCCAACCGCTCGCCCTGCTGGACCCTGCGAAGGCTACATCGGCCGCGCCTGCCCCCTGGCCAACCGGCCATGGCCGCCGTTCCGCTTCCCGCACGGGAGCCATCCCGCCTGACGGCTGCAGCCACATCGAGACGAACGGAACCGACATCGGCGCCGACGACGCGACACCCGCTTCCGTGGGAACCATCGGCGCCATCTTCCCCGGTGGCGCCAGCGTTTCGGGAGAGGGCAAGGCCAGCGCCATGGTGCGCAGCGCAATCCAGCCAGCAAGCACGAGGGCAAGCGACAGTACCGGCGATCCTCTCCGTCGCGATCCGGTTTCGGCGCCCCCGGTATGGACGCCTGCACCTGCCGGAGCCATCGTCATATCCGGGTTGCCAGTGCGGGATGGTCATGATGGCTGGTGTGATCCCACGCCGTCTGGCCGTGCCGAAGCGACGCCAGATAGGCCATCAACGCCCGCCGCCCGGCCATGATCGCGATCACGTTGGAAACCGGCGCTCTCAACACCGCCCTCACGCCTTCCGCCAGATCGTATTCGCGCGCCGTGAAAACGCCGCGTACCAGCAAACGCCAGCCGAGAAGAAACGCATTCACGCCGATCAGCCAGCGCAAGACATGCCCCAGCGGCACGGGTTCATAGTAGCCCAGAGCCCGCCCGATCATCAGGACCGGCGCCAACACGAGCAGAACATAGGCGGCAAGAAGCACCAGCGCATCCAGCGGCCCGCGCCGATCGCGCAAGCGCATCCATAGTTCGGCCGACCGCAACCGCCAGCCCAGGCGGTCCCACCCCTGAAACGCGATTCCATGCATCCAGCGCGTCTTCTGGCGCACGGCCTGGTCCAGCCGCGCCGGGAAGAATTCGCGCGTGGCGACAAGGTTCCCGCGCGCATCCCGGACCCGCAGGAAGCGGGAGCGTCCGCCTTCCTCCCCGATCAACAAGCCGCATTCATAATCTTCGGTCAGGCATTCGGGCGCGAACGGCTGGCTCGCGCCGCGCCGGGCCGCCACGGTTTCCAGAGCCGTGCGGGAAAACGCGCATCCCACGCCGGCCGCCGGCAGCCCCGCGCCCAGCCAGTCGCGCACGACCATGACCTTGCCATGCGCCTCGGCGAATTCATCGCAGTAATGCCCTCCGATCCAGCGCGATGTGCGCTGCGGCTCCGGCCTCACGGGCAACTGGACGAAGTCCGCCTCGTCCAGCGCGCTATCCAGCAGCGAAAGCGCCGCCGGGTGCACCATGTCCTCGGCATCGTGCAGGATCACGCTGCGCACGCGGAAGCGGCCGCGCCGCTCGTCTTCGCACATCGCTTCGTAAAGCCGGTTGAGACAGTCTGCCTTGGTGGTGGGGCCATCGCGATCGTGGACGACGATCCGAAGGCGATCGTCGCGGGTGGAAGCGATCGCGGCGGCCAGCGTCGCCGGATCGTTGCGATAGCATCCGACGTAGAAGCGCATTTCCGCATGGGGCCATGCATCCAGGCTGTGCCGGATCATGGCTCCCACGACGTCCTGCTCACGCCAGGCCGGGACCAGCACCGCCGCAATTCCGCGCAAGGGCTGATCCGCCGGCCCTTCCAGCCTCCCCGTGCGGGCGCGGCCCGAGAGACGCAGCCACAGCCACAGCATGTCTATGCCAAGATCGTCGGCAGCGCCGATGACGAACCAAACCGCCGCGAACAGCAGCAATTCACGCTCGACAAGCCCGAGCGCGTACAGCGTTGCTTCCATCGGCATCCATCCCCCGCCTGCTGCATGGGCCAATGCGAAAAATTCGGAACAATATCGCTATGTGGCGATCAGACTAGGTCCACATGGCACCGCTGACAATGCATCCGAACCGGATGGATGCCTCGGATTTGGCGGAAATGCTGGACTTTTCAGAGGTGGCAATGCGCTTGCACGGTTTTTTCAACACGCTGAAATAATTACCAAAACCAAAATAACCTCAGGCTTTTATCGACGCGATCGATCATCGTTACGCGCATTTCCCGTGAAACAAACGGCGCTGGGAAGCGTATACGGATGCCATCAACATCCAACCGCAGGAAAGGGATTCCCATGCCGGGCGACAATGCGAAGAAGGCGCTGATCGACAGCCTGAACGGCCTTCTTGCCGATTACTTCACGCTCTATCTCAAGACCAAGAACTTCCACTGGCACGTCTCCGGCCCGCACTTCCGCGATCTGCACCTGCTGTTCGACGAACAGTCTGCCGAAATCTTCGCGCTGACCGACATCATCGCCGAACGGGTACGCAAGAACGGCGGGGCGACGCTGACCTCGATCGGCGCGATCGCCGGCAAAGCCTCGATCAAGGATGACGACCGCGCCAAGGTCGACGCCATGAACATGGTCAAGGTGCTGCGCGACGACAACGCCAAGCTGGTCGAGGCGATCCGTGGCGTGAAGGCGGCGGCCACCGAAGCCGGCGACAACGCAACCGAAGGCATGGCCGATGACTGGACCGACCAGGCCGAACGCCGCGTGTGGTTCCTGACCGAAGTGCTCGCCTGAAGAATACCGGCCTGAAGAATACTGGCCTGAAGCAGGCGGTCAGAACGTTCCGCCGGTCCGGAAGCCGATGCCGCCGGGCCGGGCGGAAAAGCCCTCATCCACCAGAGGGCCGCTGATCTCCACGGGCAAGCCCGCGAGCGAGAGATCGGCGGTCCACCCGCCGGTGCCTGCCACCTTGAGCAGCAAGTGGGCCATGCCGCCACTATCGGCCATCGGCACGACCAGCGCGCCATCCTGGCAGCGTGCCTTACCCGTAAGCGGTAGCGGCTTGGGCATCAGCGCGCTCACCGGCGCCAGCGTCACCGTCAGCGTGCCGGATGCGGACCGGCACCGCCCGTCGGCGAAATCGACCGCGAACTGATCAAAGCCGATCGTGCTGGCTGGCAATTGGCCGAGGCCTTCGGGCAAGGGCAGGGAACCGGTGGCATCGGCCAAACGCAGCCCGCCCGCGCCGCCTCCGATCCGCGCGCGCAAGGGCGCTTGCCCGGTCCCCGCTGGCCGTTCAAGCCACGTCTCCGCCCGGCCGATCAGCAGCGGCAAGGGGCGCAAACCCGCATCGACGGTCCCCACCGGCACCGGGCCAATCCGCAGGTCATAAGCCCGGCCCCACCAGACCGGCCCGTCGACATAGCGCGCCGACAAGGCCCCGCCGGCCCACCCCAGCACGATCCGCAGAGGCATCAGCACGACCAGCGCGGCGAGGAACACCGCGATCAGCACCGGCACCGCGCGGCGCGGCATCGCAGACGTCTTGCTGACCACAGTCATATGCCACTCCGGCGCAAGGTGGCATTCACCGCTACCGATCCGTCGGGCGCGGGCGTGACGGTCAGCGTATCGACAATCACGCCCGTGCCCGCCAACGCATCAAGCCAGGCGAACACTGCGGCGGGCCGCGCCGAAGCGATGACGATCGCGGTCGTGTCGCTGCCGCGCGGCTGGTTGGATTGCAGCACAAACCCGGCCTGTTCGGCACTGGCGGCGACCGCCTGTTCGACCGGCCCCGTCCCTGTACGCGAGGCCGGACCGGCGGGCCGGGCATCGAGCAGCCGCAGCGCCGCCATCAGCCGTTCCGTGCGCTGCACCGACGCCACATGGCGCGCATCGGCAGCGTCGAAGGCGCGCCCCACGGGCAGCACGATGCCGTAGATCAGCACGATCAGGCCAGCGAGCGCGCCGGCAATCGTCACGAGCGTCCGTTCGCGCGTGGTCAGCCCCGTGTACCAGGCTTGCACCCGCGCGATCATGGCGCCCGCACCGTAATGGCAACCACCGTCGCCCCGGTCGGATCGGAGGCCAGCGACGGCGGCACGGTCACTTTCCAGCCCGCGTTCTGCAAGGCAATCAGCACGGCGTTGACATCCTCCGCGCGCGGCGCCGCCGCCGTGAACCGCAGCGTGCCATCCGCGCTGTAGCCCAGATCGCGCAGCCGGATCGACGGCACCGGCTGCATCGCCGCCAGCACCGCCGCCATCGGCGCGGTGAAGTTCGCCGCGCCCTGCCCGCGCTTTGCCATGTCCGCCGCCACCAGCCGCTCGGCGCTATCGAGATCGCTCGCAGCCGGAAACCGGCGTTGCACCAGCGCCAGTGCGTCGCGCTCGCGCGCCGACGCCGCCAGCTCCCACTTGGCGATCCACACCAGCATGAGCACCAGCACCAGCAGCGCCACGACCGCCGCCATCCGCGCCAACTGCCCCCCTTGCATCCCGCTCAGGAAACCCGGCCCGCGTGGCGCGTAAACACCCTGCCGCAAGTTCACCGGCGGCGCGCGATGGATAGCCAGCAAGCGCGCGTCGAGCGTTTCGGCAGCGAGCGCCACCGTTCCCGCGCCATCGGCAAGAAGGCCGATCAGGGCGGGTTCGCCGGCGAAAGCCGCAGCGGGCGTGCGCGCCAGCGGCTCGTCGCCCAGTTCCGCCACCACCATTCCGGCATCGGGGCGCGGCAGCACCAGCGCGGCCGGAACCAGCGCCGCCGCATCGAGCCCCGCTTCGGCCAGTTCCCCCAACCAGCGGTCCATGTCATCCGCATCGACCGTCACGCACAACAGGCGGCCTTCCGCTCTGGCGGCGGCGGCATGGCGGCGCGCGGAACCGATCCCCTGCGCTTCGGCCTCCAGTCTGGCAGCGGCGACCGCCTGTGCGGGCGGCATGTCGGGCATCGGGTGATCGCGCACCGGCGCCCGCGCGGCCGGCACCAGCGCCGTCACCACGCTGCCTTCCGCCAGCCGCCCCCATGGCGCTGTTTCGGCATCGGCCAGGAACGACCGTTCGCGGCCCAGACCGCCCTGTTCCACGCGCCACCAGCGCCAGCCGCCGCCAGAGCGGGCCGGCAACAGCACGATCAGGCCACCGGGCAGGCCATCAGGCGCTGGAAAGGCGCTTTCCGCATCCATCGCGGATCAGTTCTTCCCTGCGTGGATATCGGCGTTCAGGTCGCTGCCGCCGGGCTGCCCGTCCGCGCCCAGCGAGAAGATATCGAAGGGCTTGCCGTCGTTCCCCGGCACCTGGAACTGATAGGGATGTCCCCACGGATCGTTCGGCAGATCCTTCACATAGCCGCCGCTGCGATAGTTCTGCGGCAGCGCAAGATTGGCGGGCGGGGTCTTCAGCGCGGCCAGCCCCTCGCCCGGTCCCGGATAAGTGCCCATGTCGAGCCGGTACATCTCCATCGCCTGATCCAGCGTGGCGATGTCGCTCTGCGCCTTCACCACGCGCGCCTTGTCGGTGCTGGGCAGAACGTTGATCAGCACCACCGTCGCCAGCAGGCCGATGATGAACAGCACCACCATCAGCTCCACGAGCGAGAAGCCGTTGGGCGCGGGCAAGCTGCGTTGGTTTCGCATCGTTCCTAAAGTCCGGTCAGGTTCTGAAGCTGCAGGATCGGCAGCAGGATCGCAAGAATGATGAGCGCGACCAGCGCGCCCATGACCACGATGATGGCGGGTTCCAGCAAGGCCATCGCCGCGCTGGTGAAGCTTTCGAACTCGCGCTCGAGATATTCCGCCGCGCGTTCCAGCATGGGGCCAAGTTGCCCGGCCGCCTCGCCGCTCGCCGCCAGATAGACCAGCAGCGGCGGGAACGTCTCCGCCTCGCGCAGCGCGGTGGACAGCGAACCGCCCGCGCGCACCTTTTCGGTGATCGCTTCCAGCGCCTGCCGGTGGACGGTGTTGCGCACCGTGCGCGTGGCCAGCTTCAGGCCATCGACCAGCGGCAGCTTGGCCTCGATCATCGTCGCCAGCGTGCGGGCGAGGCCCGCCGCGTGCACATCGCGCAGCAGCCGCCCGGCGAACGGCAGGCGCAGCAGCAGGCTGTCGCAGCGGTAGCGGAACGCCGGCCGCCGCAGCGCGCGGGCAAAGCCGAACGCCGCCAGCGCCACCACGATCAGCAAGGCCCACCACCACTGCGCCAGGAACTGCGAAACCGCGATGACCACGCGCGTCAGCAGGGGCAGTTGCCGGCTGGCGTTGTCGAACTGTTCGACCACGCGCGGCACCACCGAAATCATCAGCCCGGTCACCACCAGCAGCGCGACCAGCGACAGCACCACCGGATAGGCCAGCGCCGCCACGATTCTCCCCCGCACTTGCGCCTGCCGTTCCAGCAGGTCGGCCAGCCGGTTGGCGATGGCGGGCAGCGTGCCGGAGTTTTCCCCCGCCGCGACCATCGCGCGATAGACCGGGGGAAAGCTGGGCTCCTCGCGCCGCATCGCCTCGGCCAGCGGCAGCCCTTCCACCACGCCGGCATGGACGCTGGACAGGATCGCGCGGGCGCGCGGCTGCTCGGTCTGCCGGGCGATAGTGCGCAGCGCCTCCTCCAGCGGGCTGACCGTCATCAGCGAGGCGATCTGGCGAGTAAACAGCGCCAGTTGTTTGGCTGAAAGGCGCGGCGCGAACAGGGCGATGCCGCTGGTGGAAATCGCCGCGCGGCGGGCCGAGGCGGCGGCGTCCGGCCCGATCCGCACCACGTGCCAGGATCGCGCGGCCAGCTTCTCCAGCGCCTGCCGTTCGCCCGCGGCCTCAATCGCGCCGCGCCGCTCGTGGCCCTTTGGGTCGATCGCAAGATAGGTGAAACGCGGCATCACCCGTCCTCGCGCCGCATGATCCGTGCCGCTTCTTCCGGACTGGTCACGCCATCGCGCACCAGACGGCGCACCGCCTTGGCCAGACGCGGCGAATCCGCGAAGGCGTACTTCGCAATCTCCGCCTCGTCGGCGTTGTCGTGGATCATCCGACGGATCGTCTCATCCACCCGCAGCGCCTCGAACACGCCGATCCGACCAACGTAGCCGGTCTGCGCGCATTCGGCGCAGCCGCGCGCGAAATAAACGGTGCGGCCCGGTTTCACCCCGATCAGCGCGTGCAGCGCGGCATCGCTTTCATGCGCTTCCCGGCAATGCGGGCACAGCCGCCGCACCAGCCGCTGCGCGATCACCGCGCGCAGCGTGGACGCGAGCAGGAACGGCTCCACGCCCATGTCGCGCATCCGCGTGATCGCGCCGGCGGCGTCGTTGGTGTGGACGGTGGACAGCACGAGATGCCCGGTCAGCGAGGCCTGCACCGCGATGTCCGCCGTCTCGCGATCGCGGATTTCGCCGACCATCACCACGTCCGGGTCCTGCCGCAGAATGGCGCGCAGGCCGGCGGCGAACGTCAGCCCCACGCGCGCGTTGACTTGCGTCTGCCCCACGCCGTCGACAGCGTATTCCACCGGGTCTTCCACCGTCAGGATGTTGCGCGCGCCGTCATTGAGTTGGCGCAGCGCCGCATAGAGCGTGGTGGTCTTGCCCGATCCGGTGGGGCCGGTGACCAGCACGATGCCGTTGGGTTCGGCCAGCGCGCGGCGCAGCACTTCTTCCGCCCGCTCGTCGAGCCCCAGATGGGCCAGATCCAGCCCGGCGTTCTCCTTGTCCAGCAGGCGCAGCACCACCCGTTCGCCCACGCGGCTGGGCAGCGTGGACACGCGCACGTCGACCAGCTTGCCGCCCAGGCTCAGGCTGATGCGCCCGTCCTGCGGCACGCGGCGTTCGGCGATGTCGAGCCGCGCCATAACCTTGATGCGGCTCACCAGCACCGGCGCCACGTGCGGGGGCATCCGCAGCTTTTCCGCCAGCACGCCGTCCACGCGCATCCGCACGACCAGCGCCTGTTCGTAAGGTTCGACATGGATGTCGGACACGCCCTGGCGCAGCCCTTCGGCGATCAGGCCGTTGATCAGCCGGATCGCCGGCGCATCGTCCGCGCTGTCGAGCAGGTCTTCCGCCGTGGGCAGGCCGAGCGCCAGCGGATCGAGCCCTTCGCCACCGATGCCCATGTCGCCCGCCACCGCCGCCGCGCCGTCCATGGCGTAGCGTTCGGCCAGCAGCCTCTCGTAGTCCGGCGGCGCGACCTTGCGCAGCGATACCGGCCGGCCAAGCGCGCGGCGCAGGTCCAACAGCACGAACGGGTCCGCGCCCTCGCGCATCGCCACGGCAACGCTGTCCGCGTCCTCGCGCTCCACCAGATAGCCGGCGTCGCGCGCGAAGCCATAAGGCAGCGCCGTCGGCGGGTTCGGGCTGGCGAGGACGGGCGGCTGGTCCATGGCTCAGGGCCGGGCGGGTTGCGCCGCGTCGGCCGGCAACGCTTCCGTCGACGGCAATTCGCCCGCCGCCTTCGGGGCGATCACGGTATCCCCCGGCGCCACCGCGACGGCCTTGCCCGGAGCGACCGGCGGCGTGGCGCCGAGATAGTCCTCGACCAGGTCGTCGATGCCCGGCTCGCGCCCCGGCTCGAACGCGCGCTGCGCGTTGCGCACCACGCCATAGCGCCGCGCGGTCAATTCCTGCCGATCGTTGGCGTTGCGCATGATCGTGGGGCGGATGAAGACCATCAGGTTGGTCTTCACATGGCTGCGCCCGCGCGACTTGAACAGTTCGCCCAGCACCGGCACGTCACCCAGCAGCGGCACCTTCTGCAAGGTGCGCTGCTCGTTGTCGTCGAGCAGTCCACCCAGCGCCACGATCTCGCGATCGCCCACGGTCACCGTGGTCTTGATCTCGCGCTTGTTGACGATGATGTCGTCCGACCGGCTGGAAACCGTCCCCGCGATCGAGCTGACTTCCTGCCGCAGGTCCAGCCGCACCTGGTCGCCCGCGTTGATCTGCGGCGTCACGTCCAGCTCGATGCCCACGTTCTGGCGCGAGATGGTGCGGAAGGTGTTGTTGAAATTGGCGGACGACAGCGCCTCGCCCGTCGCCACCGGGATTTCCTTGCCGAACAGGATCGAGGCGGGAACGTTGTTGTTGGTGGTGATGTGCGGGGTGGAGAGGATGTTGGAATTCTTGTCGGTCGCCACCGCGTTGATCAGCGCGCCCAGATAGGTGTTGTTGCCCAGCTGGGTGAGAAAACCCGAATAGCCGCCCGACGCCGCCAGAATCTTGCTTGCCGCGTTCTGCTTGAGCAGGTCGCCCGCCGTGCTGTTGGTCGTGGTGGTGACGGTCGATCCGTTGACCACGGTGGTCGTCTGGTCGAGCTTGTTGGCCAGCAACCCGCCGGCGACATCGATGATGTTGGGCGAGGAATTGCCGAAATTGGTGACGGCGAACGGCTTGTCCTTGCCGCCGAACAGGAACTGCACGCCCAGCTCGCGCGCCACGTCGTTGGAAATCTCGACGATGATCGCTTCCACCAGCACCTGTTCCTGCGGGATGTCGAGCTGGCGGACGAGTTCGGTCAGGCGGCGCTGGTCGTCGGCGGGCGCGGCGATGATGATCGCGTTGGCGCCGGGATAGCGGGTGATCGTGGCGGTGCCGCGCCCGTTGGCGAGCTTGATCGCGCCGCTGCCGAGGCCACCGGCGGTCGCCCCGGTGGGGTTGACGCTGGCCTTGCTGCCCGATCCCGCTCCGGTGCCCGCCGCCGCGCCGGCCCCAGGCGTGGTGCCGCCCAGCGTGCCCGCGTTCGAGGTCTGGCTGCTGCCCACGCCCCCCAGCGAAACCGGGGCCTGCGATCCCGAGGCCACTTCCGTACCGCCCTGGCCGCCCACCAGCCGTTCCAGCACCGGCACCAGCACCGCCGCATCGGCATAATCGAGCCACAGCACCTTGATCTCGCCGCCCGTCGCCGCCTTGGCATCGAGCTGGCGCGCCATCGCCGCCAACCGCGCCAGCGTATCGCGCTCGCCGCGCATCAGCACGGCATTGGCGCTGTCCACCGCGACCACCGTGGCCAGCGCGCGGCCGCCCTCGCCGCCCGCCGGGATCAGCTGGGTCAGCGCCGTCGCGATCTCGCGCGCGCCGGCGTGTTCCAGCAGGATCGTCTGGGTAGAGGCGTTGTCGCGGTCGATCTGCGCCACCAGCGCGCGGATGCGCGCCATGTTGTCGGCATAGTCGACGATCACCAGCGAATTGCCGGACTTGTTGGCGGTGATCGCGCCTTCCTTGCTGACCAGCGGGCGCAGCGTTTCCACCGCCTGCGCCGCGTCGATCGCGCGCAGGCGCACGATCTCGGTGATCATCTGGTTGCGCGCCGCGCCCTTGCTGCCGATGCGCGTGGGCTGGCTCGCCGCGCCTTCGGCCGGCTGCACGCGGAACGCGCCGTTGCCGGTCGGCACCGCCACCAGCCCGTTGGCACGCAGGGTGGACAGGAATACCTCGAAGTATTCGGAGCGCGACAGCGGCCGTTCCGACACGACGCTGACCTTCCCCTGCACGCGCGCATCGACGATGAACGTGCGGCCGGTCACTTCCGCCGCATCGGCCACGAAGGCGCGGATGTCCGCCTCGCGCACGTTGAGCGTGTACTGCGCCATCGCCACCTGCGGCACGGCAATCGCCAGCATGGCCGCGGCGGCGAGAAAAGACCTGAAACGGGATCGGTGGAATCGGGAGGATCGGAGCTTCATGGTGCCAATGTTATCGCCAGCGGAAGTTGGCGGTCACCGCGACGCACGGTGACCGAAACGGAAGCGCCGGGGCGCAGCGCGCCGGCCAGCATCGCGCCATCGCCGGCGCCGGTGATCGGCTTGCCATCCACGGCGGTCACGACATCGCCGGGCTGGAACCCGGCACCACGGAACGCGGAGCCATCGCCGGTGGGCAGCACTTCGAGCCCGACGATGCGCCCGCTTTCGGCACGGGGACCAAAGCTGATCCCGCGCCGCGCCGCATCGACGGTAAGGGCGCCTACCCCTCCGGCCGGCGCGTTGAGGGCAGCTCCGCCAGGCGGGGGAACGGGATTGGCCGCGACCAGCCCCTGCGCGCTCGGCGCCTTGCCCGACTGGTCGATATAGAGCAGCTCCTTGGCGCCATTTCGCATCAGCGCGACGTGATCGAAGGCCACTTCAGCCAGGGTGACGCCAGGCACCACTTCATCACCCGCGCGATAGACCTGCTGCACGCCGTCCTCGCCGGCGATGATCGCGCTGCCCCCGCCGCCGGGCAAGCCACGCGTTCCGAACAGCACCAGTGTCAGCGACGTCACCGTGCCGCCGGCCTGTGAGCCCGGCGTCGCCATGGCGGGGCCGCGATTGAAGGGATCGACCGCCGCATAGAGCGTCTTGCGCAACGGTGTGGGCAGCACCTTGGCGCTGTCCGGTCGCCAATCGCCCAGCGGAGATACCGGCGTGACGATCGCCCAGCCGATCGCCGCCAGGAGCACGGCGATGGCGGTCGCGAGCAGCCACCACACCGTGCGCTGCAGCCCCGCCCCGATGCTCCAAATCCCGCCGTTTGCCGCCACGAATCGCACCCCCGTGCGTCTCCACCCTAACCCCGCGCAGAACGGATGTGCCCGGTCGCGCCCACGTTGTCCACCAACGCCGGCCGATGCCATGATACGCGTCACACCTCCCGCGCAATTCTCCGTCCGATATCGGGACTTACGCTGGTTGTCCCGGCAGCGGGATAGCGCCCGGCGCCGCATCGGCCGGGGGTTGATCGGAAGGAGGAAGATCGAGCGGGGCGTCATCGCCGAACGGACTGTCGAGACGGTTGCACGCCTCGAGCGGCCCGCCCAGAATGCCCTCCAGCGCATCGTCCGCATGGGAGGCGGCAATGCGGTCGGATATATCGCGCGATGCCCGGTTGAAATCGGCAAAGGCGCCGTCTTCGCCCGTGGCGGACAGGCTCACCGCCTGGCCCAGCCATGCCTCGGCGATCTGCTGGAAATCGTCGGCTTGCGCCTGCTCCTCCTCGGTTGGCGAACCGGACTGGAGAATGCCGGCCGCCACGGCGTTCGCCGCCGCGCAACCAATCGCCTCGTCATACCGCGCCGGCTGCGCCAGCGCAGCGCCCGGCCCCGTTGCGACCAGCAAGAGCGCCAACGGCCAGCACGGCATCATCCGGGTCGTCCGCCATCGCCTTGTCCGGACGCCGACGGCGATCCACGATCCCATATGCAAAGCCCCCGCGATCACGATCGATCGCCCCACCCTTGCCACCACGGCCCCATCGGGCGCAAGACGGAGGCCATGCTCTCCTTCCTGCCCGCTTCGCTTCACCGGCTGGCCCTGCGCTGCGCCCATGCGTTGCGGCTGCGCCTGTGGGGAGCGCTGCGCCTGGAAGTGCGCGGCTGCAACGTGCTGGCGTTCGATCGCGACGGGCGGGTCCTGCTGGTGCGCCACAGCTACCAGCAGCCGGACCTGTGGATGCTGCCCGGCGGCGGTCTTGCGCGTGGCGAGGACGCGGCTGCAGCAGCCATGCGCGAGCTGGCAGAGGAGACCGGGTGCCGCCTTGTTCAGCCTGTCTGGTTCGGTTCCGACCGGATCGCCATGCCCGGCGGGTGGCGCAACCGCATCGAAATGGTGGCTGGCCAGACCGACGACGCGCCCAGGGCGGACGGGCGGGAAATCGCGGAAGCGCGCTTCTTCGCGCTCGACACCCTTCCCGCCAGCATCAGCGCGGCGGTGCATCGCCGGGTCGCGCTCTGGCGCGAATGGCGCGAAACGTGAAGGCGGCGGGGTATTGAACTAACTCGCCGCGCGGTCTTCTCCGGGCCTAACGCCCGTCATCCTGCGATAGAAGCGCGAGAAATACGAAGGATCGTCGAACCCCAGTTCCGCCGCCACCTGCACCGCGCTGGCGTTGGTGTAGCGCAGCAGGCGCCGGGCCTCGAGCGCGAGGCGCCGGTGGACGACTTCCATGGGCGAACAATCGAGGCCGGCGGCCGTCAACCGGGAGAGCGTGCGCCGCGTCATCCCCAGCGCGCCAGCATAGAAATCGAGCGGACGGTGTTCGCGATAGTGCAGTTCCACCAGGTGCCGGAAACGGTGCAGCCGCCGGTCCGCCAGCGCCCCCGCATCCTGATCGCGATCGGCATGGGTCAGCGTCCGCACCAATGCCTCGGCCAGCGCCAGGAAAAGCGGATCGCGCTCGCGCCATTCGCGCTGGAGTTCCAGCATCTCCTCCGCCAGCCAGAAGGCCCGCGTGGCCGGCCGCGCGTCCATCGTGCCGGCGCCGCCCTGCGCCAGCGCCGCCAGCAGGCCATCCGCCGGCCCCGTGGCGCGCGCGGCAAAATCGGTCGAAAGCGTCAGGACATAGCCCGACGTGCCGTGCCGGAAACGGAACCCGTGGACCATGCGCGGCGGCGCGATCACCCGGCATGGCCCGTCCAGCGACCGTTCCGTGCCATCCAGCGTCAGCAGCACATGCCCATCGCGCACCAGCAGCACCTGGACGAAATCGTCATGCCGGTGCGGCGCGATTTCCCAATCATGCAACGCGCTGCGCGCCGCGATCGTCTCGATAATACCATTTCTTTGTCCGCCCTCTCCCTTTCCTCCCGGCCGGGTTTTGTCAACCTTGGGCCGGCAGCCGTCCAGGGCTGCATGCGTGGGAGAAGTCGATGCGTACCCAGGTCGCCATCATTGGCGCCGGCCCGGCCGGCCTGTTGCTCGGACATCTGTTGAAGGCCGAAGGCATCGATTGCGTCGTTCTCGAACGGCAGACCCCCGACTATGTGCTGGGCCGCATCCGCGCCGGCGTGCTCGAACAGATCACTGTCTCGCTGATGGAACGCCTGGGCCTCGATGCCCGGCTCAAGGCGGAAGGGCTGGTCGAGGAAGGGTTCAACCTGGCCGATGGCGAACGGCTGATCCGCATCGACGTGGCCAACCTCACCGGCAAGACCGTGACGGTCTATGGCCAGACCGAAATCACGCGCGACCTGATGGATGCCGCACCCGATCGCGGGCTGCCGGTGATCTACGGCGCCGAGGACGTGGCGCTGCACGCGATCGAAAGCGACGCGCCCTATGTCACCTTCCGCAAGGATGGCGCGGACCAGCGCATCGATGCACGCTTCATCGCCGGCTGCGATGGCTTCCACGGCCCTTCGCGCAAGGCAATCCCGGTCTCTGCCGCGCGCGAATTCGAGCGGGTCTATCCGTTCGGCTGGCTGGGCATCCTGGCCGACGTGCCGCCGTGCAACCACGAACTGATCTACGCCAACCACGAACGCGGCTTCGCGCTCGCCTCGATGCGCAGCCACACGCGCAGCCGCTATTACGTGGACGTGCCGCTGACCGAGAAGATCGAGGACTGGAGCGACGAACGCGTGTGGGACGAACTGGCGATCCGCCTCGGCCCCGATGCGGCGGCGAACATCACGCGCGGGCCGGCGATCGAGAAATCGATCGCGCCGCTGCGCTCCTACGTGTTCGAGCCGATGCGCCATGGCAGCCTGCTGCTGTGCGGCGACGCCGCGCATATCGTGCCGCCCACCGGTGCCAAGGGCCTGAACCTTGCCGCCAGCGACGTGCATTACGCGGCCGAAGCCCTGACCGGCTTCTTCCGGCGCGCCGATGCCGATGCCATCGCCGGCTATTCGGCCAAGGCGCTGGCGCGGGTGTGGAAGTCGGAACGGTTCAGCTGGTCGCTGACCAAGCTGATGCACCGCTTTCCCGATGACGGTCCGTTCGAGCGCGCGATGCAGGTGGCGGAACTGGACTACATTGCCTCCAGCACGGCGGCGCAGACCAGCATCGCGGAAAACTACGTCGGCCTGCCGGTGTGACCGGCGCGCCCCGGGCGGTGGCGCTGCGCCAGTAAGGCGCCGGTTTTCGTCATATCGTCACTCAGCCGTCACATAGCTGCATCAGATAGGCGCCATCCATAGCGGATGGGGCCAATGCGTCAGATCGACATCCTCCTCACCGGCACGCTCGCCGGCGGACACGACAGCTTCCTGCACGACGACCTGCGCGTCGTTTTCCACGCGTGGAAATGGTCGTCCCCGCCGCCGCTGCTCGATGGGCGCCCGTGGGCCTTCGTGGACTGGGTGCTGCCCGAGATGTCGGGCCTGGAGCTGTGCCGCCGGCTGCGCGCCGATCCGCAGACCGAAGCCGCGCATGTCACGATGATCCTGGAGGAAGACGATGCCGAGGCCAAGCGCCGCGCGTTGCGCGCCGGCGCGGACGATTACATCGTCGCCCCGATCGACCGGAACACCGTGCTCGATCGCGTGCTGTCGGTCCAGTTGCCGGACCACGAGGCCCCGGCCCGCACGCTGAAGCTGGGCGACCTGACGCTGGACCTGGCGGCCTTGCAGGTGCGCTGGAAGGACAAGCCCGTCCAGCTCATGCCCAACGAGTTCCGCCTGCTGCGCTACTTGATGGAACAGCCTGGCCACGTCTTTTCCCGCACGCAGCTGATCGCCGCGCTGGGCAAGCATGGCCAGCCTATCGACGAACGCACCGTGGACGCCTGGGTCAGCCGCCTGCGCCGCGCCCTGCGCGAAGTGGGCGCGGGCTATCCGCTGCGGACCGTCCGTTCGATGGGCTACGTCCTCGACAGGCCGTGAGGCTCGTCTCCTCGTAAAAAAACGGGCCGCTCCCGAAGAAGCGGCCCGCCCTTTTTCCGGATCGTCAGGCCCGGTCAGGCCATCAGAACTTGGCCCCGGCACGCAGACCGATGGTGCGCGGCGTGGTGGGGACGATATAGGGGCGCTGCCCGCAGCTTCCGCAGGCCTCGAAGCGCGAGAGCTCGCCCCGCTCATCGAACACGTTGGAAACATAGATTTCGAGCGAGAATGCATCCCATTCAGCGCCCGCCGCCAGGTTCATCTGGCCATAAGCCTTCAACCGGCCAAGCTGCGCTGAGGGGTTGATGACATTGCCGGAAAAGGTCTCATAGGTCGCCGTCCGCAGGTCCGACGCCGCCGAACTCTGGTAGGTTCCGTTGACCTGGCCATAGACCTTTGCCGCCCCCATGGGCACCGTATACCGCAGCGTGCCGCTACCCTTGAACTGGGGGGTCACCGGCAGGCGCGTGCCTTTCGGTGCCGACACGAGGTTCGCCTGTCCATTGGGCCCCGACGCCGTACAGGTAAACGTGGGATCGTCGAACAGGCAAAGATTCTGTCGCGTCTTCGCGTCGGCGTAAGCCGCAGCCATCGTCAACGTGAGCGGACCGCGACCAACCCCGACGTCGATATCGACGCCGCGGATACGGGCATTGGGGCCGTTGTGAATCTCCGTAAAGCTGTTCGCCCCCAGATAGGCGAACTGGAACCGCTTCCAATCCTGCTGATAGATCGCGCCATTGAGACGGATCAGACCATCCGCCAGCGTCGTCTTGAAGCCGAGTTCGTAGTTGGTGAGGTAATCAGGCTCATAATTCGCCACATCAGCGCGGCGATTGATGCCGCCCGGACGGAACCCGCGTGACCAGGTGGCGTAAAACATCAGGTCCTTGCTCGGCTTCCACGTCGCATTGAAACGGTAGGTGCCGCCACTGCCCTTGGCATGGACGGGATTCACCGATCCCGTGCTGTAGTTATAAACCCCGAGGTTGGTGCAGGGGCTGCCATCGACGGCGGCGGGCAGCAACGATGGCGTGGGATTGCCGGCAAGTTGCGCGTCACGCAGGCGCAGCCCGCCTGGTGTGAAGCAACCAGCGACGCCGGTCCGTGTCGAATATACCGCGTTCGGCGGCACCGAATTGCTGCTGGATGCCTGATCGAAGGCCGGATTACGACCAAATCCGAAGAAGCCGATCAGCGAATTGTCGTACATGAATGCACGACCGCCCGCGGTCAGCGTAACGTTGGGCGCGATATCATAGCTCAGTTCGCCAAACGCAGCGAGATCCCGATCCACGCGGTACTGCTGGGTCAGCCACAGAGTGCCCGGCATACCGTTGACCGACAGGTCCGGGGCAAGACCATTGACCTGGTAGTCCTGGTGAATCTGGTTGGACTGCCGTTGATAGAAAAGCCCCGCCACCACGCGCACCGGCTCGCTACTGGGCGAGGCGAGGCGTAATTCATGGCTCATCTTCTTGAAGTGGTCGGTCCCCACAATCCGCTGACGTGGGTCGATGGTTTTCCCGGTGCTGTCCTGGAAAAAGAAATAGCCCGCGTTGCCCCCTACCGAGGAGTAAAGCGAATCATACGCTTCGGCGTAATCGGTGTAGTCGCTCGACTGGATATCCTTCCGGTCCAGATAGGCGCCAGCATAGGTCACATCCCAGTTGCCGAGCTTGCCTTCGATCGTCAGCGCGGCCTGGATGAATTTGTCGCTGCGATACTCCGGCAGAAAATGCTGCACCTGAAGATCGCCCACGCGCGGATCGAAGCCATACGAGCCGTGGCTCTTGGTTTCCTGGTACATGACGGCCGGCGTTACCGTCCAGTTGTCGTCCAGATCAACCTTCAACGCCGCGCGCCCACCATAGACCTCGGTATCGTTGTAGTTCTTTTTGACGAACTGCTTGTTGTCCACCGCAATGCCGCCATTCTTGGCGGGCGGGCAGCCAAACGGATTGGTTTCCGGCAGGAAAGAACGGCAGCCTGCCACGTTATCGATGAAACCGGCATCGCGCTCGTAGAAGCCGACCACACGCAGCGCAGCGCGTTGCGAAAGCGGCAGGTTCAGCATGCCTTCGATCTTGCCGCCCT
Source organism: Novosphingobium sp. LASN5T (assembly GCF_003856955.1). Taxonomy (NCBI): domain Bacteria; kingdom Pseudomonadati; phylum Pseudomonadota; class Alphaproteobacteria; order Sphingomonadales; family Sphingomonadaceae; genus Novosphingobium; species Novosphingobium sp. LASN5T. The sequence goes on from NZ_RQSI01000014.1 coordinate 20,111, forward strand.
GGCCGCCCTTGTGAACGGTGTTCACCTCCCCATCGATGCTACCATAGAAGCCGCTGGTATCGGGCTTGTTGGTGATGATGCGGATCGTGCCCGCTTCCGACGAAGCACCATAGAGCGTGCCCTGGGGACCAGACAGGCTTTCAATACGGGCGATGTCATAGATGTGAACGTCGAGGTTGCCGCCGATCGTCGTCACCGGCTGTTCGTCGAGATAGACGCCGACCGAGGGCAGCGATCCCGAATGGTTGCCGTCCCCGCCCGAAGCCACGCCGCGCATGTATACCACGTTGGTGCCCGGCGTGCCGCCCAGCGCCTGGAACGTCACCGACGGCAATTGCTGCACATAATCGGTGAACTTGGTGACGTTGAGCTGCTCCAGCTTCTGCGTGCCCAGTGCCTGGATCGCGATCGGCACGTTCTGGAGATTTTCGCTGCGCTTCTGCGCGGTCACGATGATGACGTTGGGATCGCTGTTTTCGGCCGCGGACTGCGGTGTTTCCTGCGCAAAAACAGAGGAGGATGCGAGAGCCGATCCGGCCAGAAGCGCGAGCCGGGAGAAGCTACGAAAACCTGCACTCATGATGGAACCGCCCTGATCTGATGCGTTATGACTGCGGTTTGTGACGCGCAGCAACATAACGTCAAGATCGTTGCAATTCGCAACTATCGTTCGTTACCGACCGTGGCCAAATTGCAACGATGCCGGCACTTGCGGATAACGCGTGAGAACATCCCCCAGCGCGTCCCGCAACGGCGCCAGAAACGGCTCGAACGGCTTCCATGCCTCGGTGCCGTCACGATAGATGGGCTGGCGCACCTGCTCCGAACTGGCCGTCCGCACGGGGCGCGCGGTTTCGTGAAAGGCCAGGCAGGCTTCCTCGAAAGGCAGGCCGCAGGCCGCCAGAAGCGCACGCACCTCGGCTTCGGTATCGTCGACCATGCGTTCGTAGATCACGCGGTGGACATGCCCCGGCAGCACCCGATCGATATGCGCCATCAGCCGCACATAGTCGCGATAATAGCGCCCCATGTCGGCAAGATCGTAGCTGAAGCCCTGACCGCGCGCGAAATGCTGCTTGAAGTTGGAGAAGCAGCAACCGAGTGGATGCCGCCGCGCATCGATGATGCGGGCACGGGGCAATATCAGCCGTATCAGCGGCACATGCACCCAGTTGTTGGGCATCTTGTCGATGAAGATCGGCCGGGCCGTATGCCGCTGGACGCGCGTCCGCTCGATATACTGTTCGCCCATCTCGCGCAGTTGCGCGGCGGGCAGCGCGGACAGCCCTTCCGGATAATCCGCGACATCCCGCGCCAGCAGCGCAATATCGGGCAGCTCGCTGGTCCCTTCCACCTGGCTGTGGCTGGCGAGAATCTGTTCGACCAGCGTGGAGCCGGAACGCGGCATGCCCACGACGAAGATGGGATCGGCCGCTTCCGCCCCCGCGCCGTCAAATGCCGCGAACAGGGCCGGCGTGGCGGTCGCGATCATGGCGTCCACCTTTCGCTCGGTCTCGTCGGCGCGATAGGGAATACGCGCGCGCCGCCGCGCGTTTCCTGCAGCATAGCTTGCGAAGGCCGCTTCCACCTCACCCCGGTCTTCGAGAGCCTTGCCCAGCGCGAATTCGAGGTGCCACGCATCCTCCTCGGCGATGCCCGGCGCTTCACGCGCCGCCCGCATCGTGGCGATGTCCTCATCGGTGAAGCGCACGGTCTTGAGGTTGGCGAGGCTCCACCACGCTTCGCCGAGCGTGGGTGAAAAGTCGAGCGCACGCCGGTAGGCGGCGATACCGTCCGCCTGACGTCCTACCGTCTTGAGCATGTGGCCATAGCTCATCCATACGCGCGGCTGGTCGGGCGCCTGCTTCCGCACCAGTTCGTAAAGCGCCAGCGCCTCGTCGAATTCGCCGATGCGACCGAACGCCGCGGCCTGCAGATTGGCGTGCCCGGGATTGTCGGGGTCGTCCGCTGTCACGCGCTGCAGTTCGTCCAGCGCCTCGGCCGCGCGGTTGGTCCGGTACAGTACCAGCGCCAGATTTGCGCGCGCGGGTGTGAAATCCGGCGCCAGTTCAATCGCCCGGCGCAAGAGGTTTTCCGCGTCAGTGTAGCGTCCGATCCGCCCCGCCAGTTCCGCGAACATGCGGATGGCGCGGACGTCGAACGGATCTTCCTTCAGCAGCGCGCGCAACAGCGGTTCGGCTTCGTGCAGCCGGTTCTCGTTCATCGCGGCCGCCGCCGCGATCAGCCGCGGATCGTAGGACGCGGCGGGCGCGCGGCGGGAAGAAATGCCAACATTCGTCATCGCCGCATCACAAACATGCTGACGCCGCGCAATCAAGCGATAGTCTGCATTGAAACGATCTTGAGGGAATCACGGATGGGCAAGCCCGCGCGGGGGTTGGGGTTCTGGATGACGCTGGCGCTGGTCGTCGGCAACATGATCGGATCGGGTATCTATCTGCTGCCGGCAACGCTGGCGCCGCTGGGCATGAACCAGCTGGCGGGCTGGGGCGTGACGCTGGCCGGCGCACTGTGCCTGGCCGGGGCCTTCGCGCGGCTGGGCGCGCGGATGCCGCTGGCCGGCGGCCCCTATGCCTATGCCCAGGCCGCTTTCGGCCCTGCCACGGGCTTCATCACCGCCTGGAGCTACTGGACGATGATCTGGGCCGGAAACGGTGCGATCGCGGTGGCCGTGGTCAGCAATCTCAGCCTGATCTTTCCGTGGATCGGCCAGACGCCGGGCCTGCCCGCGCTGCTCGCGGTCGGCTGCGTGTGGCTGCTCACGCTGGTCAACATCAGCAGCACGCGCGCCGTGGGCGATCTCTCGATCGTGACCACCACGCTGAAGCTGGTGCCGCTCGTCGCGCTGATCGGCCTGGCGCTATGGTGGTTCGCCACGGGCGCCCCGCGCGCCGCGCAACCACCGGTGCCGATCTCGCCCGGCGCGATCGCCAGCGCGGCCGGCCTCACCTTCTGGGGTTTCCTGGGCCTCGAATCCGCCACCGTGCCGGCCGACAAGGTGGAAAACGCCGACCGCGTCGTCCCCCGCGCGACGCTGATCGGCGTGGCTCTGACCGGCCTCGTCTACATGGGCATTTCGCTGGCCTTCGCCGCCTATATGCCCGCGCCGGAAGCCGCCGCGTCTCCCGCGCCGGTGGCTGACCTGCTGCGCAAGGCGTTCGGCGGCGGGGTGGCCGAAGTGGTGGCGCTGTTCGCGGCGATCAGCGCCTTCGGCACGCTCAACGGCTTCATCCTGCTGCAAGGCGAAGTGCCCTGGGCGATGGCGCGCGGCGGCGTGTTCCCGCGCTGGTTCGCCAAGGAAAGCAGCCGGGGCACGCCGGTCCGCTCGCACGTGGTTTCCAGCGTGCTGCTCACCGTCGTCGCCCTGCTCAACTACGGCAAGGGGATGGGCGACCTGTTCCAGTTCATCGCCTCGGTCAGCCTTGCCGCCGGGATGCTGTCCTACTTCCTGTCGATGGCGGCAGCGATCCGCCTGCTGCCGGGCGAACGGCTGATCATCGCGATCGCCGCCGTCGGCGCCGCGTTCATCGTCTGGGCGGCCTGGGGCCTGGGCGCCGAAGCGCTGGGCTACGGCGCGCTGTTCGTGGTGGCGGGAGTACCAGTGTACTGGGCGGTCAGCCGCGGTGGAGCATCTTCCACAGCACCGAACGGTCGCGGATGATCGCGTGCGCGGCGTTGTGGCCGGGGGCGCCGGTCACGCCGCCGCCGGGGTGCGTGCCCGAACCGCACATGTAGAGCCCCTTGATCGGCGAACGGTAATCGCCATGCCCCAGCACGGGGCGCGCCGCCCACAATTGATCGAGGCTCATGTGGCCGTGGAAGATGTCGCCGCCGATCAGCCCGAACTTGCGTTCCAGATCGAGCGGCGAATGGATCTGCCGCGCGATCACCGCCGCCTTGAAATTCGGGGCATGGTCGGTGACGGTATCGATGATGTGATCGGCCACCTGTTCGCGCACGTCGTCCCATGATTGCCCATCGGGCAATTCGGGGGCGAACTGCTGGCAGAACAGGCTGGCGACGTGTGCGCCCTTGGGGGCGAGGCTGTCATCGACGGTCGACGGCAGCTTGATCTCGACAATCGGCTTCTTCGACCATCCGAACTTCTTCGCATCGTCGAACGCGGCGTCCATATAGTCCATGCCCGGCGCGATGATGATCCCGGCGGTGTGGTGTTCGGCCCGCTCCTTGCCCGGCAGCACGGTGAAGTCCGGCAGTTCGGACAGCGCCACGTTCATGCGGAACGTGCCCGAACCGGTCTTGAAGTTGGCGATGCGGCGCCGGAAGTCCTCGTCGAGATCCGAACCATCGACCATCTGGCGGTACAGCAGCGCCGGACCGACGTTGGCGGCGACGATGGGAGCGTAAAGTTCCTCCCCGTCCTCCAGCTTGACCCCGGCGGCCTTGCCATTGTTGACCAGCACTTTCGCCACCGGACTTTCGAGGCTGATCTCAACGCCAGCGTCCTCGCAGGCCCGCGCCATCGCCTGCGTGATCGATCCCATGCCGCCGACCGAGTGGCCCCAGGCACCGAACTTGCCATTCACTTCACCGAACACGTGGTGGAGCAGCACATAGGCCGAACCGGGCGTCGAAACGCCCGCGTAGTTCCCGACCACCGCATCGAACGCGAAGGCGGACTTGACGTGATCGTCCTCGTACCAGCCATCGAGGAATTCGCGCGCGGACTTGACGAAGATGTCCAGCAGATCGCGCTGGGTGGCGATGTCCATCTTCGCCAGCGGCCAGCCCTGTTGCGCTGCCGCCAGCAACGCCCGCACGCCACCACCGACGTTGGGCGGCGATTGCAGTGCGATGTCGCGCAGCACCTGCGCCACCTTTTCCAGCGCGGCATCGTACTTGGGATAGGCTTCGGCATCCTTCTGCGAGAAGCGGGCGAACTCCGCCTCGGTCCGCCCCGGCGCGCCGCCCAGCTTGAGGTAGGTATCCGGGAAGGGAAAGAAGTTGCTGATCGTCCGCTCGATGATGCGGAAGCCGCGATCGTGCAGCCTCATGTCCGCGATTACCTTGGGGCGCAGCAGGCTGACCGTGTAGCTTGCGGTGGAATTGCGGAAGCCGGGATGGAATTCCTCGGTCACCGCCGCGCCGCCCACCACGTGCCGCCGTTCCAGTACGCGCACCTTCATGCCGGCCTTGGCGAGATAGAAAGCGCAGACGAGGCCGTTGTGGCCGCCGCCGATGATGATTGCGTCGTAGCGGTTGGTCATGTGCTGCTCTCCGTCGAAGGGCAGTGATGCCCACCCCTAACCCCTCATCAAGCGGGAGGGGAACCTTGTTGCCCTTCTTTCTCCCCTCCCGCGTGCGGGAGGGGCCGGGGGTGGGCCTCGCTTACTTCCGGCTCCACCCTGCCGGCGGTGCCTTGTGCAGGCGCGCTTCGGGCACGATCGCGCGGATCTTGCGCGCGAAGCTGCGCAGGCAGACCTCGCTCGCGCCGATCGGACCGGCGCCATAGGTCTTCGAAGCCATGCCCTTCTGGATGCGCTCGATCAGCCAGGTATCCTCCTGGTTGACCACGCGGTTCACGCGCCAGTTGGCATAGCGCACCAGCTTCATCTCGCGCCGGTCATCGGGCAGGGCGAACGCCATTTCGCGCAGGACGGTCGTGGTCGGTGATACGGGCAGCCACTGCATGAAATCGATCTGATCGGCATAGATATCGAACGCGATGTTCGGCCAGAGCTTGTAATAGAGCCAGCGCTGCCGGCTTTCGGGCGGCAGGTGCGGCACGTCGGGCAGGTGCGTCTGGTAGAACCGCTCCCAGAAGTTGGCGGACGGCTTTTCCACCAGATCGCCCTTCATGCGATCGGCCCAGCCGTGGTCGGAAATCTCGTAGGAGCGGCCGAAGATGCGCGTCAGCCCGTCGTGCGCCACCGGGATGTGCAGGTTGTCGGAATAGTTGTCGCCCACGTTCTTCCAGTTCACCGCGCGTTCGCGCAGGCGCACGTCGGAAATGCGCCGCATGTCCTCGAAACGATAGGGCGCGACCTCTTTCTCGAACGGCGCCATCATTTCCGCGACGGACGGGAAGCCCCGGTCCTCCAGCCGCACGAACACGAAGCCACGCCATACCTCCACCGAAACCGGCGCGAGGCCGTTCTCTTCCAGCTTCAGCGCCGGATAGTCCGATTTCATCGGCACGCCCGAAAGGCGCCCGTCGGTTTCGAACACCCAGGCGTGATAGGGGCAGACGAACTTCTTCACGCACCCGGCATGGCCTTCGACCAGCCGCATCGCGCGGTGGCGGCAGACGTTGGTGAAGGCGCGGATATGCCCGTCGTCCCCGCGCACGACCACCACGCTTTCGCCCAGGTATTCGAGCGTGCGATAATCGCCCGCTACGGCGATGTCGCTTTCATGGCACACGATCTGCCAGGACGGGCGGAGCACCTTGTCCATTTCCAGCGCGAAATATTCGGGATCGGTGTAGAGCCAGCCGGGCAGGCTCCAATCGGCGTCGGGATCGACATCCGCGGACGAAATGCTTTCGAAGGCAGACGACAGGTCACCCATGGTTCAATCTCCGCGTTTCCCACGACATCGCAGACGCCGGTGTTCCGAATCCGCCACCGAATCCGTCCCGCCGACAGCTTGTTGAACGAACGTACAACAAAAGGTAGAATGCGCAAGATGAAAGAGCCGGCCTTCAAACGCGCCGAACCCGACGCCCGGCGGCAGAGCCTGATCGAAGCCTGCGCGCGTGTGCTGGGCCGCGTCGGCACCGCCGGTGCCAGCGTGCGCGCGATCGCGCAGGAAGCGGGCGTTTCGCCGGGCCTCGTCAACCATTACTTCGATGGTGTGGATGCGCTGGTCGCGGCGACTTACGCCCATGTCGACGGCATGGTGACCGGCGCGCTCGACGCTGCGGTGGGCGAGGCCGGACCGGATGCGCGCGACCGGCTCGACGCGTTCGTCACCGCCAGCTTCGCGCCGAGCATCGCCGACCGGCAATTGCTGGCGACCTGGGTCGCGTTCTGGGGCCTCGTCACCGCGCGGCCCGACATCGCCCGCCAGCACGACGAACAGTACGCCGGTTTTCGCGAGCGGCTGGAAGGCCTGCTGGCCGGCTGCGGCGTTCCCGCCAGCGAACTGCGCCGCGCCGCCATCGCGGTCACGGCGCTGGTCGACGGCCTGTGGCTCGAACTGTGCCTGTCACCCGGCTGCTTTGCGGTGGAGGAAGCGAGCGGGATCGCCCGCCGCTTCCTCGATACGATCGTGCCGCCCCGGCCCGCCTGATGCCGGACGCGGGAGCCTACTTGCTCAGGTCGGTCAGCACGCTCAGGTAATACGCCACGCCGGGGCGGATATTGCTGAGCCGGATGCGCTCGTTGAGCCCGTGCGAAAACTCCTCCGACACCTTCCCGAACACCGGGCTGGCACCATAGCTGGGCACGCCGACATGGCGGAACCACATCGAATCCGATGCGCCCGACGATTGCGAGGGGAATACCGCCACGCCCGGATAGACCTTCGCCATCGCCTTCTCCACCGCCGCGGTGAAATCGGGCCGCATCGGCGATGCCGGGGTGGCCACCGATCCCTCGGTCACGTCGGAAAACTTGACGGCGGGCGAAGCGGCGACCTTCTCCAGTTCCGCCATGATCTCGGGCAGCGGATGTCCGGGGAAGATGCGGCAGTTGATATTGGCGGTGGCGCGTTGCGGCAGGGCGTTCAGCGCGTGACCGCCGTTGACCATCGTGGGCACGCAGGTCGTGCCGATCATGCCCACGGTCGCCGGGTTGGCGCGCAGCGTGGCGATGGCGGCTTCGTCCTTGGGGTTGGCGGCGAAGGCGCGCTTCGCGGCGGCGATCTTCGGATCGCTATCGAACTTCGCCGAGCTTTCGAAGAAGGCCTTGGTCAGCGGGTTGAGTTCCGGCGTGAAATGGTAGGCGCCGATCCGTTCCAGCGCGGTCGCCAGCTGGACGATTGCGTTTTCGGCTCGCGGCGCGGAACTATGCCCACCGGGGTTGGTCACTTCCAGCTTGAAATCGCCGTAAGTCTTTTCAGCGCCGTCCCAAGTCCACAGCAATGGCTTGCCGGTCGCTTCGTCCAGCAGACCGCCCCCGCCGTCGATGTTGAGCACCAGTTCGGCGTCCTTGAGGCGTTCGGCGATGATGCCGCTGGTCTTCATCGTCGTTTCCTCGTCGCCCGAGAATTCGATGATGATCGTGCGCCTGGGCTTGTAGCCTTCGCGCCGCAGTTCGATCAGCGATGCCAGCGCCAGCGCGCCGCTGAACTTCATGTCGCTGGCGCCGCGGCCATAGAGGATGCCGTCTTCCACCACCGGCCCGAACGGATCGCGCACCCAGTCGGCGCGCTTGGCCTCGACCACGTCCATGTGCCCGGAAATGACCAGCGGCTTGAGCGCGGGATCACTGCCCTTCCAGGTGGCGATCAGGTAGGCGGTGTCGTCGACCGGCGTGATCTCGATATCGCCGTCCGCCCAGCCCGCCTTGACCAGCGTGTCCTTGTAAAGCCGTGCAACCTCTATGGTCTTGTTGCCCTCGCCGCGCACCGAACGGATCGCGATGGACTTCATTGACAGGTCAAGCGCCTGCGCTTCGGCCTGCGGATGCATCGCCTCCTTGGCAGAGGTGGAAACCGAAGCCGCGGACAGCGCCATCACGGCGGACGCGGAAACGAGAGCGGTACGGATGATGGACATGAACAAGCGACTCCTTCGGGCGCGCACGCTGGCTTCAACCGGTTGCGGAAGCAACAATTTTTCTTGCGCCCAAAACGCAGGACGCCCCGGCCGCGCAAACGGCCGGGGCGTCCATCGCTTCCGCGGGAAAGCGGATCAGCGCTTGACCTTGCTCGCGTCGAACGTGCCGAGGCCGGGCTTGAAGCTCTTTTCGTCCAGGAACTGACGGGTCGCTTCCTTGCGCGCTTCCACGCCGCCGAAGTTGTGCAGCGCTTCCTGCGCGCGGATCAGGTAATCCTGCGCGTTGTCGTAGGTCATCTCGGTCATGCGGCGCACCGCCCACTTGGTGGCGCGCAGGGCATGGCCGTCCTTCTTGCACAGCGCTTCGGCCACTTCGAGCACGCGCGCCTTGAGCTGGTCGGCGGGCACCGCCTCGGTCACCAGTCCCTGTTCGGCGGCCTGCTTGCCGGTCAGGTTCTCGCCCATCATCGCATGATACATCGCCTTGCGTAGCGGCATGAGATCGGCTGCGACCTTCGACGCGCCGCCGCCCGGCAGGATGCCCCAGTTGATTTCCGAAAGGCCGAACTGCGCGTCTTCCGCGGCGATCGCGATGTCGCAGGCGAACAGCGGGCCATAGCCGCCGCCGAAGCACCAGCCGTTGATCATCGCGATCGTCGGCTTTTCGTACCAGCGCAGGCGTTCCCACCACGAATAGGCTTCGCGCTGCGACTTGCGGATCGCTCCGAGGCCCTGCGCCTCGGTCTCGCGGAAGTACTCCTTGAGGTCCATGCCCGCAGACCAGGCATCGCCCTCGCCGGTCAGCACCAGCACCTTCACGTCATCGCGGAATTCCAGATCGGCGATCACGCGGCCCATCTGGCGATTCAGCTTGGGGCTCATGCAATTGCGCTTTTCCGGGCGGTTGAACTTCACCCAGGCGATGCCGTTCTCGACGGTGAAGGCAACGGTATCTTCTTCGGCGCGCTCGACGGCGGGCTGGTCAGCCATGTTCTTGTCCTTTCGATGGGAATGTTCGGAAGAATGTTCGGGAAATCAGATCGGGAAGTGCCCCGGCTGGGTCTCGACCGTGATCCAGCGCAGCTCCGTGAAGCTGTCGATGCCGGCCTTGCCGCCGAAACGGCCGTAGCCCGATGCGCCGACGCCGCCGAAGGGCATCTGCGCCTCGTCGTGGACCGTCGGGCCATTGACGTGGCAGATGCCCGAATGGATGCGGCGGGCGACGGACAGGCCCTTGGCGATGTCCCTGGTGAAGACGGCGGCGGACAGGCCATATTCGCTGTCGTTGGCCAGTTCGATCGCATGTTCGGTATCGCGCGCGTGGATGACGCCAACCACCGGCCCGAAGCTTTCATCGCGGAACAGCTTCATATCCTGCGTCACGCCGTCGACCACATGCGCCGGCATCAGCACGCCCTGTTCGGTTTCCCCGCCCACGAGCAGTTCGGCGCCCTGGGCCAGAGCGTCCTCGATCAGCGCGCGACAATGCGCGACGGTCCTGGCATCGACCACCGCGCCCAGCGGCGTGGTGCCCTGGCGCGGATCGCCCACCGGCATGGCGGCGACCTTGTCGCGGAAGCGGCGCGCGAATTCGTCCGCCACGGCATCGACCACGATGATCCGCTCCGTCGACATGCAGATCTGGCCCTGGTTCATGAACGCGCCGAACGCGGCCGCCTTCACCGCCTCGTCCAGATCGGCGTCTTCCAGCACCAGCAGGGGAGCCTTGCCACCCAGTTCGAGCAGGCAGGGCTTGAGATGTTCGGCCGCGCGCTTGGCGATAATCTTGCCGACCGCGGTGGAACCGGTGAAGTTGATGCGCTTCACTTCCGGCGCATCGATCAGCGCGCCCACCACCTCGGCCGCATCCGCCGGCGTGTTGGTCACCACGTTGACCACGCCATCGGGGAAGCCAGCCTCGGCAAAAGCCTCGATAATCAGCGCGTGCGTGCGCGGGCAGGTCTCGCTGGCCTTCAGGATCACGGCGTTGCCGCAGGCGAGCGGCACGGCGATGGCGCGCACGCCCAGGATGATCGGCGCGTTCCACGGCGCGATGCCCAGGATCACGCCCACCGGCTCGCGCAGCGCCATCGACAGGCAGCCGGGCTTGTCCGACGGAATCACCTCGCCGGCGATCTGCGTGGTGAGCGCTGCCGCCTCGCGCACCATGCTGGCGGCAAGACCAAGGTTGAACATCGCCCAGCCGGCGGTGGCGCCGATCTCGCCCATCATCGCCTCGACGAACGCATCCTTACGCGCCTCGAGCGCGGCGGCGGCTTTCATCAGCACCGCGCGCCGGGCATTCGGCCCCATCGCCGCCCATGCCGGGTAAGCCGCACCGGCCTTCGCCGCTATGGCGGGAATATCGCCCGCTTTCATGGCTTCCGCAGTGGAGGCGACCGCGCCCGTCAGGGGGTTCAAACGTTCGAAGATCATGAGCGACTCTCCCAATATGTTATATTTCATAGCAATTGAGTCGGGGCATGGCAATGCCTCGCCGCATGCCGTGCCTGCAGGTGCGAAACCCCGCACGAAAAGCCCCGAAGTGTTCCGTTTCAGAATTGCATCGGCCGCACCGGACAGCGTGGGCCGCAATTGGCGCATACGAATGAACGCCATGTTTTAACGCATTTTTCGCCGCGCCATTCCGGGAAATGCCTGCATTTCGGCGCCAATAAGTGCAAAAAACGCAATCGTTCCGTTAACTTTCGCACTTGCGCTGAAACGGTCTGAAACGCACATAGGGCGGGCCTTTCAGGCATCCTCTCCCAAACTATTCAGGGCCGCCCGGCAACGGAGCGGCCCTTTTTTTGCGCCCATTCCTGCCTCGCGGAATCAATCCGCGTGCGGCAACAGCACCGTGCGTCCGATGACCGTGCGGGTTTCCATCGCCTCGAAGGCTTCGCGCCAGCGCGACAGCGCAAGCGCAGCGTGAACATGCGGGCGAATGCGTCCTTCTCCGGCCAGCCTGACGATGGCCGCCACGTTTTCCTGCCCGAGATCGGGAAAGCGGCGTCCGAACTCCCCGGCGCGCACCCCCACCACCGAGAAGCCCTTGATCAGCGGAATGTTGGCACGGATGTCGGGAATCCGGCCACTGGCGAACCCGACCACCAGCAGGCGGCCGCCGAACGCGATGCAGCGCGTCGATTCGTCGAACGCATCGCCCCCGACCGGATCATAGACAAGGTCGGCGCCGCGTCCGCCGGTGATGTCGAGCACGGCCTCGCGAAAGCCGACCGGGCCGGCGAGCACATGCTCCGGCGCATAGAGGTCGGCGATGCGCCGGCGCTTTTCCTCGCTGGAGGCGACGGCGATCACCCGCAGCCCTAGCGCGCGCGCCAGATCGACCGCGGCCAGCCCCACCCCGCCGGCCGCGCCGTGGATCAGCACCCATTGCCCCGGCTGCGCCGCTCCGCACCGCACCAGGGCGACCCAGGCCGTAAGATAAGCCGCCCGCAACGCGGCCGCTTCGGGGAACGACAGCGCATCGGGCATCGGCACGATCGCATCGGTGGCGTGGACGCCGAATTGCGCGCACCCCCCGGTCAAACCGCCGACGATGACCCGCGCGCCCTCCCGCCAGTCCGCGCCGGCGCCCACGGCCACCACCGTCCCCGCCGCCTCCATGCCCGGCACGAACGGCAACGGCGGCTTCGCCTGATAGCCGCCGCGCGTCATCAGCAGGTCGGGAAAACCCAGCGCCGCCGCCTCGATCCGGACCAGCACCTGCCCGTCGCCCGGTTCGGGAACGGGCCTGGCGACGATGCCAAGGCCGGTCAGATCAGGCGTCAGCGTGGATACCTCAAGGGCCTGCATGGTTATCATAGCGCGCTTCTCCCACGCCCCTGATGGACGAGCGACGTTGCGCGGGCAAGGTTGGCGGAAACCGGCTATGACGGATTTTTGCACGCTCCCCTTGTCGATCCGGACATCGCTGCATAGCTTGGTTTTCTATCCCGCACAGGGTTGCCATCGCGGCCGGTTCGAGACCGGGCGCGATTGAAAAGCATAAAAGCGTTCGCAGGAATTGGTGTTGTGGAAAGCGCCGCTGCCCCAGGGGCGGATCGCCGCTTTCAGATCTCGCGGACCGGCGCATGATCCGGCGCGACCACCACGCCAAGCCTGCCGGACGCGGGGATCACCCGCTGGACTGCCGCCGGACTACCCTGGGTCCCGACAGGCCGACGGGCAAGGCAGGGCCGGATCGCGATCGTGTTTTCCCTTGCGATCCGGCGCTGTTTCAAAAAGGCGTTTATGCTTTTTTGCAAACTCGCCATCGTCATTGCGAGGAGAAGCAGTCGACGAAGCAATCCAGAGTCACGCTCAAGCCGCTCCGGGTTGCTTCGCTACGCTCGCAATGACGAACGCGTAGAGTAAGAATTTGCAAGCGACGTAATCGTCTTCAGAGCCGGGGCAAGGGCCGGCCTCCGGCTACTGGCCAATGCTCTTGATCGCGATCGCCGCCGCGGCCGCGCGGGTTTCCACGCCCAGCTTTTCGTAGATGCGCTCCAGATGCTTCTGCACCGTGCGCGGGCTGATCGACAGCACGTCGCTGATCACGTTGTTGGACTTGCCATAGCTGATCCACAGCAGCACTTCCGCCTCGCGATCGGTCAGCCCCAGCCGCGCCTGCAACCGGGCCACATCGACCTGCGGGTTCAGTTCGTTCAGGCGGATCAGCACCTCGTTTTCGCGGTACTGGGCCACCAGCACCAGTTCCAGCGCGCTGTCACCCTGCTCCAAGCGTACCGAGGCGCCGCGCGCATCCTTGCGCGTCAGCAGCCGCTCCACCGTGCTGCGCAGGGCAACGGGCAATTGCGCGTCCTCCTTGCTCCAGCCGGGTTCGACACGGTTGATCGCCTGCTCCGCCATGGGCGTACACCACAGCAGGAAGCCACGCGTGTCGGTGGCCATCATCAGGCGGCCGGTGGCATCCAGTCCGGTCGTGCTGGCCTGGACCGCGCGCGCGTGGCCCATGTGGACGCGCACGCGCGCCAGCAGTTCGTGCACGTTCACCGGCTTGCGGACATAGTCCACGCCGCCCACCTCGAACCCTTCGATCACGTGCTCGCTCTCGGTCAGGCCGGTCATGAAGATCACGGGCACGTGCGCGGTTTCGGGGTTTGCCTTGATGCGCGCGGTGGTCTCGAAACCATCCATGCCGGGCATCACCGCGTCCATCAGCACCAGATCGGGCACAACGTGGCCCAGCAGGTCCAGCGCCGCCGCGCCCGATGTCGCCACCAGCACGGTGATCCCGCCCGCTTCCAGCGTATCGGTCAGCAGGCGCAGCGAATCCGCTTCGTCATCGACGACGAGCACGGTGTCACGACGAATCGGCCGCCGATCCATGTCAGAGGCCCTCAAGGGTCTTGGCGAGACCCGACAAGTCGAACCGATCCAGACAGTTGTACAGCGCCTCGACCAGTTCGCGCGCGTCCGGCTGAGCCGCCTCAAGCTTCCTAATTTCGGCTTCCATGCCCCTTACATGCCCGATCCGCAGCAGTTCGCGCAACTTTTCAACATGTTCGCGCGCCGCTTCCGACAGCGGCAGCGCGGGAGAGCCGCCCACCTCCGCCGGGGCATCCCCCTCGTATATCCACTCCAGCTTCAGGCGCGCGCCGATCGCATCGACCAGCGCCCCGAACTCGATCGGCTTCACCAGAAACAGGTCGTGATCGCGCGCGCCGGTGTCTGGCCCGTGGCGTTCATGGGCGTTGGCCGAGAGCATGATGACGCCCATCGCGTGATCCCGCGTGCGCCGCAGACGCGCCGCCACTTCCCAGCCGGACAGGCCGGGCATGGACACATCGAGCAGAACGAGATCGAACGCGCGCGCATCGCTCAGCGCCAGCGCGGTGGCCCCGTCGGGGGCCAGTGTCACCTCGAACCCGATGCCTTCGAGAACCCGGCGCATCAATGCGCGCTGTTCCGGGTCGTCATCGGTCACCAGCACCGAACGGCGGTGCCCCTCGTAGCCGATCACCCGCCGCGCCGCTGCGGAGGTTTCGCGATAGCCGGCGACATGCCCCAGCATCAGCCGCACGCGGAAGCACGATCCCTGCCCCGGGGTGCTGTCAAGTTCCAGCGTCCCGCCCAGGATCTGGAGAATCGCGCGGGTGATCGCCAGGCCCAGACCCGCGCCATCCTGCGGCCGGCCGCTCTCGCCAGCGCGCTCGTAGCGGGTGAAGATGCGCTCGCGGTCCGCCTCGGCGATGCCCGGCCCGGTGTCGATCACCTCGAACACCGCCGTCTGCCCGGACCATGCCACGCGCAGGGTCACGGTCCCGGTCTCGGTGAACTTGATCGCGTTCGACAGCAGGTTGATCAGCACCTGCCGCAGGCGCTTCTGATCGGTCCGCACGAATTCCGGCAGCCGTTCGGGCAGTTCGCAGCGGAAGGCTAGGCCCTTCACCGCCGCCGACGGCCGGAACATCGAGACGATCTGGTCGATCAGCGCCGGCAGCCGCACCACTTCGCTGTTCACCCGCAACACGCCGTTTTCGACCAGCGAGATGTCCAGCAGCCCCTCGACAAGATTGGTGAGGTGTTCGGCGCTGCGCCGGATGACGCGGGCCGCTTCCTGCGGGTCGACCCCCGCTTCATGCTCCACGAGTTGGGCGTAGCCATAGATCGCGTTCAGTGGAGAGCGGATTTCATGGCTGACATTGGCCAGATAGCGGCTCTTGGCCGCATTGGCGGCCTCGGCGGCTTCCTTGTCGCGCAGCAGGTCCACCAGTTCCGGAACGGTGTCGACCGGGCTGTTGACGGGCGCGGAAACCCTGCCGCTGCGCCAGCCCAGAACCGCAACGCCGGCAAGGCACAGCACGGCCAGCGCCGCGAGGACGTGAAACAGCGTCGAACCGTTCTCGAAAAGCTCGGCCCCGACGATGAGCGCGACCGCGGCCAGCGCGCAAACCGCCAGCGCCACAGCGCGGGGGGCGGGGAAGTGTCCGCCCTGCAGGAATGGCCAAGCGCCCGCGCGTGACCGCGGGCCACGCCAAGCAGCGTCAGCTCCGGACGGCAGACGATGCGGCATCGCGTTCAAAGGTCCCTCACCCTGAACGGCGGTATGGCAGTTCCTGATCTGTCAGGGGACACGGCATTATGCGCCGGCCCCCTCCCCAACGCATCGGACATTGTACTTTATCGACCCCAGGCGCCGGGCATTGTGTGTTGCGCCATTTTGGATTGTGCATCGCAAACGCGATGAACTCAACCCCTCCCGAACAGATTCAGGACGATTGTACGAAATCGGGAACGGGCACAAAAATGCCCGATCGCGCGGAGGTTCAGATCAGATGATCACGCTGCAGCCGCTGGAGCAGCCGGATCGCGACGGAATGGCGAATCGCCTTTCCTTCCCGCAGCTTAACCCACGTATTCAGGCCGATTCCGAAGTTCGCCTGGATCACTTCGGGCTTCTGGCAGTGGATCACCGACGCCATCCGAGCAACGACATCGGGCTCGACATGGGTTAGCCTTTGAGCGGACATATTTCCTCGCACAGTGTTACGATCTGGCAAAAGAGTATTATGAGATAGAGCATTCAACATACGTCATTTGCCGAATGCTCAACCGCCGCGACTCGCCCTAGGGAGTGGAAGTTTCCGCACCGCACCATGCCAGAGCGGGCCGCAGGCGCCCGCAAAATGCCCTCCGCAGCGCGAATCCGGCTGGCGAAACGCCCGCATTCGGCTAGGCGTGCCGACGCGCCTTTCCCGGTGCCCCGGGAGGTCTTCGTCCGGCCGGTTCCCGGAACCAAGAGGAGTTGAGTTCGCCCATGCGGCCGTTTGCCCGCCCTGCCCTTGCCTTGCCGCTTGCCGCACTCCTGCCAACCATCGCCCCGGCGCAGGAGGCACCCGCCGATGCGTCGCAAGGTCCGGCGCAGGCGATCGTCGTCACCGGTCGCGGACTGATCGATGCGCCCGCCACCGCGGCCTACGACGTCCAGCAGATCGACCGCGAAAAGCTGCTGCTCGCGGCATCGGGCCGGATCGAGGACGCGCTGTCCTCGGCTGCGGGCTTCCAGCAGTTCCGCCGCTCCGACAGCCGCTCGTCCAACCCGTCATCGCAAGGGGTCACGCTGCGCGCGCTGGGCGGCAACGCCACCAGCCGCACGCTCGTCCTGCTCGATGGCGTACCGATGGCGGACCCGTTTTTCGGCTATATCCCGTTAAGCGCCATCGCGCCCGAGCGGCTGGCCTCGGCGCGTGTCACACGCGGGGGCGGCGCGGGCGCGTTCGGTGCGGGCGCGGTGGCGGGCACGATCGAACTGAGCAGCGCGGATGCCGATCAGCTCGGCCTCGTCAGCGCCAGCGCGCTAGCCAACGATCGGGGCGAGACGGAAACATCCGGCACCTTCGCGCCGAAGCTGGGTCAGGGCTTCGTCGTCGTCAGCGGTCGCTGGGATCGCGGGCAGGGCTTCTGGACCACCCCGGTGACGCAGCGCGTGCCCGCCAGCGTGCGGGCGCGGTACGAAAGCTGGTCGGCCGGCATCCGCGGCGTCGCGCCGGTCGGTCCCGATACCGAGCTTCAAGTCCGTCTGCTGGCCTTCGAGGACAACCGCACCCTCCGCTTCGCTGGCGCGGACACGGGATCGAGCGGGCAGGACGCCAGCCTGCGCCTGGTCGGGCGGGGGCGCTGGCAGTTCGATGTCCTCACCTACGTTCAGGCGCGCGATTTCAACAATATCGCCATCAGCTCCACCAGCTATCGCAAGACGCTGGACCAGCGCCGCACCCCCACAACCGGATGGGGCGGCAAGGCCGAACTGCGCCCGCCGGTGGGCGGCGCGCACGTGCTGCGGCTGGGCACGGACTGGCGCGTGGCATCGGGCGAAGGGATCGAGGATGCTTATAACGCGACGACCGGCGCGGTCACCGCGCGTCGCCGCGCCGGCGGGCGCAACAGCGATGTCGGGCTGTTCGCCGAAGACGACTGGACGCTTGGCCCGGTGATCCTCACCGCCGGGGCACGGGCGGACCGCTGGACCATTGCCGACGGGCATCTCGTCACCAGCAACGCGGCGGGCGTGGTCACCGGCACTGCGACGTATGCCGACCGCGCGGGATGGACCGGCAGTTTCCGGGGCGGCGCGGTGATCCATGCGGGCCATGGCCTTGCGCTGCGCGCCGCCGCCTACACCGGGCTGCGCCAGCCGACGCTGAACGAACTCTATCGCACCTTCACCGTGTTTCCCATCGTGACACAGGCCAACCCCGGCCTGCGCAACGAACGGCTGGTCGGCTATCAGGCCGGCTTCGATTTCAACCCGATTCCGGCCGTGACCTTCACGTTTACCGCCTTCCAGGACCGGGTGGAGCACGCCATCGCCAATGTAACGGTCGCCACCAACACCCGCCAGCGCCAGAACGTCGATGCCATCCGCGCGCGCGGGCTGGAGCTGGGCACGTCGGTCAAGCTGGGGCAGTTCGCGTTCGACGGATCGCTGGCACTCACCGACGCCAAGGTCGAAGCCAGCGGCGCGGCATTCGCGCTCAATGGGCTGCGCCCAGCGCAGACGCCGAAGATCGCCGCCAGCGGCACGCTTTCATGGCAGCCCGCCCCGCGCTGGACGCTGGCGATGACGCTGCGCCATGTCGGCGCGCAATACGAGGACGATCTCCAGACCGACACGCTGAAAGCCGCGACGACACTGGACGCCTTCGTCCGCGTGCCACTGGCGGGGCCATTCAGCCTGATCCTGCGCGGGGAGAACCTGACCGATGCCGAGATCGTGACCCGCAACGCCGCCGGTTCGATCGATCTTGGCACGCCGCGCACGGTCTGGGCGGGGCTGCGCGTCGACATCCGCTGAACGCGCGCAGACGTATTTCCCGCGCCGCATGGGCAGACATAGCCCATGCGGCCGCGTAGGGGGATCATGACGACAAGATCCGCGCCGGCATCGCCGCCGGCCCGAACGGGAGTGGGGGCATGAAAGCGAAGCGCTGCGCCACGGCCAGACCCGGTCTTGCACGCACCACAATGGCTCAATTTTTTGCACCGCAGCATTATCGCGCCTTGTCGAACCGCGCTCCTCTGTCATACCCATCGATTCGGGAGAGCCTCCTGCGGGGGAGGCACCCCGGGCGGCACGGCGAAAACCGGAGGCAATCCGGAACGGGCGTGCTCCGGCGCAAGTCGGTCGGGGGGCCGGTGTCAGAGAAAGGCCGGGATAACATGCCCGGTCGGACGGACGTTTGCGTCATGCCGGTCGGCCGGGCCTTCAGGGTGGAGCTTGTTCCATGAGCCTCGAGATCACTTCCACGGCTGCCGAGATCGACGCCCATATCATCGATGTGCTGCGCCATCGCGTGGGCAAGGACGAACGCGCCGCCAAGCCGCACGACTGGTTCACCGCCACCGTGCTCACGCTGCGCGACCACGTGATCGACCGCTGGATGGAATCGACCCGCAAGACCTATGCCGAAAGCGGCAAGCGGGTCTATTATCTCAGCCTCGAATTCCTGATCGGCCGCTTGCTGCGTGACGCGCTGTCCAACATGGGCATGACGCGCGACATGGAAAAGGCGCTGCGCGAACACGGTCTGGACCTGGCCGCGCTGGAAGATCTGGAGCCGGACGCGGCGCTGGGCAACGGTGGCCTTGGCCGGCTGGCCGCGTGCTTCATGGAAAGCCTCGCCAGCCTCGACATCCCGGCCTACGGCTACGGCATCCGCTACAAGAACGGCATGTTCCGCCAGCGCATCGACGATGGCTGGCAGGTCGAGCTGCCGGAAACCTGGCTGAGCCACGGCAACCCCTGGGAGTTCGACCGGCGCGAAAGCTCGTACCGCATCGGCTTCGGCGGCGAGGTCGTCGACGATGGCGAGGGCGTGGTGTGGAAACCGGCCGAACAGATCGAAGCCTATGCCATCGATACGCCGGTGGTGGGGTACAAGGGCAAGCGCGTGAACACGCTGCGCCTGTGGACCGCCGCCGCGCTCGATCCGATCCGGCTGGACCGGTTCAACGCCGGCGACCACGTGGGCGCGTTGGTGGAAGAAGCCCGCGCCGATGCGCTGGTGCGCGTGCTGTACCCCGCCGATTCCACCGCCGCCGGGCAGGAACTGCGTCTGCGGCAGGAGTTCTTCTTCACCTCCGCCTCGATCCAGGACATCGTGCGCCGCCACGCGCAATACAACGGCGACGTGCGCACCCTGCCCGACAAGGCGGCGATCCAGCTCAACGATACGCACCCCGCCGTTGCGGTCGCGGAAATCATGCGCCTGTTGCTCGACGAACACGGGCTTGAATTCAACGAGGCGTGGGACGTCACCAAGCGTACGGTCGGCTACACCAACCACACGCTGCTGCCCGAAGCGCTCGAATCCTGGCCGCTGCCGCTGTTCGAACGGTTGCTGCCGCGCCACATGCAGATCATCTACGCCATCAATTCGCGCGTGCTGCGCGAAGCGCGCAAGGCCGGGCTGGACGATGGCGCGATTTCGGCGATCAGCCTGATCGACGAAGGCGGCGAACGGCGCGTGCGCATGGCGAACCTTGCCTTCAGCGGCGCGCACAGCGTCAACGGCGTGGCCGCGCTGCACACCGAACTGATGAAGAGCACGGTCTTTTCGGACCTGCACAAGCTCTATCCCGATCGCATCAACAACAAGACCAACGGCGTCACCCCGCGCCGCTGGCTGCAGCAATGCAACCCCGGCCTGGTCTCCGTGCTGAAGGACGCCATCGGCGACGGCTTCCTCGATGACGCGGAAAAGCTGGTCGAACTGAACGCGCTGGCGGACGACAAGCTGCTGGGCGAGCGCATCGCGGAAGTGAAACGGTCGAACAAGGTGGCGCTGGCCGCGCACATCAAGGCGATCACCGGCGTCCGGCTCGATCCCGATGCACTGTTCGACGTCCACATCAAGCGCATCCACGAATACAAGCGCCAGTTGCTGAACCTGATCGAGACGGTGGCGCTCTACGACGAAATCCGCAGCCACCCGGAACGCGACTGGGTTCCGCGCGTAAAGATCTTCGGTGGCAAGGCGGCGTCGAGCTATCACAATGCGAAGCTGATCATCAAACTGGCCAACGACATCGCCCGGCGCGTCAATTCCGATCCAGCCGTGGGCGGGCTGCTCAAGGTGGTGTTCGTGCCCAACTACAACGTTTCGCTGGCGGAACGGCTGATTCCGGCGGCGGACCTTTCCGAACAGATCTCCACCGCCGGCATGGAAGCATCGGGCACCGGCAACATGAAGTTCGCGCTGAACGGCGCGCTGACCATCGGCACACTCGATGGTGCGAACATCGAGATCAAGGATCGCGTCGGCGACGACAACATCGTCATCTTCGGCCTGACGGCGGAGGAAGTGCTGGCCAAGCGCGCGCAGGGCTACAACCCGCGCGAGGTGATCGAGGGTTCGCGCGAATTGCAGCAGGCGGTGTCCGCCATCGCCACCGGCGTGTTCTCCCCCGACGATCCGGAGCGCTACGCCGGCCTGATGGGCGGCCTCTACGACAGCGACTGGTTCATGGTCGCGGCCGATTTCGACAGCTACGCCGCTGCGCAGCGCACGGTGGATCGCCGCTGGGAAGACCCGGCCGGCTGGCGGGCGGCGGCAATCCGCAACATTGCCAACGTAGGCTGGTTCTCGTCCGACCGGACGATCGCCGAATATGCCCGCGAGATCTGGGGAGTCTGAGGAGCATCATGAAGCCATCGGCGCGCGCCATCGAAGCCCTGCTCAGCGGGACGCACGCCGATCCGTTTTCGCTTCTGGGAGTGCATCAGGGCCCGGAAGGCGCGTTCGCCCGCGCCTTCCTGCCCGGTGCGGAAGAGGTGACCGCCTGTTCGCTGAAAGGCCGCAAGCTCGGCACACTGGAACGCGTGGACGGGCGCGGCCTGTTCGAAGGCGCGGTGACGGGCAAGGCGCAGCCGGTCAAGTACCGCTGCAAGGCCGGCACGCACGAATGGTGGGTGACCGACGCGTTCTCGTTCGGCCCGGTGCTGGGGCCGCTGGACGATTTCCTGATCAACGAAGGCACCCATTTCCGCCTGTTCGACAAGATGGGCGCGCACTGCATCGAGCACGAAGGCGTGCCCGGCGTGCATTTCGCGGTCTGGGCACCCAACGCCCGACATGTTGCCGTAGTCGGCGATTTCAACGGCTGGGATCACCGCCGCCACCCCATGCGCAAGCGCGCGGACATCGGCGTGTGGGAGATCTTCGTGCCCGATGTGGGGCCGGGCCAGGCCTACAAGTACCGCATCGTCGGCCCGACCGGAAAGGTCCAGCCGCTGAAGGCCGACCCCTTCGCCTTCGCGTCGGAAATGCGGCCGAAAACGGCCTCGCTTACCGCGCGTCCGGCCAAGCCTGATTGGGGCGATGACGCGCACCGCGCGCACTGGGCCTCGGTCGATGCCCGGCGCGAACCGATGTCGATCTACGAGGTTCATCCCGGATCGTGGCGCAAGCCCGGCGAGGACGCGTTCCACACCTGGGACGAACTGGCCGACCTGCTGATTCCCTATGTCGTCGACATGGGTTTTACCCATATCGAGTTCCTGCCGGTCAGCGAACATCCCTATGACCCGAGCTGGGGCTACCAGACGACCGGCCTCTACGCGCCATCCGCGCGCTTCGGCGGGCCGGACGGGTTCGCCCGCTTCGTCGATGGCGCGCACCGCGCGGGCGTGTCCGTGCTGATCGACTGGGTGCCGGCGCACTTCCCCACCGACGAACACGGCCTTGCCCGGTTCGACGGCACCGCGCTGTACGAGCACGAAGACCCGCGGCTGGGTTTCCATCCCGACTGGAACACCGCGATCTACAACTTCGGGCGGCGCGAAGTGTCCAGCTTCCTGGTCAACAACGCGCTGTTCTGGGCCGAACAGTATCATGTCGACGGGCTGCGCGTGGATGCGGTCGCCTCGATGCTGTACCGCGATTATTCGCGCGAGGCCGGGGAATGGATTCCCAACGAACAGGGCGGGCGCGAGAACTGGGAAGCGGTGGCCTTCCTCCAGAAGATGAACAAGGCGGTCTATGGCAGCCATCCCGGCTTCGTGACCGTGGCCGAGGAATCGACTGCCTGGCCGGGGGTGACGCTGCCGGTGGGCGATGGTGGCCCCGGCGCCACCAGCCTGGGCTTCGGGTTCAAGTGGAACATGGGCTTCATGCACGATACGCTGCAGTACATGGCGCGCGAGCCGGTCCACCGCCGCTACCATCACGACGAGATCACCTTCGGCCTGGTCTATGCCTTCAGCGAGAATTTCGTGCTGCCGCTGAGCCATGACGAGGTGGTCCACGGCAAGGGATCGCTGCTGACCAAGATGAGCGGGGACGACTGGCAGAAGTTCGCCTCGCTGCGCGCCTACTACGGAATGATGTGGGGCTATCCCGGCAAGAAGCTGCTGTTCATGGGGCAGGAATTCGCCCAGCGGCGGGAATGGAGCGAGGCGCGGTCGCTCGACTGGGAACTGCTGGAAGCGCCAGCGCACGAGGGCGTCCGCCGCTGGGTGCGCGACATCAACCGTGCCTACACGTCCACCCCGGCCCTGCACGCGCGCGATTGCGAAGCGGAAGGCTTTTCCTGGCTGGTGGTCGACGATGCGCTCGCCTCGGTCTTCGCCTGGCTGCGCAAGGCGCCGGGGCAGAAGCCGGTGGCCGTGGTCTGCAACATGACGCCCGCCGTCCACGATCACTACCGCCTGCCGCTGCCGCACGACGGTGCCTGGCGCGAGGTGCTGAACAGCGACGCCGCCGTCTATGGCGGCAGCGGCCGGGGCAACATGGGCCACATCACCGCGCACGATGGCGCGGCGCTGGTGGTGCTGCCGCCGCTGGCGACACTCTATTTCGAATACGAAGGCTGAACAGAAAGGGGCAGAGGACATGGCACGGGAAACATACGGGCAGCCGCTGGCGCGCGATGCGATGGCCTATGTGCTGGCCGGGGGGCGCGGCAGCCGCCTTCGCGAACTGACCGACAACCGCGCCAAGCCGGCGGTCTATTTCGGCGGGATGAGCCGCATCATCGATTTCGCCCTGTCCAACGCGATCAATTCGGGCATCCGCCGCATCGGCGTGGCCACGCAGTACAAGGCGCATTCGCTGATCCGCCACATGCAGCGCGCGTGGAACTTCATGCGCCCCGAACGCAACGAAAGCTTCGACATCCTGCCCGCTTCGCAGCGCATCTCGGAAATGCTGTGGTACGAAGGCACCGCCGACGCGGTCTACCAGAACATCGACATCATCCAGGCCCACGCGCCGAAATACATGGTCATCCTGGCCGGCGACCACATCTACAAGATGGACTACGAGATGATGCTGCGCCAGCACGTCAACTCGGGCGCGGACGTCACGATCGGCTGCCTTGTCGTGCCGCGCAAGGACGCCACCGGTTTCGGCGTGATGGCGGTGGACGAAAACGACGCGATCACCGCCTTCGTCGAAAAGCCGAAGGACCCGCCCGGCATTCCCGGCAACCCCGGTTTCTCGCTCGCCTCCATGGGCATCTACGTGTTCGAGACGAAGTTCCTGTTCGACCAGTTGCGCCGCGATGCCGAAACCCCGGATTCGCAGCGCGATTTCGGCAACGACATCATCCCCTACATCGTGAAGCACGGGAAGGCCGTGGCTCACCGCTTCACCGCCAGCTGCATCCGCGCGGCGGAGGAGATCGAGGAATACTGGCGCGACGTGGGCACGCTGGACGCCTATTTCGAGGCCAATCTCGACCTGACCGACACCGTGCCCAAGCTGAACATGTACGATCGCGACTGGCCGATCTGGACCGACCAGATCATCGCCGCGCCCGCCAAGTTCGTGCACGACGAGGAAGGGCGGCGCGGCATGGCGATCTCCTCGCTGATCTCGCAGGACTGCATCGTTTCGGGCGCGCTGGCGCGGCGCAGCCTGCTGTTCACGGGCGTGAAGATGGGGAGCTTCTCGTCGTGCGAGGAAGCGGTGATCCTGCCCTATTGCAACATCGGGCGCGGTGCGCGGCTCAGCCGCGTGATCCTCGATTCGGGCGTGCGCATTCCCGAAGGACTGGTCGTCGGCGAGGATCCCGAACTCGACGCACGCCGCTTCCGCCGCACCGACAACGGCGTCTGCCTGATCACCAAGGACATGATAGAGCGCCTCGCATGACGATTCGCGTCCTGTCCGTCACCTCCGAAGCCGTGCCGCTGGTGAAGACCGGCGGTCTGGCCGATGTGGCCGGCGCGCTACCCGATGCATTGGCCCCGCATGGCGTGGAGATGACCACGCTGCTGCCGGGCTATCCGGCGGTGTTGAAGGCGCTTGGCAAGGCGAAGGCCATCCACACCTGGGATTCCCTGCTGGGGGAGCCGGCGCGGCTGCTGGCCGGCAAGCTGGGCGATCATCCGCTGCTGGTGCTGGACGCGCCGCGCCTCTTCCAGCGCGAAGGCGGCCCCTATGTCGATCCCTTCGGCTACGACTGGGGCGACAACTGGCGGCGCTATGCCGCGTTCGGGCGCGCGGCGGCCGACATCGCCGGCGGAGCGGTGAAGAAGCACGGCTTCGACCTGGTTCACGCGCATGACTGGCAAGCGGGCATGGCGCTCGCCTACCTGCGGTTCGCGCCGTTCGGCGGCAAGGCCCTGCCTTCGGTGATGACCATTCACAACATGGCGTTCCAGGGCTATTTCGGGGGCGACCTGTTCCCGCTGCTCGACCTGCCGCCCCAGGCCTGGTCCATGGACGGCGTTGAATATCACGGCGGCGTCGGCTTTCTGAAAGCCGGGATGGAAGCGGCCAGCACCGTCACCACCGTCAGCCCCACCTATGCCCGCGAAATCCGCCTGCCCGAATTCGGCATGGGTCTGGAAGGGCTGATCGTCAGCCGGGGCGATCGGGTGCGCGGGATCGTCAACGGCATCGATACGGAGCAATGGAACCCGCAGGCCGATCCCGCACTCAAGGTGAATTTCAGCGCTCGCACGCTGGCAAAACGCGCCGCCAACAAACGGGCGCTGGAGCAGGAGTTCGCGCTGGAACCCGGCGATGGTCCGCTGTTCGTGGTGATCAGCCGGCTCACCTGGCAGAAGGGCATGGACGTCCTGCTCGAAGCGATCGACCATCTCGTCGGGATCGGCGGGCGTCTTGCCCTGCTGGGGTCGGGCGATGCGGCGCTGGAAACGGGCTTCCACCAGGCCGCCGCGCGCCATCCCGGCCGCGTCGCCGTGCGCATCGGCTATGACGAGGCGCTATCGCACCGGATGCAGGCGGGGGGCGACGCGATTCTCGTGCCCAGCCGCTTCGAGCCGTGCGGCCTGACCCAGCTCTATGGCCTCGCCTATGGCTGCGTGCCGGTGGTGGCGCGCACCGGCGGGCTGGCCGATACGGTGATCGACGCCAACCTTGCCGCCACCAATGCCGGCGTCGCCACGGGCATTCAGTTCACCGGCGTCCACTGGCAGGCGCTGACCGAGGCGATCAGCCGCGCCGCCGCGCTGCACCGCCAGCCAGACCTGTGGCAGAGCCTGCAGCGCAACGGCATGAAGGCGGATTTTTCGTGGAGCCGCAGCGGCAAGGCCTATGCCGACCTCTATTCCGAACTGATCGCGGAGGACCGATGACCGTTACCGTTCCGAGTTCGCCCTATGCCGGACAGAAGCCGGGAACGTCCGGCCTGCGCAAGAAAGTGAAGGTCTTCGCGCAGCCCAACTATGCGGAAAACTTCATCCAGGCGGTGTTCGACGTGGTGCAGCCGGCACCCGGCGCCACGCTGGTGATCGGCGGGGACGGGCGCTACCACAACCGCACCGTGATCCAGCAGGCAATCCGCATCGCCGCCGCCAACGGCTATGGCCGGGTGCTGGTGGGCAAGGGCGGCATCCTTTCGACCCCCGCCGCCAGCCACGTCATCCGCAAGTACGAGGCATCGGGCGGCCTGATCCTGTCGGCCAGCCACAACCCCGGCGGCCCCGACGAGGATTTCGGGATCAAGTACAACATCGCCAACGGCGGCCCCGCGCCCGAAAGCGTGACCGAGGCGGTCTATGCCCGCACGCAAGTGATCGACCGCTGGTTGACGGTGGATGCCGAAGACGTTGATCTCGACACCTGCGGTTCCAGCGCGGTGGCCGATACGATCGTGTCGATCATCGATCCCGTGGCGGATTATGCCGATCTCATGGAAACGCTGTTCGATTTCGGCGCGATCCGGCAGGCCGTGGCCAGCGGCTTTACCATGGCGTTCGACGCGATGAGCGCGGTGACCGGCCCCTATGCGATCGAAATCCTCGAAAACCGGCTGGGCTTTCCGGCCGGCACCGTGCGCAACGGCACGCCGCTACCCGATTTCGGCGGGCATCATCCCGATCCGAACATGGTCCACGCCAAGGCGCTGTTCGATCAGATGTTCGCCCCCGATGCGCCCGATTTCGGCGCGGCGTCGGACGGCGATGGCGATCGCAACCTGATCGTGGGGCGCGGGCGCTTCATCACGCCATCGGATTCGCTGGCGATGCTGGCCGCCAACGCGCATCTCGCGCCGGGCTATGCCGGGGGCCTGAAAGGCATCGCCCGCTCCATGCCCACCAGCGCGGCGGCGGACCGCGTGGCCGAGGCGCTGGGCGTGCCCTGCTTCGAAACGCCCACCGGCTGGAAGTTCTTCGGCAACCTGCTCGATGCCGGCATGGCAACGATCTGTGGCGAGGAAAGCGCCGGCACCGGATCGGACCATGTGCGCGAAAAGGACGGGCTGTGGGCGGTGCTGCTCTGGCTCAACATCCTGGCCGTGCGCGGTATCAGCGTGGACCAACTCGCGCGCGAACACTGGGCGCACTATGGCCGCAACTATTACGCGCGGCACGATTACGAAGCCTTGCCGACCGATATCGCCGACGCGCTGATCGCGGAACTGCAGGGCAAGCTGGCAACGCTGCCGGGCCAGCATTTCGGCCCGCTGACCGTCGCGCAGGCCGACAGCTTCTCGTACCTCGATCCGGTCGATGGCTCGACCAGCGCCAACCAGGGGTTGCGCGTGCTGTTCGAAGGCGGTTCGCGTATCGTGTTCCGCCTGTCCGGCACCGGCACCGAGGGCGCGACGCTGCGCGTCTATCTGGAACGCTACGAACCCGCCGGCGGTGATCTGGACCGCGAAACGCCCGCCATGCTGGCCGACCTGATCGCGGCGGCCGACGCCGTGGCCGGCATCGTGCGCCACACAGGCCGGATGGCGCCCGACGTGGTGACGTGAGGGAGGTGACGTGAGCGGGGCGGCCGGCGTCAGCATCGGATCGGGCGCCACGCGCTTCGCGGTGCGCGCGCCGCTGGCCGAGGCGGTATGGCTGTGCCTGTTCGACGAGGGCGGCGAACGGCGCGAACCCATGGCGCGCTTCGGCGAGACGTGGATCGCGGAACTGCCCGGCGATCTTGCCGGCGCGCGCTATGGCTATCGCGCCGCAGGCCCGTGGGCGCCCGAACGCGGGCTGTGGTTCGATCCGGCCAAGCTGCTGGTCGATCCCCAAGCCGTGGAGCTGGACCACCGCTTCGCCTACGATCCGCGCCTGTCGCATTTCGGGGTGGACACCGCGCCGCTCGTGCCCAAGGCGATCGTTCCCGGCGCGCTCCCGGCCTGCCCCCATGAAGCCCCGCGTTTCACCCGCGGCGGGCTGATCTACGAAGTGAATGTGCGCGCCTTCACCATGCTGCACCCCGATGTGCCGGAGGCGCTGCGCGGGACGGTGGCGGCGCTGGCCCATCCTGCCGTGCTCGCCCACCTCCAGAAGCTGCACGTCAGCGCGGTGGAGCTGATGCCGATCGTGGCGTGGATCGACGAACGCCACCTGCCACCGCTGGGGCTGTGCAACGCCTGGGGCTACAACCCGGTGGCACCGATGGCGCTCGATCCCGGCCTGTGCCCCGGCGGCGTGGCCGAACTGCGCGATACCGTGGCCGCGCTTCATGCGGCGGGGATCGGCGTGCTGCTCGATCTGGTGTTCAACCACACCGGCGAAAGCGACGTGTTCGGCCCCATCCTGTCGCTGCGCGGGCTGGACAACGCCGCCTATGCCCACGCGCCCGACGGCAGCCTGATCAACGATACCGGCTGCGGCAACACGCTCGATTTCGGCAATCCCGCGGTGCGGCGGCTGACGCTCGACACGCTGCGCCATTTTGTGCGCCATGCCGGCGTGGACGGCTTCCGCTTCGATCTTGCCCCGATCCTGGCGCGCAGCCCCGGCTTTGCCGCCGATGCCCCGATCTTCGCCGAGATCGCCGCCGATCCGCTGCTGGCCGACCGGGTGATGATCGCCGAGCCGTGGGATATCGGCCCCGGCGGATACCAGCTCGGCCGGTTTCCCGACACCTGGCTGGAATGGAACGACCGCTACCGCGACGATGTGCGGCGCTTCTGGCGCGGCGATGCCGGCGTGGGCGTGCTGGCGACGCGCGTCGCCGGATCGTCCGACGTGTTCGGCCAGGAACGCTGCCGCAGCGTGAACTTCCTCGCCGCGCACGACGGGTTCACGCTGGCCGACAGCGTAGCCTACGCACACCGCCACAACTGGGCCAATGGCGAGGACAACCGCGACGGCCATGGCGAGAACTTTTCGTGGAACAACGGGGTGGAAGGCCAGACCGACGATTCCGCCGTGCTCGCGCGCCGCGCGGCGGACCTGCGCGCGCTGCTGGGCACGCTGTTCGGCTCGACCGGCACGATCATGCTGACCGCCGGCGACGAGTTCGGCCGCACGCAGCAGGGCAACAACAACGCTTACGCGCAGGACAACGCGATCGGCTGGGTCGACTGGGCCGGCCGCGACCGCGCACTGGAAGACTGGGTCGCCAGCCTATCCGCCTGGCGCGCGGCCCGGGCGGACTGGTTCACCCGCTTCCCGGAGGACGGAGAGTGGTCATCGCTCGATGGCCGGCCGATGGATGCGGCGCTGTGGGAAGCCCCCGGGACCGAAGGCTTCCGCTATGCCTCGCACGATCCGGCCCGCCCCTTCGCGCTGACGATCGACCGGGCCGCCCGGCTGGCCCTGCCTGCCGATGCCGCACCCGCCGATAATCAGGGATGAATCCCCGATTTGCCCGGTGAGAGAATACCGTTGGGATCGATCGCGCGCTTGAGCGTGCGGTTGAAGTCGCGGTTCACCTCGCCGTATTGCTGCGCCACGAGGTCCATCGAATTGACCCCGGTGCGATAGCTGGCCCAGCCCTGCGCGCCGAAGCGCGTGACCAGTTCGCGGTAGCAAGCGTCGGCCTTCTGTTCCTGCGTCGGGTCGGCCTTGTCGAACAGCAGCGCGATGATGTGGTGCAGATCGCGCCAGCCGATCGCATAGGCGGCGGTGTAGTCGAAGCCGTGCTTTTCCACGATCTCCTTCGCCAGCGCGGTCTGCCGCTCCGCTTCCACGCCGCGCGCCGCCGCCACGGGGGCGAACCAGGCAAGGCCACCGCCCGCCCCGCGCCAGCGCAACAGGCCCACTTCGTCCAGGTTGAGGCCGCCCTGCATCAGCGTCTGGTGGTGGTGGAACCACGGGTTGCCTTCCATCTCCGCCGCCGTCAGCACCTCGCCGCCGCTCGCGGTCAGCGTCGCCCGGATAATCGGCTCCACCCCCGCCACCGTCTGTTCGGTGCCATAGAGCGCGAAATAGGTGTTCCACATGCCAAGGCCGTTGGCGCTGGCCGCCTTCTTCAGCGAGGCTTCATCGAGCGGCGCGCCATCGGGCACGATCTCGTTGCGCCGCTTGAACATGGCCAGCTGGTACGATGCGCTCATCATCAGGTTGCAGTTGGCGACAAGGTTGGACACGCGCAGTGGCCGCATCGCCTCGATGATCTTCGGCACGTCCTCCATATTGGCATGGCGCACCATGAAGGGCTTGTAGACCGGGGGCTTGGGCATCAGCCACAGGCCCATTTTGGTGACGATGCCGAAGTTCGACTGCGTGAACAGGCCATCGAGATAAGGCCCGTAGCCCCACTTGAACGCCTGCCACGCCGTGCTGCCCTTGATGCTGCCCATGCCGGTGCGCATCAGCCGTCCATCGGGCAGGCACACTTCCATGCCGCACTGGAACATGAAGTGTTCGCCATAGGGCGTGTAGCCCACCCCGCGATCAAGCGTGTTGCCCACCGGCGAGGCGATCGGGCCGACGGTAGGCACGTCGATCCACAGCGGGATCTTGTGCTCCTCCAGGTAATCCTTGAGCTGCTGGTAGGTGACGCCCGGTTCGAGCAGGCAGGTGCCGAGATCGGCGTCCACTTCCAGGATGCGGTTCATCCGCTTGAGATCGAGCACGACCTGTCCCGGCGTGGCCGGCGCGGTCATGCCATAACCCATGTTCTTGCCGGTCGAGACGGTCCACAGCGGCTGCTTGTAGGTATTGGCGATGCGGACGATCTCCTGCACCTCCTCCACCGACTGCGGGCAGACCGCGCCCACCGGCTTGTACTGGTGAGCGGGATCGGGAATGTAGGTCTTCGACCAGGGCACCACCGCCTCCTCGTCGCCGAACACCCATTCCGCGCCGACCACGCCCCGGAACGCCTTCATCGCGCCGGCAAAGTCCGCCTTGGTGCGCCCCGGCGCCAGCGGCGCGGGGTTGGCCGCGCTCGCCCCAGTACCCAGCCCCGCCGCCAGCGAAGCCCCCAGCCCGGTGCCGAGCAGGCTGCGACGATCGATCGAAAAGCCGCTCATTGTCCGTGCTCCTCCTTGCGCGCGGGCGCCGCCGCGATCCACGCCGCCAGCGCGTCAAGCTCCGCTGGCGTCACTTCGGTCGGGCGGAACGCGGGCATCCCGTTCTGGCCATGCCGCGCCACGTATTTCACGGTTTCGGCGGGCAAGTGACGGCCCAGCAGGATCGGGCCGACGTTGCGGCCGTGGCAGTACCCGCACACTTTCGCATAGATCTGCTCGGGCGCGCGCGGCGCCTGCGCCTCTCCCAGCCGCTGCTGCGCGGCCACCGGGCCAGCCAGCGCCAGCACGATCATGCCTCCATACACGCGAAGCATCCCACAACTCCCGTCCGGGGGCTGTGCGCCCCCTTTTTCATATCTTACTATATGTAAAATTTGAACGCGGAAGGGATAGGGAGTCAAGCGCTGCGAACGCCGCGCGTGTCACGCTGCGAAATGCGGGCAGGTGCCCCGAAAACGGGCATCAAAGATCGGCAAGCGGCGTGCGCGCCAGCACCGCCGCCTTCGCGGGAGCCATGCCCAGCCCGACAAGCACGGACTCGGCGATCTGCGCCGGGTAATCCTCCCCCGTCTCCTCGCGCAGCAGGGTCACCAGCGCCGAAAGCGTCGCGCCGAGCACGACATCGCGGCCGATGCGCGCGTCAGTGATGCGGAAGGCGCCGGACGCCATGCCCTCTTCCACCGTGCGCTGCGCCTGCTGGTGCGTCTCCGCGCCGAAGATGATGCCGCAGGCGCTGATGTTGACGATCGACCAGGCCCAGCGCGCATCCTGCTGCCCGCGCCGCAGGTAGTACCGGATCGCGGTGGCGGTGCGCTGCGCGGCATCGGGCAGCGTGCCGATCGCCTGCACCACCGCCGCCAGAAAATCGTGCGTCACTTCCCAGGACAGCGCCTCGCGCAAGTCCTCCATCCCGGTGAAGTGGTTATAGAACGTGGGACGGGTGATCCCCGCCGCGTCGCAGATTTCCTCGACGCGGGTAAACAGGCCGTTTTGCCGCCCAAACAGATCGAAGGTCGCCGCCAGAATCCGCGTGCGGGTGCGCGCCTTGCGCTCGCGGCCGATTTCGGCGCGGCGTTCGCCATCGATCCTGCGCTCGCCCGCGCGTGCTGTGCCGGCCATTTCCATTGCCGGGGCTTAACGCGCGGGCCGTGGTGCAGGCAATGGTCCGCGGATCAGCGCTCCGCCAGATGCTGCCCCCGCCCATCGCCGATGGAGCCGAGACGCGGCAACGGCCGCTTGCCCGCGACCGCCGAACGCAAGCCGTCCGGCAGCAATTGCGAGAGCAGAAGCTGGCCGAAGGTCCACTCGCCCAGATCGGATTCCGCGTTGATATGACCGGCCGGCCCCGCATCGGCGAAACGGCTGCCCCATACCGTGGCCAGGCGACGCGCTGCGCTGAAGCGCAGGTAGGGATCGTTGCGACTGGCGACGAGGATCGAGGGGAACGGCAGTTCGGCAGGCGGGAACGGCGCAAACCGGGTCAGCCGCCGGTCAAGCGGGCGCTCCTCCACGTCCGGCGGCGCCACCAGCAGCGCACCCACCACCGGCCCGTCGCGGCCGGGCTGTTCGTATTCGGCCCACCATGCCACGGCAAGGCAGCCCAGGCTGTGCGCGACGAGCACCACGGGGCGGTCGGCCCGCTGGATCGCCAGGTTCAGCTTGTTGACCCAGGTGTTGCGATGTGGATCGTCCCACAGGCCAAGGTCGACCCGGTGGCAATTGTCGAATTCCTGTTCCCAGATGGTCTGCCAGTGGCCGGGGCCGCTGTTGTTCAGCCCGGGAACAGTGAGCACAAGGGGTTCGCGATCGGTGTTGGTGCCGGAAGGCAGCCCCGAAAGCAGCGTATGGGTGGCCATGATTGCATCTCCTGAAGGATTGCCGGCCGGTCGACTCGGAATACGTCCCGACGCCCTCAAGATAACTCAACTCATAAAGTAGACAATTTCCGAGCGGTGGAATGATTTCTTTTCAGGCCCAAGCGCGGGCTTGGCATCTGGCGTGCCTGATCCGATCCGCGCGGCGGAGAATTAACGATCTGTAATTGCCCTGACACATCGCGGGAAGAAGCGAGCGGCTAGATGCGGTATCGGCCTTGAATTCCAACTTCAGCGGATAGGGGCCAAAGTGCGCAGCAATCCCGGGACAGACGGCCGGCTTTCGGGCCAGCCGCCTGTCCTTGGAGCCAGGCGCCGGCACCGGCGTCACAATAATGGCACACTCGCGGTGCCACGAGCCGGAAGGATGTTTCGCTTGCTGGAATACACGATCGGCGACGTCTATCGGGCATGGGCTTGCGCTCCGCAGGCCTTTTTCTGACGCCAGATCACACCAAGCGCCAAACCGCCGTTGATGACCGCAAGCTCCTCTTCCTCCCGCCGTCTGCTCGTGTCGATCCACGATGTCTCGCCGCGTTTCGAGCGGCAGGTCGATGCACTGGCCGAACGGCTTGCCGCGCATCTGGGCGGACCGCGATTTGCCATGCTGGTCATTCCCGATCACTGGCACGGCGCCCCGCTGGCCGAAGCGCAGGCATTCCAGCGCCGCTTGCGGGACTGGGCCGATGCGGGCGTGGAAATGTTCCTGCACGGCTGGTCGCACATCGACGAAACGCCACCCCAGGGTAGCGTGGCCGGCTTCAAGGCGAAGCGCATGACCGCTGGTGAAGGCGAGTTCCTGAGCCTTTCCCGCGCCGAGGCCCTGGCGCGCATGACGCGAGGGCGGGCGCTGGTGGAAGAGGCGATCGGCCGTCCGGTCGCCGGCTTCATCGCACCGGCCTGGCTTTACAGCGATGGCGCGCTGGAG
The DNA here is from genome assembly GCF_003856955.1 of Novosphingobium sp. LASN5T. Classification (NCBI taxonomy): domain Bacteria; kingdom Pseudomonadati; phylum Pseudomonadota; class Alphaproteobacteria; order Sphingomonadales; family Sphingomonadaceae; genus Novosphingobium; species Novosphingobium sp. LASN5T. The sequence goes on from NZ_RQSI01000014.1 coordinate 54,267, forward strand.
GCCGCGCGCGACGCCGGCTTCGCATTGGCGGAAGATCACATGAAGGTCTGGGAGCCGGCCACCGGCGCGGTCCTCGCCCGTGGCCCCGTGGTCACCTGGGCCAGCCGCAGCCGCCCCCGCATCGCCAGTTCGATCGCCTTCGCTGCGCTGGCCCGCACGGCCTTGCCGCACGTGCTGCCAACGCTGCGTCTCGCGGTCCATCCCGGCGATTGCGGCGTACCGGCCCTGCTTGCCAGCATCGACAGCACGCTGCGCTGCTTCCTGCGCACGCACCGGGCCAGCCGCTACGATTCGGTCGCCACCGCGCCAAAGGCACTGGCCGCGTGACGCGCCGCCTGCCGCCTCCGCCGCGGACCGTTCATCCGGCCGCAAGGTTTGCCGCCCTAGGCGCGGCTCGATCCTGCTACCGGCCCGCCACCGAGTTGCGGCCATGCTGTTTCTCTCAAGGTTTTCGCGATGACTAGCGCGTCCGATGTCTCCGCACCCGGGATGAGCCTGCCCGATCCGATCGCCGCCGGCGCCGGGCTGCGCAAGTGGAGCCCCCTGCTCGGCCCCGCCATTTCGCTGGCGATTCTCGGCGCGGTCCTGCTGCAGCTGCGCGAGCTGAACTGGTCGATGATCTGGTCGATCATCCCCCGCTCGCCGCTGGTGTGGCTGGTGCTTGCGGCCAGCTATTTCGCCGCGCCGGCCGCCGACTGGCTGATCTTCCGCCGCCTGTGGAACATCCCGGCGGCGGGCTTCATCCCGCTGGTCAAGAAGATGATCGGTAACGAGCTACTGCTCGGTTACGTCGGCGAGGTCTACTTCTACGACTGGGCACGCAAGCATGTGAAGATGGAAGGATCACCCTTCGGCGCGGTGAAGGACGTGGCCATCCTCTCGGCGCTGGCGGGCAACATCCTCACGCTGGCCATGCTGGCGCTGGCCTGGCCGCTGATCGGGCTGCTGGGCTTCGGCAAGGACGGCAACCTCATGGCGATGTCGATCGGCATCGTCCTGCTGACATCGCTGGTCATCATGTTCTTCCGCAACGGGCTGCTCAGCCTGCCGCGCGACGAACTCATCTACACCTTCGTCGTCCACTGCCTGCGCGTGATCGCCAACACCGGCTTCGCCGCGCTCGCCTGGCACCTGATCCTGCCGGGCGTGAGCCTGGGATCGTGGCTGCTGCTCGCCACGATGCGCCTGCTGATCTCGCGCCTGCCGCTGATTCCCAACAAGGACATCGCCTTTGCCGGCGTCGCCACCCTGCTGGTGGGCGAACACCTCAAGATCGGGGTGATGATCGCGATGGTCTCGATGCTGATCCTGGCCACGCACGTCATCCTGTTCCTGGCGCTGACGGTGCTGGACGCGGTGCGCAAGGAAAAGGCGGCGTAGATGAAGATCGTCGACGTCTGCGCCTTCTATGCTCCCAAGGGCGGCGGCGTGCGGACCTATATCGACCGCAAGCTCAAGGCCGGCGCCGCGCTGGGGCATGAAGTGGTGGTCATCGCCCCTGGCGCCCACGATCATGTCGAACAGCGCGGCCCCAATGCCCGGATCGTGTGGCTGAAATCGCAGCTGTTCCCGCTCGATTTCAACTATCGCTATTTCAACGATACCGAAGCGCTCTATGCCGCGCTCGATCGCGAGGCGCCCGATTTCGTCGAAGTGTCTTCCCCCTGGCGCAGCGCCAGCACGATCGCCGACTGGCCGGGCAATGCCCCGCGCGCGCTGATCATGCATGCCGATCCGCTGTCGGCCTATGCCTATCGCTGGCTCGATCCCGTGGCCAAGCGCCCCACGATTGATCGCGCGTTCGATCGTTACTGGCGGCACCTGCGCCGGCTTGACGGGAAATACGACATGGTGGTCAGCGCCAGTCCCGGGCTGTCCGCGCGGCTGGTCGAAGGCGGTTTGCGCCACGTGGTGACCAACCCGATGGGCGTCGATCCGGGCGTGTTTTCGCCGCGCCTGCGCGATGAAGACCTGCGCCGCCGCCTGCTGGCCATGTGCGAGCTGCCCGAAAGCGCCACGCTGCTGCTCGGCGTCGGCCGCTTCGCGCCCGAAAAGCGCTGGCCGATGCTGGTCGAGGCGGTCGAGGCCGCCGGCTCGCGCCATCCGGTCGGGCTGGTGCTGGTGGGACAGGGGCGGGACCGCAAGGCGATCGTGCGCCGCGTTTCGGCCAATCCGCATATCCGCATCCTGAAGCCGATCACCGATCGCGGCGAACTTGCCCGCGTGATGGCCAGCGCCGACGCGCTGGTCCACGGGTGCGAGGCGGAAACGTTCTGCATGGTCGCCGCCGAAGCGCGCGCCAGCGGCCTGCCGCTGATCGCGCCCGACGAAGGCGGCGCGGCGGATCAGGCCCGCGCCTCCGGCGGCTGGACCTATGCCTCGGCCAGCGCCGCCGCCGCTGCGGATGCCATCGCCGACTATGCCGCGCGGCGCGAACGCGGCGAAACCGGCCCGCACGCGATCATCCCGCCGCCGCGCACGATGGACGATCACTTCGCAGAGCTGTTCGCCTCTTACGAACGCCTGGTTACTCCGCACCGCCGCGCGGCCTGAAGGCTGCCCCCCATTTCACGCGAAAGCCGCCGGCCAGTGCCGACGCGTACAAAAAAGCTGCGGCAAGGCACAGGCCCGCCGCCGCAAAGGGTGGTCAGAAGTAAGCCGGGGCAGGCCAGCAGCCCGTCCCGGCCTTATTCGTCATGCGTCAGAACTGAACCGTCGCATCGATACCGAAGGTGCGCGGCGCGTTGTAGTTCGCGTAGTCGCCCAGCGAGGTGTTGGCGCCCGAACGACGATAGATGTGTTCTTCGTTGAACAGGTTGCGCGCCCAGGCCGAAACGGTCAGCTTCTGGCCGCCATCGCTCATCGGGATGTCCGCCAGCGACAGGCGGGCGTTCACGATGAAGCTCTTGTCGGTCATCAGCTTTTCGCCGGCGAACGAGTGGACAGGATCGCTGTAGTTGCCATCGACGTGGAAGCGCAGTTCGGTACCGGCGCCGCCGACCGGCAGTTCATAATCCATCGAGCCCGACAGCGCGTTCTTCGGCGTGTACAGGATATAGACCGTTTCGAAGACCGGCGTGGTCACCGGCGGATTGAGCGAGGCGTTCAGCGCTTCCTGCACCGTGTTCCGCGCCGGCGGCACGTGGGTGTAGGTATAGGCGTAGGACAGGCCCATCGACAGCCCGTCGACCGGACGCACGGTCAGGTCCGCTTCAACGCCGCGAATCTTGGTGGTGCCAAGCGCGTTGACGGTTTCCAGCGTGTTCCGGACGGTGCCGTTCTGCTGCAGGATGAAATAGTTGAAGTCCACCTGCGTGTTGTCGCGGTCCATGATGTAACCGGCCACGTTGAAGCGCACCTTGCGGTCGAAGAACTCGGTCTTCAGGCCCACTTCGTAGGACTTCACCGATTCCGGCCCGAACGAGCGATAGTTCAGCGAGCGCGAGCTGGCGCCGCCGGCGCGGTAGCCGGTGGCATACTTGGCGTATACGTTGATGTCAGGGTTGACCTCGTAGGCCAGCACCACCAGCGGATCGAACCGGCTGTTCGACTGGTCGAACGTGAAGTTCGTTGCCGCGCCGTTGACGGTGTAGAGCAGACCGTTCTTGTCGTCCTTGGTATAGCGGCCGCCGACCGTGATGTGCAGCGGATCGAACGGGTTGTAAGTCACCTGGCCGTAAGCGGCATAGCTCTTGGCATAGGCCGTGCTGGCACGCGCCAGCGTAGCGCTGAGGTACGTCGACGGATCGTTGATGGTGTAGCCGTTGAGCGCCGCGTTCCACTTGTTGGTGTTCGGCGTGCGCGCCCAGTCGCTGGCACGTTCGTTGAAGTAGTACAGGCCGAACACGTAGTCGAACTTGCCGGCCGAACCGACCGCCTGGAGTTCCTGGCTGAACTGGCGCTGCTGCAACCCGGCCAGCGAATAGCGGCTGAAGTTGACGTTCGGCCCCCAGATCGGCGTGCGGTGCGCGCCGCCCGAGTTGTCCCACTGTTCGTCGCTGACCGTGCGCCAAGACGTGATCGAGCGCAGTTCCAGGCCCGGCGACACCTTGTAGCTGATGTGCCCGGTGAAGCCCTTGGTGATGTCGATGCTCGGCTGCTGCGGCACACCGATATCGGCCGAGGTGGCACGACCATAGCCGTACTGGATCAGCGGCGTGCCGTTGGCATCCTTGGGGATGTTGGCAAGCGCGGACGGCGTGATCGTCACGAGCTGGCTGTAGAACGGCGTGTTCTCGTCGCGCGACTTGTCGAACGCGAGGTCGATGGTCAGATCGCTGGTGGGCTTCCAGCGAGCCGCGATGCGGCCGCCGTAGCGGTGATACTGGTTCCAGCCGGCCTGGCCTGCCAGCGGGTTCTTGATCGTCGGATCCTGGTGCTGAAGCACACCATCGAGCTTGATCGAGATATTGTGGTATTCGGGCAGATCGAGGTGCAACTGGGCGTTGTACGAACCGTAGTTGCCCACGCCGGCCTGCAGGCGGCCACCGAATTCGCCGGTGGGCGCCTTGAGCACCATCGACAGCGCGCCGCCCTCGGTGTTCCGGCCGAACAGGGTGCCCTGCGGCCCCTTGAGCACTTCGACGCGCTCGACGTCATAGAGGCTGGCGTTCAGGCCATGCTGACGGCCGAGGTAGACACCATCGAGATAGACGCCGACGCCCTGTTCGCGCGCGGGCTGGTTGGCGTCGTCGGGAACGATGCCGCGAATACCGATCGTCAGCGCCGACTGGCGCGCTTCGAAGGTGGAGATGCGCAGCGACGGAACCGAGCCGTCGGCAAGGTCCATCAGGCTCTGGACGTGGCGCTTCTTGAGATCGTCCGCGCCCATCACCGAGATCGAGATCGGCGTCTGCTGGAGGTTCGTCTCGCGCTTGGTGGCGGTGACGACGATTTCGGTCAGGCCGGTGCTGTCGGTTTCGGGCGAAGCGGCATCGGCGGCGGGTGCGGCGGCTTCAGCGGCGAAGGCGGGGCTGACGGCAAGCGCAAGCGCTCCCGTTCCGGCCAGCAGGCCGGCACGCAGACAGGTCTGGAAGTTCATGTTTCCCTCACTTGTGAGGACTTGTGTCCTCGGGCGAGGCCGCGTCTAGCCGCCTTCCAATGCAGTTTTGTTACGGTCCCGCCGATTCTCTCGGGAAATGTTCGCGCACTGCGACGGACATGTGACGAAACCCAGGAATTTCAGAGCGTTTCCAGATATTTCCCGCGGGGGAAAAATGCGGATGCCAATCCGCGAATCGCCCGTTCCCTGCGGCACGATCGGCGGTGCAGCGGTCCGTCGTCTGAAACAAAACGCCCCCCATCCCGAAGGATGGAAGGCGCTCCGCATTTGTTTTGATCGGAGCCGATACCCGGCTCCGAAATGGTGGCAAGTGTCAGAAAGCAGTCTTCAGCGTCACGAACACCTGCCGCGGCGCGCCGGCCAGCAGGGTCTGGTTATCGCCACTGAAGCCGAAGCCGTTCGAACCGATCGTGGCGACATAGCGCTTGTCGAACAGGTTGGTGGCGTTGACCTGCAGTTCCACCGGCTTGCGCCAGCCCACGTTGAAGCGATAGCCCAGCGAGGCATCGATCAGCGTGCGCGCGGGCACCTCCTGGTCGTTGAGATAGGTGAAATAGCGCTTCGACATGTAGTTGGCCGAGACGCGGCCGAAGAACCCGTCGCTGTCATACGAGATTTCGCCGCGCAGCAGATGCTTGGGCGCGTCGACCACGGTCTTGCCCTTGGTCGCATAGAAGTTGCCCTTCGCGTCGGTGATGTCGTCGCGATAGGTCGTGTCGTTGTAGCTGTAGGAGGCGAACGCGCCGAAGCCCATCGGCAGCTTCACGTCGAGCGCCGCCTCGATGCCCACCGCGCGCACGCTGCCCACGTTCTGCAGCGCGTTGGCCGCGCCGACGATGCCGACCGAGGTGGGAATGGTCAGCAGGCGGTTGCGGAAATCGACGTAGTAGCCGGCCAGCACCGCGTTCACCACGCCGGTGTTGTAGCGCAGGCCGACTTCATAAGTATCGGACTGTTCGGGCTTGAGCTTGCCCTTGATCGCGTCGAACCCGGCCTGGGTGGACGAGAACGGCCCCGTCGTCGCCGACGAGACGAAGGCCCGCGTCACCGAGGTGAAGCCGGCGAACGCTTCCAGCCCCCGCCCGAACTTGTAGTTCACGCCCACGTGCGGCTGGAACCAGTCGCGCGCGGACAGGCGGCCGATCGTCCGGTCCCCCAGCACCAGCGGGTTGGCGTTATTGTTTACCTGGAAGCCCTTCCAGCCCAGGTTGATGTGCGCGTCGCCCAGCGTGATCTGGTCCTCGACATAATACTGCACCGTGGCGGTGTTGTACTTGATGTCCCACTGGGTGAAGAACGGGTTGCGCATGAAATCCAGGTGGTTGCGGCCCGGATTGGTACGGCTTTCATAGGCGTAGAAGCGCCGCGCCTGCTCGAAATTGTTGTTTTCGTACCACGCGCCGATGGCCACCTGGTTCGCGCCGAGATCGAGGTTCACGCTGCCGAACATGCCGGCGCGGTCGATCGTGTACTCGGTCGTCCGCACCGCCATCGGCACGCCGGTGGGGCTGTTGACATAGGGCGTGCCCCAGGTGCCCTGCCCGGAGTTGTGGTGGTAATAGGTCTTGAACTTGAAGGTCACCTTGTCACCGGCGGGGGCGGTGAGGCCCACCGCGCCCAGCCAGTCGCGGCGCAGGCCCGATGCGTCGTAATAGGCATCGTCCAGCGTCTGGATCGGCGCCGGATAGACCGTGCCCGCCGTCGGGTTGAGCGGCGTGGTGCCGCTGTCGCCGCGATTGGCGCCGATGTCCGCCACCTGCACCGCCAGCGCGTATTGCGAAGGGCCGAAATTGTCCCAATCGTAGCCGAGCCGCTTGATCATGCCGAGCGAAAGATCCTGATAGTCCTGCTCGGCCCGGTCGGAATAGCTGAGATAGGCATCGACCGTGGCATCGCCCAGCGGCGCCACCACCTTGGCGTTGGCCATCAGCGTGCGCTGCTGCCCATCACCCTTCCACTTGTCGAGGTTCTGGTATTGCACGGAAGCAAAGGCGCGCAGCCCGTCGGCGGTGCCCAGGCCGACCCTGCCGAAAACGCGCACGGTGTTCGAGGAACCGTAGGTCACGTTGCCGTCCACGCCCAGCACGCGCGCGGGATCGATCGATTCGAACTCCAGCGTGCCGCCCAGGTTGTTGGTCGATTGCGTGTCGATCGAGCCCGACCCCTGCGACACGCGGGTCACGCCGATGTTTTCGGACGTGATCGCGCGGCTGATGTGCAGCCCGTTGACGTTGCCATAGGTCATGTCGCCCAGCGGAATGCCATCCAGCGTGAAACCAAGCTGGTTCTGGTTGAACCCGCGAATGGTGATGCGGGTCGACCATTCGTAGTTTCCGAAAGGATCGGCCGACTGGAAGTTGACGCTGGGCAGTTTCTCGATGGCCTTCAGCGGGCTGGTGCCCGCCGCCAGCAGCGTCAGATCGGCGTTGGAGATTTCCTGGACCTGCCGCGTCTGGCCGGCACCGAACACGACGATTTCGGGACCGGCGGAAGCATCGGCGGGAGCGGGCGCGGCTTCGTCGGCCGGGGCTTCGGCGGCAAAGGCGGGAGCGGCGACGGCCATGGCGGTCGTCACGAACAAGGCAGTCACACAGCGCATCTCTTTTCCCCTCATGGGCCTGGACTCGAGATGCGCCGCTAGACGGCCCGTGTTGCACGATCGTGCAGTTTTCCTTTCATTTCAAAGGCGGATTTGTGCGCGCTATATGACGATGGGGCCGGCGTGATCGCCACCACACCCCGCTTTCAGCGCCTCGATCAGCCAGGAACGCGCCGGCCCCGGCGGGCAATCCCGCCGCCACTGCGCGTTAAACGGATAGGCCACGCCGGGCGCTTCCTGCATCGGCAGCCGCACGAGTCGCCCGGCGTCGAGATCGTCTTGCACCAGATGCAGCGGCATGTTGCCCCAGCCGATCCCTTCCAGCAGCAAGGCGTGCTTGGCGCCGAGATCGCCCAGCCGCCACGTGCGCGCGCTGAGCACGGAGAAATCGCGGCCCTCGGTCAGGCTGGAACGGTCGGTCAGGACCAGTTGCAGATGCTGCCGCCCGGCCCCGGGGGGAATCTCGGTCAGGCGCGCCAGCGGGTGCGAAGGCGCGGCCACCGGCAGCAGTTCCACCTCGCCGATCCGCATCCGGTCGAGCACGGGGTCCTCGATCACCACCGGCCCCGTCACGCCCACATGCGCCCGCCCCTCCAGCAGCATTCCGGCGATCGCACCGAGGGCTTCCACGTGCAGGCGCAGGTCCACCGTCGGGAAATAGGCCTGGAACTGCCGGCAAAGCCGCGCCAGCCACGCGGTGGGATACATCACGTCCACGGCCAGCGTCAGTTCCGCCTCCAGCCCCTGGTTATAGCCGCGCACCGAGGCCATCAGCGCGTCAATATCGTCCGCCACCGCCCGTGCCGTCGCCAGCACCGCGCGGCCCGCTTCGGTCAGCGTCGGCCGGCGCGATCCCTCGCGCTCGAACAGGGTGACGCCGAACTGCGCCTCCAGGTTGGCGATGCCATAGCTGATGACCGAAATGGCCCGGCCCAGCTTGCGCGCGGCGCCGTTGAAACTGCCTTCATCGACCACGGCGAGGAAGATGCGGATCTGGTCGATGGTTGGCTGGCCGACGTCCACGTTCGATACTCCTGAACATTCCCATCAATTTTATCGGAATTTTCAGATTGCCTTTCAAGGGCCATACCAAGGTCATTCGCTGCAACGCGATTTTTGGAGACATCCCGTGATCGAAGTTCGCCCCTTCCATTCGCTTGGCGCCGCCAACCACGGCTGGCTCGATGCGCACCACCATTTCTCGTTCGCCGACTATTACGACCCGCAGCGCGTGCAGTGGGGCGCCCTGCGCGTGTGGAACGACGATACCATCGCGGCGCAGAGCGGTTTCCCGCCGCATCCGCACAGCGACATGGAAATCGTCACCTATGTCCGCACCGGCGCGATCTCGCACCGCGACAACCTGGGCAACGCCGGCCGCACCGTGGCGGGAGACGTGCAGGTCATGTCCGCCGGCACCGGCATCCAGCATGCCGAATACAATCTGGAAGACGAGGAAACGACGCTGTTCCAGATCTGGATCATGCCCGACCGGCGCGGCCATGCGCCAAGCTGGGGCACGCGGCCCTTCCCGCGCGACAGCCGCACCGGCCGCTTCGACGTGCTGGCTTCGGGCGTCGCCGGTGACGAGGACGCGTTGCGCATCAACGCCAATGCCCGCGTGCTGGGCGCGACGTTGCCGGCAGGCCAGAGCCTGCGTTACGAAATCGATCCCGACCGCCATGCCTATCTGGTTCCGGCCACCGGCCGCATCCGCATTGGCGACGCAGAAGCACAGGCCCGCGATGGCGTGGCCATCACCGGCATCGATACCATCGAGATTACCGCGCTCGAAGACAGCGAGATCGTCCTCGTCGACGCGGCCTGACTGCCCCCCTTCTCCCCCCTTCGAACAGAAAGAATCCCATCCCATGACCATTCAGACCACTACCGCCCGCCCCGGCACTTCCGCCAGCGATGTCGCCGCTCTTGCCGGTCGCATCCTCCTTGCCGCCATCTTCGTGCTGAGCGGCCTGTCCAAGGTCGCCGCGCCCGCCGGAACGATCGGCTATATCGCCAGCGCGGGCCTGCCCTTGCCGCAAGTCGGCCTGGCCATCGCCGTTATCGTGGAACTGGGCGGCGGTCTGGCACTTGTGGCCGGCTTCCGCACCCGGTTCATCGCCGCGGTGCTGGCGTTGTTCAGCCTGGCAACCGCGCTCGCCTTCCACAACCACCTTGCGGACCAGAACCAGTTCATCCACTTCTTCAAGAACGTGGCGATGGCTGGCGGCCTGTTGCAGGTCGTCGCTTTCGGCGCCGGCCGCTTCGCGCTCGACCGCCGTTGAAACCACGCATCCGGGCGGCCTCACCAGCCGCCCGCCCCTTTGCTGTCATCCCCGAAACTCGCTCCGGAAGGCCACGCCATGGAAAGCCGAACCACCAATCCCCGCCTTGTTCCGCTGCTGATCGACCGCTGGTCGCCGCGCGCCTTCGATGGCAGCGCCCTGCCGCAAGAAGACCTCGAGGTGATCCTGGAGGCTGCCGGCCTCGCCCCGTCGGCCTTCAATTACCAGCCCTGGCGCTTTCTCTATGCCGTGAACGGCGATGCGCACTGGGATCTGTTCCTTTCGCTGCTGATTCCGTTCAACGCCAGCTGGGCGAAGCAAGCCGGCGCGCTGGTCTTCATCCTCTCGGAAACGCACATGGGCAGCGGTGACGAAGCGCGGCCATCGCACAGCCACAGCTTCGACGCGGGCGCCGCCTGGGCGCAGCTGGCCCTGCAAGCCACGGCAATGGGCTACCACGCCCACGGCATGACCGGAATCGACTTCGACCGCATCCGTTCGGAACTCGGCATTCCCGAAAGCTTCCGCGTCGAAGCCGCCGCCGCGATCGGCCGCAAGGCATCGCCGGACGTGTTGCCCGAAGGCCTGCGCGCCAAGGAAGCGCCGAGCGGTCGCAAGGCCGTGGGTACGATTGCCGCCCGGGGAGCCTTCGACGCCCTGCCCTGAAAACCGGACGGGCGAAGCGAGCCGCGGCGGCAAAAGTTCCCGCCCCGCGGCTCGCCCCACGCGATCCCTGGCACCGCTCGCCGCACTTTCCTCCGTTGCGGTTTGAAATTCGGCGGGCTGCTCCGTACATCCCGGACAAGAGCAAAATCGGGGTCTCGGAATAGCATGTACCTGGGCAGGCGCCATTTTCTGGGCGCCATTGCCGGGTCGGCAGCCAGCCTGTTCATGCCGCGCGATCTTGCGCAGGCGATCGCCCCCCAGCCGGAACACCTTCCGGCGGGCGCAGACAGGTCCGTGCTGTTGTCTCGCGCATTGGCGGCCTTGCAGCAGCATCACGATCGCGTCGCCAGCCGCGACGTGATCGGCATCGTCGACTTTTCGGCGCCTTCGCGTCTGCCGCGCTTCCAGCTGGTCGATGTGGCGGCAGGAAAGGTCATTTCCGACCATCTCGTCGCGCACGGCAGCGGTTCCGATCCCGGCAACAGCGGCTGGGTCCAGCGCCTGTCGAACCGGCCCGGCTCCAACGCCTCGTGCAGCGGGGCCTTCCTGACCGGCGAAATCTACAGCGGCAAGCATGGCCGGTCGCGCCGGCTTCAGGGTCTGGATACCGAAAACAGCATGGCCTCCAGCCGTGGCATCGTGATCCACGCCGCGCGCTATGTCGCGCCCGATCTGGCGGAAAGCCAGGGGCGCGTGGGCCGCAGCCAGGGCTGCTTCGCGGTCTCCGCGGAGGATATCGCCCATGTGCTCGAACGGCTCGGCCCCGGCCGCCTGCTGTTCGCCGCGCGCTGACTGCGCCTTCCGCCCGCTTCCCGCGACCGACGGCTCACCACCTCCTTTTTTGACAAACGTCCAAAAAGGAGGTGTGCAGAATCTCCATTTGTATCATTGTGTCGCATCGATGCGGCAACGCAGCATAGGCAGGCGCACGCGCCGCGCGATGTGCTAGCAAGCTGCGAATCACGCGTTGAAAGCCATGGGGGCTTTCGGGGGAGACCATGTCGGAACATGACCTTGCCGCTGTCCGCACGGGGCGGTCGTTCTGATCTGCGGGAAATGCCATCGCCGATGCTGCCGTTGCTCCCTTGTCCGCATGGTCCGATGAAAGATTGCGAGCCGAAATTGCGTTTCCTTCTACCCTTGGCCTGCACCGCTCTCCTGCTTGCCGGATGCGGCGACAAGAAGGGAGACAAACAGTCGCCGACGCCCACCGTGGGCGTGATTGCCGCCCGCGCGGGACCGGTCGCGCTGACCGCGGACCTGGCCGGACGGACGCAGGCGTCGGAAGTGGCCGAAGTGCGGCCACAGGTGTCGGGCATCGTCATGGCGCGGCTGTTCGAGGAAGGCAGCAACGTCCGCGCGGGCCAGCCGCTCTATCAGATCGATTCGCGCCTCTATGCGGCGTCCCAGCAGCAGGCAAGCGCCGCGCTGACCAACGCGCAGGCATCGGTCGAAGCCAGCCGCCTGAAAGCGGAGCGCTATCGCGTACTGGCCGAGGAAGGCGGGATCAGCAAGCAGGACGCGGCGGATGCCATCGCGGCTTACAACCAGGCCCGCGCCCAAGTGGCGCTCAACCGCGCGTCGCTGGCTTCCGCCAACGTCAACCTGGGCTTCACCCGGATCACCTCTCCGATCAGCGGCCGGATCGGCCGGTCAGCCGTGACCAAGGGCGCGCTGGTGACGTCCAATCAGGCCGATGCGCTGGCCAAGGTGCAGCGGCTCGATCCGATCTGGGTCAACATCCAGCAATCGAGCACCGATTTCATGGCGCTGCGCCGCTCGATGGACGCCGGACGCATCGCGGCGGGATCGACGCCGGTGCGCATCATCCTGTCGGACGGCAGCGAATTTCCGGTCGAGGGCAAGCTGAACTTCGCGGATATCGACGTGAACGAGCAGACCGGCACGGTCACGCTGCGCGCCACCGTGCCCAATCCGCGTGGCGATCTGCTGCCCGGCCTGTTCGTGCGCGCGCGCGTGGGCCAGGGCACCGTGCCTGACGGCATCCTCGTCCCGCAAACGGCCGTCACGCGGTCTCCACGCGGCACCGCCACCGTGCTGGTCGTCAACGCCAAAAGCATGATCGAAACGCGGAACGTAACCGCGGATACCGCCGTCGGCACGAACTGGCTGATCACCAGCGGCCTCAAGCCCGGCGAGAAGATCGTGGTCGAAGGGCTGCTCAAGGCCCGCCCCGGCGCGAAGGTGAAGGCAGTGCCGGCGGGCAGCAAGGCAGCGGAAGAGGGTGACGGGAAAGGTGCCGGCGCGCCGGCCGCCGCTGGCAAGTAAACGCCGTGCTGTCGAAATTCTTCGCGCATCGCCCGATCTTCGCCTGGGTCATCGCCATCGTGGTGATGGCGGCGGGCGGGTTCTCGATCACCACGATGGCGGTGGAGCAATATCCCGACATCGCGCCGCCGACCGTCTCGATCAACGCCAGCTACAACGGCGCGGACGCGCAGACGATCGAAAACAGCGTGACCCAGGTGCTGGAACAGCAGCTCAAGGGCATCGACGGGCTGCTCTATTTCACGTCCAGCAGCAGCAACGGTTCGGCGCAGATCACGGTGACCTTCGAAAAGGGCATCAATCCCGATACCGCACAGGTCCAGGTGCAGAACGCGATCGCGCGCGGCGTCACGCGGTTGCCGCAGATCGTGCAGCAACTGGGCGTGAACGTGAACAAGGCGCAGGCCGACCAGTTGATGGTCGTCTCGCTCTACGATTCCACCGGCCGCAGCGACAACGCGGACATCGCCGACTATCTCGCCACGCACTTCCAGGACCCAATCTCGCGCGTGGAAGGCGTGGGCAGCGCCGACATCTTCGGCTCGCAATACGCCATGCGCATCTGGCTCGATCCCAACCGGCTCAACGCGGTGAAGCTGATGCCGGCGGACGTGATTTCGGCGCTGCAGGCCCAGAACACGCAGGTTTCGGCGGGCGAGATCGGCGCCCTGCCGTCGCAGCCGGGGCAGCGCCTCAACGCCACGGTAACGGCCCGGTCGCGGTTGGAAACGATCGACCAGTTCAAGGCGGTCGTACTCAAGACCCAGGCCGATGGCTCCACCGTCACGCTGGGCGATGTCGCCCGCGTCGAAATGGGGCTGGAGAACTACGGCTCGATCAACAAATTCAACGGCGCGCCCGCCACCGGCCTCGCCATCAATCTGGCATCCGGCGCCAACGCCATGGCCACCGCGCGGCTGGTCAAGGAAAAGGTCGCCGAACTGTCGACCGAGCTGCCCGAAGGCTACGCGGTCGCCTATCCGCGCGACAGCAGCACGTTCGTGAAGATTTCGATCGAGGAAGTGGTCTGGACGCTGATCGAGGCGATCGGGCTGGTCGTGGTGGTGATGTTCGTGTTCCTGCAGAACTGGCGCGCCACGTTGATCCCCGCGATCGCCGTGCCGGTGGTGCTGCTGGGCACCTTCGGCATCCTCGCCGCCGTGGGCTATTCGGTCAACACGCTGACCATGTTCGGCCTCGTCCTTGCCATCGGCCTGCTGGTCGACGATGCCATCGTGGTGGTCGAGAATGTCGAGCGCGTGATGCACGAGGAGCACCTGCCCCCGCTGGAGGCGACGGTGAAATCCATGGGCGAGATCACCTCGGCGCTGATCGGCATCACGCTGGTTTTGACCGCCGTGTTCATCCCCATGGCCTTCTTCGGCGGATCGACCGGCGTGATCTATCGCCAGTTCTCGGTCACCATCGTGTCCGCCATGGCGCTGTCGGTGATGGTCGCGCTGACGCTGACGCCGGCGCTGTGCGCCACGCTGCTGAAGGAGCACGAGAAGCCGCGCGGATGGTTCTTCGCCAAGTTCAACCGCAGCTACGAAAGGCTGGAAGGCGGCTATCGCAGCCGGCTGCTGCGGGTGGTGAGCCGGCCGCTTCCGGGCATGCTGGTGTTCGGCGGCGTCTGCCTGGGCATGGCGCTGCTCTATGCGCGGCTGCCCACCAGCTTCCTGCCGGACGAGGATCAGGGCAACCTTTCGCTCAGCTACACGCTGCCCGCCGGATCGACCATCGAACAGACACAAGCCGTGGCCGACCAGCTTTCGGACTACATCAACCGCACGGAAAGCCACAACATCCAGGCCGTGTTCACCGTGGTGGGCCGCGGACAGGGCGGCAGCGGGCAGAACACCGGCCAGGGCTTCATCCTGCTCAAGCCGTGGGACGAACGGGTGGGCAGCGCAAACAGCGCCTCCGCCATCGCGCAACGCATCAACAAGCATTTCGCCTCCTCGCGCGATGGGCAGATTCTCGTCCTTTCGCCGCCGGCCATCCGCGGGTTGGGCAACGCTTCGGGCTTCGAGATGTGGCTGCAGGATGCCGAAGGACAGGGCACCGCCGCGCTGACCGCCGCGCGCAAGGACCTGCTGGCGCAGGCGGCCGACGAGCCCCGGCTGGGCCAGGTGCGCTTCAACGGCCTTGAGGACACGCCGCAGCTCAAGGTGAAAGTGGATGACGCCGCGCTCACCGCGTTCCAGATCACGCCCGCCAACGTCAATTCCACGCTCTCGACCGCGTGGGGTGGCACGTATGTGAACGACTTCATCGACCGCGGCCGCGTCAAGCGCGTCTATGTCCAGGGCGATGCGCCGTTCCGCAGCCAGCCATCGGACCTGAGCCAGTGGTTCGTGCGCACCGCCGATGGCGACATGGCGCCCTTCTCGGCCTTTGCCGAAACGAGCTGGACGATCGGCGCGCCGATCCTGCGGCGCTTCAACGGCATTTCCGCGCAACAAGTGCAAGGCGCGCCGGGGCCGGGCACCAGTTCCGGCGATGCCATGAACGTGATCGAGAAAATGGCCAGCCAGCTCGATGGTGGCTTCACCGTGGCGTGGAGCGGGCTATCCTATCAGGAACGCCGGTCGAGCAGCCAGGCACCGGTGCTCTATGCGGTGTCGATCTTCTTCATCTTCCTGTGCCTTGCCGCGCTCTACGAAAGCTGGTCGGTGCCGTTCTCTGTCCTTCTGGTCATTCCGCTGGGCGTGGTCGGCGCGGTGCTGGCGGTGACGCTGCGCGGGTTCGACAACGACATCTATTTCCAGGTGGCGCTGCTCACCACGATCGGCCTGTCCGCCAAGAACGCGATCCTGATCGTCGAATTCGCCGAAGCCGCGCTGCGCAGCGGCGTGCCGCCGCTCGAAGCCGCGCTCGAAGCGGCGCGGCTGCGCTTCCGCCCGATCATCATGACCAGCGTGGCCTTTATCGCCGGTGTGATCCCGCTGGTGATCGCCAGCGGCGCGGGCGCGAACGGGCGGCGCGCGATCGGCACCGGGGTGATGGGCGGGATGCTTTCGGCCACCGCGCTGGCCATCTTCCTCGTCCCGCTGTTCTTCGTGCTGGTGAAGCGCTGGTTCGCGCGCAAGGCGGCAACCACGCCCGCGCCCGCAAGCGGTCAGGAGGCCGGAGCATGAACCGCCGCCTTCTGTTCGCCACGCTGCCGCTCGCCGCACCGATGGCGATCCTGGCCGGGTGCAACATGGCACCGAAATACGTCCGCCCGGAAGCGCCCGTCGTCCCCGCGCTGCCGCAGGGAGAATCCTATCCCGTGCTGGCCGCCGGCGAGACGCGCATCGACGAGATCGGCTGGCGCGATTTCTTCCTCGACGACCGGCTGCGGCAGGTGATCGCCCTGTCGCTCGCCAACAACCGCGATCTGCGCGTGGCCGTGGCCAACGTGGAACAGGCGCAGGCGCTCTATCGCGTGCAGCGCGCCGCCCTGTTCCCCACCGTCGCCGCCACCGCGACCGGATCGGAAGCGCGCACCAACGGCCTCACGGTCGATACCCTGTCCACCGGCATAGGCATCTCCTCGTTCACGCTCGATCTGTTCGGCCGGCAGCGCAATCTCACGCAGGCGCAGTTCCAGACCTTTCTCGCCACCGACGAAGGGCGCAAGGCCACGCAGATCACGCTTGTCGCCGAAGTGGCGACCGCGTGGCTGACTTATGCCGCCAACGCCGATCTGCTGCGCGTGGCGGAAGAAACGCTGCAATCGCGCGAACAGAGCCTGGCGCTGACGCAGCGGCGCGAGGCCATGGGGATCGGCACCCGGCTCGACATCGCGCAGGCGCAGACCGCGCTCCAGACCGCGCGATCGGACGTTGCCGACTACAAGACGCGGCTGGCGCAGGCGCGCAACGCACTGGAACTGCTGACCGGCGCGCCCGTAAGCGAGGCCATGCTGGCGGACACGCTGGGCAACGGCGGGCAAACGCTCGCCACCCTGCCGGTAAACCTGTCCTCCGCCGTGCTGCTGCAGCGCCCGGATGTGCTGGGCGCCGAACACCGGCTGCGCGCGGCCTATGCCAATATCGGCGCGGCGCGCGCGGCATGGTTCCCCACGATCTCGCTGACGGCCGCGCTCGGCGTCGCCTCGGGCAGCCTTTCGGGCCTGTTCAACAGTGGCGATTTCCGCTGGAACGCATCGGGCAACGCCAGCGAGACCGTGTTCGACGCCGGCGCGCGCAGCGGCAACCTCGCCTCGGCCAAGGCCGCGCGCACCGCAGCCGTCGCCACCTACGAAAAGACGATCCAGACCGCGTTCAGCGAAGTGGCCAACGCGCTCGCCCGGCGCGGCACGATCGACGACAAGCTGGCCGCGCAACTCGCGCTGACGGACAATGCCGGTCGTGCGCTCACCCTGTCGCAATCGCGCTATCGCAACGGGATCGACACCTACCTGGCCACGCTAGACGCGCAGCGCACGCTCTACAGCGCGCGCCTCAGCCTGGTGAACACGCGGCTGGCGGCGGCGAGCAACATGGTGGAGCTGTACCGCAGCCTGGGCGGCGGGCTGAACGCGGAACCCGCGCGCCCCTGAACCGCCTTACGCCGGCCGCTTCTTGAGCAAGGCGCTGCGCAGGCAGCGGCACACCACCTCGTCGCGCTGGTTGATCAGCTCGTGCGTGAAGGTGACGATGCCCGCGCCCGGCCGGCTTTTCGATTCCTTCAGCTCGGCCACCTCGCTCGTCGCGCGCATGGTATCGCCGATGAACACCGGCTTGGGCATGACCAGCTTGTCATAGCCGAGGTTGGCGACCAGCGTGCCCAGCGTGGTATCGCCCACGGACAGGCCGACCATCAGCGCGAAGGTGAAGGTGCCGTTGACGAGGATCTGGCCGAACTCGCTCGCCCTGGCCGCTTCCAGATCGATGTGCAGCGGCTGCGGATTGTGCGTCATTGTCGAGAACAGCAGGTTGTCCGTTTCGGTCACGGTGCGGCGGATGTCGTGATCGATCCGATCACCCACCTGCCATTCGTCGAAAAAGCGCCCGGCCATCAGCCTTCCTCCTGCTCCACGCGCGCCAGCAGCGCCTCGACCTGCACTTGCGCGCCGGGGGTGACGGTCAGCTCCGCCACGGTGCCGTCGAACGGCGCGGTCAGCGCGTGTTCCATCTTCATCGCTTCCAGCACCAGCAGCTTCTGGCCCTTGGCCACCGTGTCGCCCGCCGCGACATCGACCGAGATCACCTTGCCGGGCATGGGGGCGAGGATGGCGCCATCACCGGCGTGATGGGTGTTCGTGCCCCGCGATTGGCGGACCGTGATTCGGTGCGTGTGACCTCCGCATGAGGCGAAGACAACATCGTTCACCCGCTCCGATGGACCGTAGATGTCGTGCATCTCGGGCACCTCACAAGCCATGTCGCCTTCGACAGCTTTCCCATCGGCGTCGAGGTAAACCCGGCTTTCACGCGGTGCGTTAAGGCGGAAACCTTGAAGGCGCTGTGGCAAATCGGAGGAAACAAGCAATTCGGCCGCACGGGTCAGTGCGTACTGAGCCGGCCCTTCATCCTCATGGATCACATCAGGGTGATCATCGATGAAGGCGGTGGATAGCCGGACCCTATGGAAGTCCGGCTCGACAAGCAGTCCGTGCAGCATCGATGCGTTCGTCTTGACGGGCCAGCAACGAACTGCACCAGCCGCGCTCGTGAGTCCAATCGTTGCGTTCAAGCGATCCGGCGCATGGGCAATCAGCTTGGCGACCATGGGATCATAGAAGGGCGTGACCTCGTCGCCTTCTTCATAGCCGGTATCGATGCGCAACCGGGCGTCTTGCACATTCCAGTGCCAACAGTTGTCGACACCGCGATATTCATACGGCTCAAGCTTTTCGGGAAGCCGGAAGTATTCCAGTTTGCCAATGCTCGGCAGGGAACCCTTGGCCGGATCTTCCGCGTAGAGCCGCGCCTCGATGGCGTGACCGTCGATCCTTAGCTGATCCTGCCGTTTGGGTAGCGGTTCGCCGCTCGCCACGCGCAACTGCCATTCGACCAGATCGACGCCGGTGATCATCTCCGTCACCGGATGTTCGACCTGGAGCCGCGTGTTCATTTCCATGAACCAGATGCGATCGGCGCGCAGGCCTTCGCTGGCGTCGGCGATGAATTCGATCGTGCCGGCACCTTCGTAGTCCACCGCCTTGGCCGCGCGGACGGCGGCGCTGCACACGGCCTCGCGCGTCGCTTCGTCCATGCCCGGCGCGGGGGCTTCCTCGATCACCTTCTGGTGGCGGCGCTGGAGCGAGCAATCGCGTTCGAACAGGTGGACGACGTTGCCGTGGCTATCCCCGAACACCTGCACCTCGATGTGGCGTGGGGAGAGGATGTACTTCTCGATCAGCACGCGATCGTCGCCGAAGCTCGCGGCCGCCTCACGGCGGCAGGAGGCCAGCGCTTCGGCAAAGTCCGCCGCCGTCTCCACCCGGCGCATACCCTTGCCGCCCCCGCCCGCGACGGCCTTGATCAGGACGGGATAGCCGATGGCATCCGCCTCGGCCTGAAGCCGCGCCTCGGACTGGTCCTCGCCAAGATAGCCAGGGGTCACCGGCACACCGGCGGCGATCATGCGCGCCTTGGCCGCGTCCTTGAGGCCCATCGCGGTGATCGAGGCGGGCCTGGGGCCAACCCATACAAGGCCCGCGTCCAGCACCGCCTGGGCAAATTCGGCGTTTTCGGAAAGGAAGCCGTAGCCGGGATGGATCGCCTGCGCTCCGGTGGCCCTGGCGGCGGCGATGATCTTTTCCCCCACAAGGTAGCTTTCGCGCGCCGGCGACGGGCCGATATGCACCGCCTCATCCGCCTGCCGCACGTGCAGCGCCTTGGCATCAGCGTCGGAATAGACCGCCACCGTGCGAATACCCATGCCCCGCGCGGTGCGGATGACACGGCAAGCGATTTCGCCGCGATTGGCGATGAGAAGGGACTGGATCATGGCCATTACATCCTGAACACCCCGAAGCGGGGCGCCTCCGCAACCGGGGCTTCGAGCGTTGCCGCCAGCGCCAACCCGAGCACGTCGCGCGTCTGGGCGGGATCGATCACGCCATCGTCCCACAGGCGGGCGGTGGCGTACCACGGGTTGCCCTCGTCCTCGTACTTCTGGCGGACCGGCGCCTTGAACGCTTCGGCCTCCTCCGCCGTCCAGGTGGCGGCATCGCGATGGACCGTGGCGAGCACCGCGGCGGCCTGTTCGCCGCCCATCACGCTGATCCGGCTGTTGGGCCAGGAAAACAGGAAGCGCGGCTCATAGGCGCGGCCGCACATGCCGTAATTGCCGGCGCCGAAGCTGCCGCCGATCAGCACGGTGATCTTGGGCACGCTGGCGGTGGCCACAGCCGTCACCAGCTTCGCGCCGTGCTTGGCGATGCCTTCAGCCTCGTACTTGCCGCCGACCATGAAGCCCGAGATGTTCTGGAGGAACAGCAGCGGAATGCGGCGCTGGCACGCCAGTTCGATGAAATGCGCGCCCTTCTGCGCGCTTTCGGAAAAGAGCACGCCGTTGTTGGCAAGGATCGCCACCGGCATACCCCAGATATGCGCGAAGCCGCAGACCAGCGTGGTGCCGTAGTGGGCCTTGAACTCGTGAAACTCGCTGCCATCGACCAGCCGCGCGATCACTTCCCGGACATCGTAGGGCGCGCGCACGTCCTCGGGCACGATCGCGTAGAGCTCTTCCGCATCGTACTTCGGCGGGCGCGGTTCGCGGCGGGCGATGCCAGCATCCCCCGCCGATCCCAGATGCGAAACGATGTCGCGCACGATGGTCAGCGCGTGCTCGTCGTTCTCGGCCAGATGATCGACCACGCCGGACTTGCGCGCGTGGAGATCGCCGCCGCCCAGATCCTCGGCGCTGATCTCCTCGCCGGTGGCGGCCTTCACCAGCGGCGGGCCGGCCAGGAAGATCGTGCCCTGCTTGCGCACGATCACCGTCTCGTCCGACATCGCCGGGACATAGGCGCCGCCCGCCGTGCAGCTGCCCATCACGCAGGCGATCTGCGGCACGCCCTCGGCGCTCATGTTGGCCTGGTTGAAGAAGATGCGGCCGAAGTGATCGCGATCGGGAAAGACCTCGGCCTGGTGTGGCAGGTTGGCCCCGCCGCTATCGACCAGATAGATGCACGGCAGCCGGTTCTGGCGCGCGATGTCCTGCGCGCGCAGGTGCTTCTTGACCGTCAGCGGATAGTACGTGCCGCCCTTCACCGTGGCATCGTTGGCCACGATCACGCACTGGCGGCCCGATACGCGGCCGATCGCGGTAATCACGCCGGCGCCCGGCACCTCGTCGCCATAGAGGCCGCCGGCGGCAAGCTGGCTCAGTTCCAGCAGCGGCGATCCGGGATCGAGCAGCCGCTCCACCCGATCGCGCGGCAGCAGCTTGCCCCGCGCGACATGCCGCTCGCGCGATCGCGCATCGCCGCCCAGCGCCGTGCGGGCCACGCGATCGCGCAAGTCCCGCGCCAGCGCGCGGTTGTGCGCGGCACGCGCCTGCGCCTCGGGGCTGGAAAGGTCGATATTGGAGGAGAGGACGGGGCCGCTCATGCTGCACCCTGCATCGAAAGTGACTCCGCCGATTGCACCATTTCCCAGGTGTTCCATTCCTCGAAGACTTGCCCATGCCGGATCACCGCCAGGTTGATGCCAATCATCGTCATCGCCTCGCCGCTCTCGCGGCTGCGGACACGGGCCGTCATGCGGGTTGCCACCTTGTCGCCGTCGGCGAACTGGTCCTCGATCACGAAGGCATCTGGCGCGTAGTCGAAGATTGCATGGAAGTTCAGGATGCTCTGGCGAAACCCGGCCCAGTCCCGGTCCCCGGCGGAGGTGTGGCCCAGATAGCTGGGGGCGATCAGCGACTCCATCGCATCCACATCGGCCCGCGCGTAGCAATCGATCAGCCGTCGGAACACGGCCTTCTTGTCTTCGGCAGTCTCCGCCACCATCGCCACTCCCCCTAACCCTGCGCCCCGATAAGTTCCCGCCCGATCAGCATGCGGCGAACTTCGTTCGTGCCGGCGCCGATGTCGAGCAGCTTCGCATCGCGCAGGAAGCGTTCGACCGGCCAATCCTTGGTATAGCCGGCCCCGCCCAGCGCCTGCACCGCCTCGCCCGCCGCGCGGAAGGCGTTCTCGCTGGCCAGCAGGATCGCGCCAGCCGCGTCGAAACGGGTGGTCTGCCCGGCATCGCAGGCGCGCGCCACGGCATAGACATAGGCCCGCGCCGATTGCAGCGCGACGTACATGTCCGCGATCTTGGCCTGCATCAGCTGGAACGCGCCGATCGGCTTGCCGAACTGCTTGCGTTCGCGGACATAGGGGATGACCGTATCGAGGCAGGCCTGCATGATGCCGAGCTGGAGGCCCGCCAGCACGACGCGCTCGTAATCGAGGCCCGACATCAGCACGCCCACGCCGCCGTGCAGCGGCCCCATCACGTTCTCTTCGGGCACGAAGCAGTCGTTGAACACCAGCTCCGCCGTGGGCGAGCCGCGCATCCCCATCTTGTCGATCTTCTGGCCGATCGAGAAGCCATCGAAGTCCTTCTCGATCAGGAAGGCGGTGATCCCGCGCGATCCCGATTCCGGCGCGGTCTTGGCATAGACCACCAACGTATCGGCATAGGTCGCGTTGGTGATCCAGAACTTGGTGCCGTTGAGGACATAGCCGCCCGAGGTGGCATCGGCGCGCAGCTTCATGCCGACGACGTCCGACCCGGCGCCCGCTTCCGACATGGCAAGGCTGCCGACATGCTCGCCCGAGATCAGGCCCGGCAGGTACTTCGCCTTCTGCGCGTCCGTGCCCCAGCGGCGGATCTGGTTGACGCAAAGGTTGGAATGCGCGCCATAGGACAGGCCGATCGAGGCCGATGCCCGGCTCACTTCCTCCACCGCGATCACGTGATCGAGATAGCCGAGGCCCAGGCCGCCCCATTCCTCTTCCACGGTGATGCCGTGCAGGCCCAGCTCGCCCATCGCCGGCCACAGCTCGCGCGCGAACCAGTCCTCCGCGTCGATCCTCGCCGCCAGCGGCGCGATCTTCTCGTCGGCGAAGCGCGCGGCGCTTTCGCGGATCATCAGGGCGGTTTCAGGCAGGCCGAAATCGAAATCAGGCGTCGCG
This sequence comes from Novosphingobium sp. LASN5T, assembly GCF_003856955.1. NCBI lineage: Bacteria > Pseudomonadati > Pseudomonadota > Alphaproteobacteria > Sphingomonadales > Sphingomonadaceae > Novosphingobium > Novosphingobium sp. LASN5T. The sequence goes on from NZ_RQSI01000014.1 coordinate 77,294, forward strand.
CGCACGGCATCCTCCCAAGACTTGCCCGGATACGCCTGAGACAGCGCACCCCGCAGCCATCAGCAATCGACGGGACGAGGCGCGGCCGGTAAAGGCCGCACGCATCCTGTCCCACGCCCCTTGATACCATCGATGATATCGTCGGCGAAATTGAAACATCGCGCGAAGTTCGATAGATAAAATCTATGATGAAACGCACCCATCTGCGCCAGTTCCTGGCGGTCGTGGAAACCGGCGGCTTCACCGCCGCCGCGCGGCGCGTCAACGTGACGCAGCCCACCTTGTCAGTGGGCATTGCCGAGCTGGAGCGGCTGGTCGGCGCGCCGCTGTTCGTGCGCGACCGGCGCAACGTGCGATTGACCGAGGCCGGCAACCGCCTGCTGGCCCATGCCCGCGCCATCGAGCGGGAGTTCCGGCTGGCCGAGGCCAGCCTGCGCAGCGAGGCCGACCTCGCCCCGCCGCTGCGACTGGGCATCCTCGCATCGTTGCCGACAGCCTTCCTGACCCGGTTGAGCGCGCGCTTCGCCGGGCCGGAACCGCTGGTGCTGACCGAAGGGAGCGATGCCGAACTGCGGCGCAAGCTGGGCGAAGGGCAGATCGACGCCGCGCTGACCCTGCTGCGCGAAGGCGAGGATGCCGCGTCCGTCATCGACGAAGGCTATCGCATGATGCTGCCGGCAAGCCACCGCCTGGCGGGGCGCGCGACGCTCGATCCGGCCGAACTGGCGAGCGAAACCATGATCGCGCGCCGGTCCTGCGAACTGCTTGCCGAAACCAGCCGCTTCTTCACGCAGCGCGGGGTGCGGCCCCGCTTCCTGCTGCGCAGCGCCAACGACGACCGCTGCATGGCGATGGTGCGCGCCGGCATGGGCGTGACCACGGCGCCGGAATCGCTCCGCTGCGAAGGCGTCGTCGCCGTGCCGCTCGACGGATACGACTTCCGCCGCCGCATCGGCCTGATAGATGGCAAGACGCAGCGCGATGATGCCCGGTCCGCCCTGCGGCTGGCCTGCGACAGCGCGATCGGCTGAATCTGTCCGGCGTCGCCGCTGGTCAACCGCCCTTCCACACCGCCCAGCCGACGATGGCCCAGAGCGTGAGCGACAGCATCAGCGGCGCGGTGGCGCGCACCGCCACAAGCGCGACGCGCGCACCGTGACGGTGCCACGCAGCGGAGGTAAGATCAACGTCCGGCGCGCGTTCGCCTTCGGTGGACGGGAGGGACATATCGAACGGGTGTTGGCATTCGGCTGGCATAGGCGGTCTCCAATCCGCAATATGCCTGCTTGATGCGCCCGTTTGCCTATGAGCCCCCTCCGCGCCAACCCTACGGACATATACGCAGGCCGCTAACCGCGCATCGCGCTGTCGATCGGCTCCGCGTGGACCGGATACCCCGCGTCCTCAGGGATGGTCAGCCATCTCGCCCCATCGCGCACGGCGACCGCCGGCGTGATCGTGACCACCGGTGTCGCCCGCGCGTGTTCGAGGCACGCCGCAAAGTCGTCGAACTGGGCCAGCCGTTCCAGATTGCGCCGCGTCGGGAAGATCACCTGAATTTCGCCCAGATCCGCCAGCCGCAGCGCCTCGCGCGCGCTGGCCCAGAACAGGTGCGTATTTTCCGTGGCATCGACCGCCACGTCCACCGCCCCGGTTCCCAGGTCGGCAATATAGAAGCGCGTGTCGAAGATGCGGGGCGCGCGGTGCTTCGGCAACCAACGCGCAAACGGGGTCAGCCGGTCGAGCGCGAGCTGCCAGCCGAACGCCTCCAGCACCGGCGCCAGCGCGCCCCGTTCGATCAGCATCCGGCGTGCGGCCACCGCCGTCTCCGCCGTCACGTTTCCGACAACGCCGATGGCCAGCCCGGATTCCTCCAGCGTCTCGCGGATCGCCGCCACGCGTGCGGCGGCATCGTCCAGATCGAGATCGCTGCGAACACGCTCCGCCAGATCGTAGTCCGCCCGGTCGATCCTTCCACCGGGAAAGACCGTGGCGCCGCCCGCGAACCGCATCGCGCCGGAGCGTTCGAGCAGCAGCACCTGCGCCGCGCCGCCGGCCGGGTCGCGGCGGAACACCACCAGCGTTGCTGCCGGAATGGCGAGAGGCAAATTATCGGCGTCGTCGAAATCTTCCATGCAATCCCAGCCATCCCGCGCGTGTTTTGCAGCATCATGCTCGTGCCACCGCGGCTTGCCAAGCTGCCCCTTTTCTCGGGGGTGTCGGAAACCTTGACAATGGAGCGAAATGGGAGACGGCGCATCGTGCCAAAACCTCCATTTTCAAGGGAATTTGAAAACTGGCACGGGTCGTGCTTATGGAGAGATGTCCCGAGAATAGTCTTCTTGAGGGGCGGAACCCGACCTGGTCTCCCAAGGGTTCCGCCTCTTCCCGGGGCTCCCGCACCGACGACATCGGCATAAAAAAACGCGGTCCATCCGGAGATGGAGCCGCGTTCATTCGATTGCCAACCGATGTAAAACGATCTGTCGGTGAATTTTACATTTGCCGCGCAAACGCCCGATCGGATTGGCGAAACCGCGTTACTGCGCGGAAACGCCCGAATCCTGCAAAAGCTGCTGCAATTCACCGTCCTGGAACATTTCCATCATGATGTCCGAGCCGCCAACGAACTCGCCCTTGACGTAAAGCTGAGGAATCGTCGGCCAATCCGAAAACTCCTTGATGCCCTGGCGGACTTCCATGTCCTGCAACACGTCGACGCTGGCGTATTCCACGCCCAGGTGATCGAGGATGGCGATGGCCTTGCTGGAAAATCCGCATTGCGGAAACAGCGGCGTGCCCTTCATGAAAAGGACGACGTCATTGCCGTTCACGATCTCGGCGATACGGGCCTGTGTGGCATTCTGGGTCGACATGGCGGAGGAATTCCTTTCTCGCCGCTCAAACTGGGAACTGCGGTCGCCAGTTACAAGCGCCTTTGCGCAGGTTCTGCGTTCAGGCGGCGGCCGTGGTCAATTGCAAGGCGTGCAGCACACCGCCCATGCGGCCACCCAGCGCGGCATAGACCGCCTTGTGCTGGGCCACGCGCGACAACCCCTGGAACGAAGGCGACACGACATGGGCGGCATAGTGATCGCCATCGCCGGCAAGATCGGTGATGGTCACCTCTGCATCCGGCAGCGCGGCGCGGATCATCGCCTCGATCTCGGCCGCCGCCATCGCCATCAGGCTTCGCCCATCAGCTGTCGGCGAGCATCCACCGCCTTGGCGTCCATCGCCGCGCGGATTTCGGCCTCGTCGGTTTCGACTCCGGCCGATACCAGATCGCCCAGCAGCTTGCGGATCACGTCCTCGTCACCGGCTTCCTCGAAATCCGCCTGGACGACGGACTTGGCATAGGCTTCGGTTTCGGCGGCATCGAGACCCATGCGTTCGGCCGCCCACTGCCCCAGCAGGCGGTTGCGCCGCGCATGAATGCGAAACAGCGTTTCCTCGTCACGCGCGAACTTCGCTTCTTCGGCGCGCTCGCGATCGTCAAACATCGTCATGGCCAGTAAGTCCCTTCGGTCTTTCCCGAAGCGGATAATGAGCCTGCGCCCAGCCCGCAAGGGCGCATCGCGGTTTTCGCCTCCGCTGGCGGCTATTCCACCTTCAGTCCCGTCCAGTAGGCTAGGAACGAAAGCACGTCCGCGCCGGAAGCGATGATCTTCTCCACCGGCTTGCCCGATCCGTGGCCGGCCTTGCTTTCCACCCGCAGCAGATGCGGCTTGTCGCCGGTATCGCTGGCCTGCAGCGCGGCAACATACTTGAAGCTGTGCGCGGGAACGACCCGGTCGTCGGTATCCGCCGTGGTCACCAGCACCGCCGGGTAAGCCGCACTGTGCACGTTGTGATAGGGCGAATAGGCGCGCAGCACGCGCCAGTCCGCTTCCTTTTCAGGGCTGCCGTAGTCGTCCACCCAGAACCGGCCCGACGTGAACCGGTCGAACCGCAGCATGTCCATCACCCCCACATCGGGGTTGGCCGCCGCGAACAGGTCGGGCCGCTGGTTGACCACCGCGCCCACCAGCAACCCGCCGTTGGAGCCGCCCTGCACCGCCAGCCCGTCACGCGGGGTGATGCCCTGGCGGATCAGGTATTCGCCCGCGGCGATGAAATCGTCGAAGCTGTTCTGCTTCCGGTCCAGCCTTCCTGCGTCATGCCAGGCCTTGCCGAACTCCCCGCCCCCGCGAATGTTGGCCAGCGCAAACACCCCGCCCGATTGCAGCCACGCCATCCGCACCGCCGAAAAGCCCGGCGTCAGCGAAATGTCGAAGCCGCCATAGCCGTAGAGCAGCGTGGGCGCGGCCTTGTTGGCCTGCGCCAGCGCCTTGCTGCGCACGATGTACATCGGCACCATCGTGCCGTCCTTCGACGGATAGGTGCGCTGCTCCACCACGTAGTCCGCCGGGTTGAAGGCCAGGCGCGGCATGATGAACGGCGTCGCCTTGCCCGAACGCATGTCGAAGCGGAAGATCGCCGGAGGCTGGTTGAAGCTGGAGAACTGGTAGAACGTCTCGGGATCGCCAGGTCGACCCACGAACCCGCTGGCCGATCCGATCGTGTCGAGCGTGATCGCGCGCGAGGGACGCCCGGCGAAATCGGTAACCATCGCCGTCCGCGCACCGTCATGCAGGTAGGACAGGATCAGGCGGTTGCCGATGATGGCCCCGCTGTCGAGCGTGTCGGTCCGCTCCGGGATCACCTCCTGCCAGGCGGGAGTCTCGCGCGACAGATCCAGCCGCGTCATGCGGTAATGCGGGGCGCCGGCATTGGTGATGAACCACAGCCGGTCCCCCATGCCTTCCACGAACTTCCAGTCGTGTTCGAAATCGGGGACGATCGCGCGGACCGGCCATTCGCCCTTCACGTGATGGCGCAGGTCGATCACATGGACGGCGTGGCGCGGCAGGGTGCTGATCTCGCTGGTGATGACCGCCCAGCGCCCGTCCGAACTCACCATGGCCTTGTGCGACCACTCGGGATGATCGGGGGTGGCATAGACCAGTTGGTCCTCCGCCTGCGGCGTGCCCACGCGATGATACCAGATCGCCTTGTTGTAGGTGGGCGCGCGGTATTCTTCCCCGGCCGGCGGCTGCGGGAACCGGGAATAGAGGAAGCCCTCGTCGCCGATCCAGCCGATCTGCGTGTCGTTGGCCCAGTCCAGCCTGTCGCCCAGCACCTTGCCGTTTTCGACATCAACAACGCGCACCGTGCGCCAGTCGCTGCCGTCTTCCTGCACCGTGTAGGCCAGCAGGCGCCCGCCGCGCGAAGGCACCCAGGCATCGAGCGCCACCGCCCCGTCCTTCGACCAGCCGTTGGGATCGATCAGCAAGCGCCCCTGCTTGTCCTCCGCACCCTGCACATAGAGGGCGGACTGGTTCTGCAAGCCACCGTTGCGCAGATAGAAATAGTTGCGCCCCGCCTTGCGCGGCAAGCTGAAGCGCTCGAAGTTGAACAGCGCGCGGATGCGGGCTTCCATCGCGCCGCGCCCCGGCAGTTGCGCCAGGTAGGCCGCGCTCGTCGCGTTCTGGCGCTTTACCCAATCGGCCACATCGCCGTTGCTGCGCAAGTCCCCTTCCAGCCAGCGATAGGGATCGGCCACGTCCTGCCCGAAGACATGCTCGACCAGCGGATCGCGCCGGGTGACGGGGTAGGCGGCTTTGGGCAGAACCAGCCGCGCGGGCGGCACGGGCGCATGCTCGGCATGGACGGGCGCAACGTCCATATCGATACCGTCGCTGGCGCTGCCGCCGGCTGCCCATGCCGCCGGGGAAAGAAGCGCCAACACGGCACCCAGCCAGAGGCGTGGCACGCGCGGCATGATCCTGTGTCCTGCTCCCAAACGTATTGCGCAGAATGTCTATCTGCTTGTTTCAACAACCTAGCACCGACCACGGCGCCAAGGCGAGCGCGATTTGCACCGGTTATGGCCGGGGTGACAGGCCCGTCCAGTGCGCCAGGAAGGCATAGACGTCCGCGGTTTCCTCGATCTGCTTGGCCACCGGCTTGCCCGATCCGTGCCCGGCGCGCGTTTCGATGCGGATCAGGTGCGGCTTCGGCCCGATGTCCGCCGCCTGCAACGCCGCCGCGTACTTGAAGCTGTGCCCCGGCACCACGCGATCGTCGGTATCGGCGGTGGTCACCAGAATCGCCGGATAGGCCGCGCCCGCGCGGATGTTGTGGTAGGGGGAATAGGCGCGCAGCACGCGCCAGTCGGCTTCCTTTTCCGGATAGCCATAGTCATCCACCCAATAGCGCCCAGCGGTGAACTGGTCGAAGCGCAGCATGTCCATCACGCCCACCGCCGGATGGGCCGCGGCGAACAGGTCGGGCCGCTGGTTGACCACAGCGCCCACCAGCAACCCGCCGTTGGAGCCACCCTCGATGGCCAGGCCGTTCTTGGGCGTCACACCGTTGGCGATCAGCCATTCGCCGGCCGCGATGAAATCGTCGAACACGTTCTGTTTCTTCGCGCGCCGGCCGGCATCGTGCCAGGCATCGCCATATTCGCCGCCGCCGCGCAGGTTCGCCACGGCATAGGCCCCGCCGCTTTCGAGCCACGCCATGCGCGCGGCGGAATAGGCGGGCGGCAGGCCGATGTTGAAGCCGCCATAGCCGTAGAGGATCGTCGGCACCGGCCCGCTGGCATCCTTGCGCCGCACCACGAACATCGGCACTTTCGTGCCGTCCTTCGACGGGTAGAACACCTGGTCGATGCGGTAGTCTTCCGGCCGGAACGTGAGCTTCACCGGCTGCCACACCGCCGTCTTGCCGCTTGCGCTGTCGAACGCATGGACCGTGCCCGGCGTGGTAAAGCTGGTGAAGGCGAGGTAGCCGTTGGCCCGCCCCGGCTTGCCGCTCAACCCCGCCACCGTGCCCGGCCCCGGCAGCGTCGCCGTGCCCAGCGGCTTTCCATCGAGCGTGAACAGTCGCAATTCGGACTTCACGTCCTTGAGATAGGCCGCGACGATGCGGTCGCCCACGATATGCGCCCATTCGAGATTGCTGTCGCTTTCGGGCACCACGGTCGTGAACACCGGCTCGGGCCCGGACAGGTCCACCCGCACGATCTTCTTGAGCGGCGCGCCATCGCCCGAAACGAACCACAGCCGGTCGCCCACGCCATCGATCAGGTCCCACTGCGCCTTCAGGTCCGGCACCAGCGGCTTCACGGTCCAGTCGCCCCGGCCGATCGGCGCGACATGCACGATCGCCAGCGGGTCGGTGCCTTCATGGCTCGACACGACCATCCAGCGCCCGTCGCTGGTCACGCTGGCGCCGTGCCCCAGCTTGGGGCGGTCCGGCGTCGCATAAACCGCCCGGTCCTGCGACTGGGGCGTGCCCAGCTTGTGGTAATAGATCGTCTGGTCGTAGTTCAGCGCCTGGAAGGCCGCGCCCTGCTTCGGTTCGGGAAAGCGCGAATAGAGCACGCCGTCGTCGCCCGCCCAGGCGATCCCGCTGAACTTCACCCAGCGCAGCTCATCGGCCAGCGATGACCCGTCCGCCGCCCGCACGAATTTCAGCGTGCGCCAGTCCGAACCGCCGTCCTGCACCGTATAGGCCAGCAGGTTGCCATCCGGCGAAGGCTTCCACGCATCGAGCGCGGTCGCCCCGTCCTTTGCCCAGGTGTTCGGATCGAGCAGCACGCGGGCGGTGTCCGCCGGCGCATCCTTGTCGCGCACCAGCAGCTGCGCCTGGTTCATCAACCCGCTGTTATAGGCATAGAACAGCCGGCCGCCCTCTTCCACCGGCACGCCATAGCGCTGGTAATCGAACAGGGCGTGCAACCGCGTCTCGAACGCCGCGCGCTCGGGCAATTGCGCGAGATAGGCGGCGGTGAACGCGCTTTGCGCGGCCACCCACTGCTCCACCGCCGCATCGGTGCGAACATCCGCCTCCAGCCAGCGATAGGGATCGGGCACCTTCTCGCCGAAGGCCTCGTCGACGACGGGGCCGCGTGCCGTGGCGGGATAGGCGGGAAGAACGGGAGTCTGGGATGTCACGGAGGCAGCCTGTGCGGTGAAGAGTGGTACGGTCCCGAGCGCGAGCGCGGTCGCCGATACGAAAAGCCCTGCTGTGCCAATCTTCGCCATGCGCCCTCGTTATCTCTGTCCGGAACCGGACCTCCAACGTAATTCGCCGCGCCCTTGCGGCAAGGCCAACCGCAGGGCAGCAACATAAGAAAACGGGCGGAAGCCACCTGGCCCCGCCCGTTTTCCTGTTTTGCGATGACGCGAAGCGCGATCAGGCGGCTTCGTATTCGTCCTCGTCGGCCGTGATGACCGGGCCGGAATCCTGGCCCTTGGCCGAGGTGTCACGGTCGATCAGTTCGATCACGGCGATCGGCGCGGCGTCCGAAGCGCGGTAACCGGCCTTGATGATGCGGGTATAGCCGCCGTTGCGATCAGCATAGCGGGTGGCCAGCACGTCGAACAGCTTCACCAGCTGCGCATCGTCCAGCAGACGGGCGTGGGCAAGGCGACGGTTGGAAAGGCCGCCCTTCTTGGCCAGCGTGATCAGCTTTTCGATATAGGGACGCAGTTCGCGCGCCTTCGGCAGCGTGGTGGTGATCTGCTCGTGCTTGATCAGCGAGGCAGACAGGTTGCGCAGCAGCGCGATGCGGTGGGACGAGGTACGACCCAGCTTCCGCTGGCCCAGCTTATGACGCATGTTTCTTTCTCCGTTCGTAGGGGGGCCGTATCAGGTACCCCGATCCAGGCGGCCATTGCGGGGCGCCGCCCATTGCCCCATGCAACGAAGCCCCGGCGTTGTGCCGGGGCGACGTGCTTAGCCCAGCAGCTCCTGTTCGAGCTTCTTGGCCATTTCCTCGATGTTTTCCGGCGGCCAGCCGGGGATGTCCATGCCAAGGCGCAGGCCCATCGACGACAGGACTTCCTTGATCTCGTTGAGCGACTTGCGGCCGAAGTTCGGCGTGCGCAGCATCTCGGCCTCGGTCTTCTGGACCAGATCGCCGATGTAGATGATGTTGTCGTTCTTGAGGCAGTTGGCCGAACGCACCGACAGCTCCAGTTCGTCCACCTTCTTGAGCAGGTAGCGGTTGAGCTGGTTGGCGTCGTTCTCTTCCGGCGTGTGCGCAGCAAGGCCGGCCATCGCGGGCACGTGGCCGGTCGGCACCTGATCGTCGAAGTGGACGAACAGCGCCAGCTGGTCCTGCAGGATGCGCGCGGCATAGGCCACGGCGTCTTCCGGCGTCACGGTGCCGTCGGTTTCGACCGTCAGGCTCAGCTTGTCGAAGTCAAGCTCCTGGCCGATACGGGCGTTGTCGACCTTGTAGGAAACCTGGCGTACCGGCGAATAGAGCGAGTCGATCGGGATCAGCCCGATCGGCGCGTCGGCCGGACGGTTCGACACGGCGGGGACATAGCCCTTGCCGGTATCGCACGTCAGTTCCATGTTGAAGGTCGCGCCTTCGTCGAGATGACAGATCACGAGATCCTTGTTCATCACCTCGATGTCGCCGGTCACGGCGATGTCGCCGGCCTTCACTTCGCCCGGTCCGGTCGCCGAAAGCTGGAGACGCTTCGGGCCTTCGCCCTGCATCTTCAGCGCAATCTGCTTCACGTTGAGCACGATGTCGGTCACGTCCTCGCGCACCCCGGCGAGCGACGAGAACTCGTGCAGCACGTTCTCGATCTTGATCGAGGTAACGGCAGCACCCTGCAACGACGAGAGCAGCACGCGGCGAAGCGCATTGCCGAGCGTCAGGCCGAAGCCACGCTCGAGCGGCTCGGCGACGAACGTCGCACGGCGCTTCGGATCAGAGCCGGGCTTGATCTCGAGATTGTTGGGCTTCTTCAGTTCCTGCCAGTTCTTGATGTTGACAGTCATGGAATTCCCCTGGGGTTTGTCGGGACGCCGGTCGTCGACTGAGGGAGCCGCGGACCGATCGGAATTGGGCGGGCGCGTCAGGTACCGTGACGCGCCGCCAAGGGCAGGATCAGACGCGACGGCGCTTCGACGGACGAACGCCGTTGTGCGGGATCGGCGTCACATCGCGGATCGCGGTGATCGTGAAGCCGACCGCCTGCAGCGCGCGCAGCGCGCTTTCGCGACCCGAACCCGGGCCCTTCACTTCGACTTCGAGCGTGCGGACGCCGTGTTCGGCGGCCTTCTTGCCCGCGTCGTCCGCCGCAACCTGCGCGGCATAGGGCGTCGACTTGCGGCTGCCCTTGAAGCCCATCATGCCGGCCGAGGACCAGCTTATGGCGTTGCCCTGGGCGTCGGTGATGGTGATCATGGTGTTATTGAAGCTGGCATTGACGTGCGCGACACCACTGGTGATGTTCTTGCGCTCCCGCCGCTTGATACGCTGAGGTTCGCGAGCCATTTCTTGAAATCCTGTCGAGAAACCGTTGGAAGATCTGCCTTGTAAGGCGCGATCTTACTTCTTCTTGCCGGCGATCGGCTTGGCCTTGCCCTTGCGGGTGCGGGCGTTCGTGTGCGTGCGCTGGCCGCGGACCGGCAGGCCCTTGCGGTGACGCAGGCCGCGATAGCAGGCCAGGTCCATCAGGCGCTTGATGTTCATCGCGGTTTCGCGACGGAGATCGCCTTCCACGGTGTGTTCAGCGTCGATCGTTTCACGGATCTGGAGCACTTCGGCGTCCGACAGATCCTGTACGCGGCGGCTGTGATCAATGCCCAGCTTGTCGGCGATCTGCTTCGCCTTGAACGGGCCGATACCGTGAATGTAAGTCAGCGCAACGATAACACGCTTGTTGGTGGGGATGTTGACCCCGGCAATACGAGCCACTTGTTTCTCCTGCTCCACAGGGGAGGAGCCGATCCGGCCGCAACCCCCATCTCATCGCGTTTCACCCGCTCAACGGCAAAAAGCCCGGACAGCGCAGTCTTGTTCGCGCTTGCCGGACGTCTCCCTGAAATCGAGTGAAAGGCGCGCTTAGGCGGATTCGCAAGCCGCGTCAACAGAAAGCTGCGCGCGCGGAACAAGGCATGACACGATCATGCCACCACGCGAAGCTGCTGTGACAAGCATCATAGCCAAGACCGGGTCCGAGGTCAAAGGAAGCCGATCGCCCTGCGGTCGCGCACCTCCGGTTCGGCCATGTGAGATCCCAATTTACAAGCTTTTACAATCACAAGGTCCGTTCCGGTTTATGATCCGGTCACCGTTCCCCGGGCGCGATTCGGAAGGCTGCACCGCTTCCGGCACGGCCCTTTCGCGTCGGAATGCGGTTTCGCGACGGCGCCCGTGACGGGGAACTGGAAAACGGAATACCGGTGGGAGGCATGACTTGATACGCGTTATCCTTATAGCGACCGCGCTGCTGCTCGCCGCCTGCAGCCTGTTCGGTGGGCCGGCTTCGGCCGATGTCGAGAAGGTAGCGCGTGAACAGATGGTCGCAGGCCTGCCGCCGTCGCTGGAAGCCCATGCCCGCGAAGCGCTGATCACGGCCGCGGCGCGCGCGACTGTCGCCTCCAGCGGCCCGTGCAACGCCGCCAACAGCCCGGACGGCGCCTATGCCTGCACCGTGCAGGTGACCTCCACCCCGCCGGGATCGAGCGCGCCGATCACGCAGCAGTTCGTGGTTGTGCTCAAGAAGGGGCAGAGCGGCTGGGTTTCGGCTTCCTGACCACCACGCCTGTTTGACGCACCCATGGAAAGGCGGCATCCCCCGGCGACGCCGCCCGTTCCGCTTCAGACGACGCCGAACGCCAGCATCGCATCGGCCACTTTCTTGAAGCCGGCGATGTTCGCGCCCTTCACATAGTCGATATAGCCGCCGCCCTGATCGCCATAGGCAAGGCACGAGCTGTGGATGCCGGCCATGATGTCCTTCAGCATCTGCTGCAGCTCGTCTTCCTTCCACGCTCGGCGTTCGGAATTCTGGCTCATTTCCAGCCCCGAAACCGCGACGCCGCCGGCGTTGGACGCCTTGCCGGGGGCGTAGAGGATCTTCGCCGCCTTGAACACGTGCACGCCGTCAAGGTCGGTCGGCATGTTGGCGCCTTCCGACACGGCGCGGCACCCGTTGGCGATCAGCGTCTTCGCGTCCTCACCCAGCAGTTCGTTCTGCGTGGCGCAGGGCAGCGCGACGTCACACGGCACGCCCCACGGCGTCTTTCCTTCGTGGAACGTCGCGGCCGGGAACGCCTCCACATAGTCCTGGATGCGGCCCCGGCGGTGAGTCTTGTGCGTCTTGACCCAGTTGATCTTTTCCTGGGTGATCCCGTCCGGATCGTGGATGAAGCCGCCCGAATCGGACAGCGTCAGCACCTTGCCGCCCAGCTGGACGATCTTTTCTGCGGCGTGGGTGGCGACATTGCCCGATCCCGAGATCACCGCCGTCTTGCCGACAAGGTCTTCGCCTTTCGTCGCCAGCATGTTGGCCAGGAAATAGACCGCGCCATAGCCCGTCGCCTCAGTGCGGATCAGCGATCCGCCCCATTCCAGCCCCTTGCCGGTCAGCACACCGGTAAAGTTGTTGGTGATCCGCTTGTACTGGCCGAACATGAAACCGATTTCGCGGCCGCCCACGCCGATGTCGCCCGCCGGCACGTCCACGTCGGCGCCGATGTGGCGATAGAGCTCGGTCATGAAGCTCTGGCAGAAGCGCATGATCTCGCGCACGCTCTTGCCCTTGGGGTTGAAGTTCGACCCACCCTTGCCGCCGCCCATCGGCAGCCCGGTCAGGGCATTCTTGAAGGTCTGCTCGAACGCCAGGAACTTCAGCACGGATTCGGTCACCGAAGGGTGAAAGCGGATGCCGCCCTTGTAGGGGCCGATCGCGTTGTTGTTCTGCACGCGCCAGCCACGCTGGACGCGGATGTTGCCGTTGTCGTCCTCCCAGCAGACCCGGAACGAGACCACCCGGTCCGGCTCGGCGATCCGGCGCAGGATCTGCTGCGCGTGGTATTCTTCCTTGTCGGCGATGAAATCGAAAATGTCCTCCGCAACCTCCTGCACCGCCTGGACGAACTCCGGCTGGTAGGGGTTGCGCTTCTTGACGCCTTCCATGAAGGTCGGCAGGTCAACATGATCGGAAACGGCCACGGTCTTCTCCCCTTGCGCCATGCCTGGTTGGCTGGCTTCGGAACACGCCTGCGGCCCGTGTCGCGCCTGCCCCGGTTCAGCCCGAGTCGCGCTTTTGTTTCCGGGACATTAGCCGTTTTTCGCGCGGGCAAAAGAGCGCGCGCGCACAGGCGGGTCAGTGCCGCGGCGGCGTGCCCTGCCGCTTCGGCGGTGCCTTCTTCAACGCGGCATCGAACGCCGCCCGGGCGGCATCGTTGGCCGCATCGTCACCGCCCGGCGCTGCTGGCGCGGGCGCGGCGGGCGCAGGCGCCGCAGCTGCCTTCGCGGGTTGTGCGGTGGGCGCCTTGCCAGGCTTTGGCGCAGCGGCAGGAGGAGCAGCCGGAGTCGTCGATTTGGCGATATGCGCGGCCAGCAGCGAAATCTGCTCCGCCAGCATCCGGTCCACCGCCGGCGCGATCTGATCGACCTTGTAGCGCATGTACCCGCCGACGACGTATTCCCAGGTGATGTGCGTGCCCGTGTCGGTCGCGCGCAAAGCCATGGTCAGCGTGCCTGTCAGCGCCTCCGACTGGAGCGGCCCGAGCGCGCCGCTCAGCCGCAGCACGCGGTTCGGCTCGACGTAGATCACGCGCATGTGCTGCACGCCGCCGGCCTGCTGCGTAGCCGGTGCGCCCTTGGGCGGAGGAAAACGCTCGCAGAAGCAGCCGCCCACGGTCGGGCTGAGCGAAAGGTTGGCCCCGCTGCCGGAAAAGGTGTGGGCCGAAGACCACCAGGCGCCGGGCGTAGTCATGGCGCGCCACGTTTCGGCTGGCGTGGCGGCGACGTCGGCCACTTCGCGGATCACGAAGCCGACGTCGGACTGCGCCGTCACTTCGGCTGATGCCGGCGTGGCGATCGCACCCGCCAGCAAGGCGCCTACCAGAACCGTATTCCGCACAGGCGCCCCCCTTGGCTTGCCTCTCAGCCTAGTCCCGTCAGCGCCAGTCTATCCGTTCTTGAGAATCGCCTCAATAGCGGCCGTTACGGCGTCCATTTCGGCCATGCCGTCCACGCGCGAAACGATGCCGCGCGCCTCGTAGATCGGCAGGATCGGCGCGGTCTTGGCGCGGTATTCGGCCATGCGCGTGCGGACGGTTTCCTCGTTGTCGTCGGGGCGGCGCTTGAACTCGTGCCCCCCGCACTTGTCGCAGGTGCCGGCGACCTTGGGCTGCTCGAATTTGTCGTGATAGCCTTTGCCGCACGTCGCGCAGGTGTAGCGGCCGGTGATGCGCTCGACCAGCGCGTCCTCGTTCACTTCCAGTTCGATGACATGATCCAGCGCGCGGCCCCGGCTGGCGAGAATGGCGTCCAGCGATTCCGCCTGCGGCGCGGTGCGCGGATAGCCGTCGAAGATGGCGCCCTGCCCCGCCGGCATCGCGTCCAGCTCGTCGCCGATCAGTGCGGAGACGATCTCGTCCGACACCAGCTCACCGGCTTCCATCACGGCCTTGGCCTTCAGCCCCACCGGCGTGCCGGCCTTGACCGCGGCGCGCAGCATGTCGCCGGTCGAAAGCTGCTTCATGCCATGGCGCTCGACCAAGCGCTGCGCTTGCGTGCCCTTGCCCGCTCCCGGCGGCCCCAGCAGGATGATGTTCACTTCGGCATTCCCCCTTTTCTGCACCTCTCCGAGCAGCCGAGGCTGCTCAGCGCAGGCGTCCCTTCAGCTTGGCCTTCTTGATCAGGTCGCCATACTGGTGCGCCAGCAGGTGCGACTGGATCTGCGTGATCGTGTCCACGGTCACGTTGACCACGATCAGCAGGCTCGTGCCGCCAAAGAACAACGTGCCCATGCCCGTTTCGGCCATGATGTATTCGGGCACAACACAGACGATAGTAATATAGGCAGCGCCCAGCACAGTGATGCGGGTCAGCACGTAATCGAGGTAGTTCGCGGTGTTCTTGCCCGGACGGATGCCGGGGATGAAGCCGCCGTTGCGCTTCAGGTTGTCGGCGGTTTCCTCGGGGTTGAACACCACGGCGGTGTAGAAGAAGCTGAAGAAGATGATGCCCAGCGCATAGAGCAGCATATACAGCGGCTTGCCGTGGCCCAGGTACTGGTTCAGCGCGATCACCACCTTGCCCATCACCGAATCCGGCTTCAGCGCGTTGCCGGCGAACTGCGTGATGGTCAGCGGCAGCAGCAGCAGCGAGCTGGCGAAGATCGGCGGAATGACGCCGGCGGTATTGATCTTCAGCGGCAGGTGGCTGCGATCGGCGTTCATCATGCCGCGCTGCGTCGCGCGCTTGGGATACTGGATCAGCAGGCGCCGCGTGGCGCGCTCCATGAAGCAGATCATCACCACGAGCGCGAGGATCATGACGGTGACGCCCGCGATCACGAAGGGCGAGATCGAGCCGGTGCGCCCGCCTTCGAACAGGTTCGAGATGAACTTGGGCATCTGCGCGACGATGCCGGCCATGATGATCAGCGAAACACCGTTGCCGATCCCGCGCGAAGTGATCTGTTCGCCCAGCCACAGCAGGAACATCGTGCCGCCGATCAGGCTGACCACCGCGCCCACGCGGAACAGGTAGCCGGGGTTGACCACCGCCTGCAACCCGCTCGACGCGCCATAGGCTTCGAGGCCCGATGCGAGGAACCAGCCCTGCACCGCCGTCAGGAACACCGCGCCATAGCGGGTGTACTGGTTCAGCTTCTTGCGCCCGCTTTCGCCTTCCTTCTTCAGCGCGGCCAGCGCCGGATGGAGCGACGCCGCCAGCTGCACCACGATCGAGGCGGTGATATAGGGCATCACCCCCAGCGCGATCAGGCTCATGCGCTGCAGCGAACCGCCCGAGAAGGCGTTGAAGATATCGAGGATGCCGCCGCGCGTCTGGTCGTAAAGCGATTCCAGGATCAGCGGGTTCACCCCCGGCAGCGGCACGAAGCTGAGGAAGCGGAAGACGATCAGCGCGCCGATCGTGAACCAGATGCGGTTCTTGAGCTCGGTCGCCTTCGAGAAGTTGGCCAGGTTGAGGTTGCTGGCAATGTTATCGGCGCGTGATGCCATTTCGGGTTTCAAGCCTCGCTGTGGCGCCGGACTGAAAAACCGGCCCGCTTCACCTTATGAGCAAGCCCATATAGTGCGGGCGCGGGGATGCAAGAACCCCCGCGCCCGGAACAAGCGATAAAATCAGGCGGCCGGAGCGGCCTTGACGATCACTTCGACCGAACCACCGGCCTTTTCAACGGCTTCCTTGGCGCCCTTGCTGACGCCGGCCACCTTGAAGCTGACCTTGGCCGAGAACTCGCCCTTGCCCAGCAGGCGCACGCCGTCCTTGCCGCCACGGGCCAGGCCAGCGCCCTTGAGCGCGGCGTGATCGACCACCGAACCGGCATCGAGCTTGCCCGCCTCGATCGCCTTCTGGATCAGGCCCAGGTTCACCTCGGCATAGTCCTTGGCGAAGATGTTGTTGAAGCCACGCTTCGGCAGGCGCATGTGCAGCGGCATCTGGCCGCCTTCGAAACCGGCGATCGAAACGCCCGAACGCGCCTTGGCGCCCTTCTGGCCGCGGCCGGCGGTCTTGCCCTTGCCCGAACCGATGCCGCGTCCGACGCGCATCCGGCCCTTGCGGGCGCCATTGTTGTCACGAAGATCGTTCAGCTTGGTCATGTCTTGCACTCGCTTTCGCTTTGAGTCGCGCTTGATGGAATGGGCGCGCATAGGCGAAGCGGCGGGGCTTGTCACCCCGCAAATCTGCTCCCCGGCTTGCCGCTGCAAACCATCAAGCGCGGAAAGCCCACCCCGCTGCGACTGGCGCCGCCTACGCCGACGCAAGTCTCGCTCCCCTCCCGCTTGCGGGAGGGGTCGGGGGTGGGTCGCGCGCCACGACAAGATCGCCAAACAAAAAGCCCCGGCGTTTCCACCGGGGCTTCCTGATTGCGTTCGCCTGAACCCTTGGCTCAGTCGACCACTGCCACCATGTGCGGCAGCTTGGCCAGCGCGCCACGGACTTCGGCGGTGTCTTCCACCTCGACCACGCGGTGCATCTTGCCGAGACCCAGACCGACCAGAATCTTCTTCTGGCTTTCCGGGCGGCGGATCGGCGAACCGATCTGCTTGATCTTGATCTTCGCCATGTCTCTTACTCCACGATGGCTTCGGCGGCGGCTTCCGCCTCCACCGCGCTGGCGCCACCGCGACCGAGCAGGTCGGCGACCTTCTTGCCACGACGCTGCGCGACCGACTTCGGCGAAGTCTGGTCGGTCAGCGCGTCGAAGGTGGCGCGGATCATGTTGTAGGGGTTCGAGGTGCCGACCGACTTGGTCACCACGTCGTGAACGCCCAGGCTTTCGAAGACAGCGCGCATCGGGCCGCCGGCGATGATGCCGGTACCGGCCGGAGCCGAACGGACGTTGACCTTGCCCGCGCCGAAACGGCCCTTGCCGTCATGGTGCAGGGTGCGGCCTTCCTTCAGCGGAACGCGGACCATCTTCTTCTTGGCGGAAGCGGTGGCCTTGGTGATGGCTTCGGGCACTTCGCGCGCCTTGCCATGACCGAAGCCGACACGGCCCTTGCCGTCGCCGACCACGACCAGCGCGGCGAAGCCGAAGCGCTTGCCGCCCTTCACGGTCTTGGAAACGCGGTTGATGTGGACGAGCTTTTCGATCAGCTCCTCGCCACCTTCTTCCTCGTTGTTGCCACGACCGCGACGGTCGTCGCGACGGCCACGGCCGCCACGATCGCCGCGTTCACCACGCTCACCGCCACGACCACGGCCGCGACGACCTTCACGCTGCTCACCGGCGCCAGCGCCGGCTTCGACGGCGACGGCTGCGCCTTCCAGGTTGGTTTCGTCAGCCATGCTCAGAACTCCAGGCCGCCTTCGCGGGCAGCGTCAGCCAGCGCCTTGACGCGGCCATGGAACAGGAAGCCGCCGCGATCAAACAC
Organism: Novosphingobium sp. LASN5T; assembly: GCF_003856955.1. Lineage (NCBI taxonomy): Bacteria > Pseudomonadati > Pseudomonadota > Alphaproteobacteria > Sphingomonadales > Sphingomonadaceae > Novosphingobium > Novosphingobium sp. LASN5T. Next base: position 95,240 of record NZ_RQSI01000014.1, read on the forward strand.
GACGGTGGTGATGCCGGCGGCCTTCGCCTTCTCGGCGATTTCCTTGCCGACCTTGGCTGCGGCATCGACGTTGGCGCCGATCGACTTCTCGCCCTTCACCAGCGTCGAAGCGGCGGCCAGCGTGCGGCCGGCGGCATCGTCGATGATCTGGGCGTAGATGTGGCGACCCGAGCGGTGCACCGAAAGGCGCGGACGCCCACCGGAGCGCGCCTTGAGCGCGGTGCGGACGCGGCGACGGCGGCGATCGAAGAGAGACAGCTTGGCCATTACTTCTTCTTCCCTTCCTTGCGGAAGATGTACTCGCCGCGGTACTTGATGCCCTTGCCCTTGTACGGCTCGGGCTTGCGCCAGCGGCGGATCTCGGCGGCTACCTGGCCGACCTTCTGCTTGTCGATGCCCGAGATTTCGACCGTGGTGTTATCCGGGGTCTTGATCTCGATGCCTTCCGGCACGGCGAAATCGACATCGTGGCTGTAGCCGAGCTGCAGCTTCAGGTTCTTGCCCTGCGAGTTGGCGCGATAGCCGACACCGGTGATTTCCAGAACCTTGGTATAGCCCTGGGTCACACCCGTGACGAGGTTATCGACCAGCGTGCGCTGCATGCCCCAGAAGGCGCGCGCGTGCTTGGTGTCGTTCGCCGGCTTCACGATGATGGCGTCGCCTTCCACCGTGTAGCTGATTTCGTCGCGCAGCGAGAGCGTGAGCGTGCCCTTGGGGCCTTTCACGGTCAGCACGCCGTCCGCGATGTTCGCGGTGACGCCACTCGGGATCGTCACCGGCCTTTTGCCGATGCGGCTCATCAGAACACCTCCGCCAGCACTTCGCCACCGACGTTGGCAGCGCGCGCCTCGGCATCCGAGAGCACGCCACGCGGCGTCGAGACGATGGTGATGCCAAGGCCGTTGCGCACCACCGGAAGTTCCTTGGAACCCGAATAGACGCGGCGGCCAGGCTTGGAGACACGGGCCACGTGCTTGATCGCGGGCTGGCCCTCGAAATACTTCAGCTCGATGCGAAGCTGCGGGTGCAGACCCGTGTTGTCTTCGCTGAAGCCACGGATGTAGCCTTCGCGCTGAAGAACCTCGAGCACGTGGGCGCGCAGCTTCGACGCGGGCGAAAGGACGGAATCCTTCTTCGCCTGCTGGCCGTTGCGGATGCGGGTGAGCATATCACCCAGGGGGTCGGTCAATGCCATCGGATGATCCTTACCAGCTCGACTTGGTCACGCCGGGGATAAGCCCCTTGTTGGCGAGGTCGCGCAGCTCGACGCGGCACAGGCCGAACTTGCGGTAGTAGCCACGCGGGCGGCCGGTGGTGTTGCAGCGGTTGCGCACCCGGGTCGGGTTCGCGTTGCGCGGCAGTTCCGCCATCTTGAGGCGCGCGATCAGGCGCTCGGTTTCGTCGAGCGCTTCGTCGTCGGCCTGGGCCTTCAGCGCGGCATACTTGGCCGCATACTTCTGAACGAGCTTCTTGCGCTTCTCGTTCTTGTTGATCGAACTCAGTTTCGCCATGGACTTAAGCTCTTCCTAAATTCTGGCTCAGGCGGCCTGCTGCTGTTCAGCAGCTTCCTGCGGGAACGGGAAACCGAAAAGACGCAGCAGTTCGCGCGCTTCTTCGTCCGTCTTGGCGGTGGTGGTGACGATGATGTCCATGCCACGCACCTTCTCGATCTGATCGTAGCTGATCTCGGGGAAGATGATCTGCTCTTTCAGACCCATCGCGTAGTTGCCGCGACCGTCGAACGACTTCGGGTTCAGACCACGGAAGTCGCGGATACGGGGCATCGCGATGGTGACCAGGCGGTCGAGAAATTCGTACATGCGTTCGCGGCGCAGGGTAACCTTGCAACCGATCGGCATGCCTTCACGCAGCTTGAACTGCGCGATCGACTTCTTCGCCTTGGTGATCACGGGCTTCTGGCCGGCGATCAGCTCCATTTCCGCGGCGGCGGTCTGGACCTTCTTCTTGTCCTGGCTCGCTTCGCCGACGCCCATGTTGAGCGTGATCTTCTCGATCTTCGGGATTTCGAGCGCGTTCTTGTAGCCGAACTTCGCCTGCATCGCCTTGGCGATCTCGTCGGCGTACTTCGTCTTCAGGCGCGGAACGTACTTGTCAGCCATCGATCGTCTCCCCGGACTTCACGGCGACGCGGACCTTCTTGCCGTCCTTCGTTTCGAAACGAACGCGGGTCGGCTTGCCGTCCTTGTCGGCGATGGCAACCTTCGAGATGTGCATCGGCGCTTCACGGCGATCGATGCCACCCTGCGGGTTCTGCTGGCTCGGCTTGCGGTGACGCGCGGCGATGTTCACGCCGGCAACGACGATCTTGTCTTCCTTCGGGAGAACCTGGAGCACCGTACCGGTGCGGCCCTTGTCCTTGCCCGAGCGGACGACGACGCTGTCACCCTTCTTGATCTTGGCGGCAGCCATTACAGCACCTCCGGAGCGAGCGAGATGATCTTCATGAAACCGCGGCCACGCAGTTCGCGCACCACGGGGCCGAAGATACGCGTGCCGATCGGCTCTTCGTTCTTGCCGACGAGCACGGCGGCGTTGCTGTCGAAGCGGATCACGCTGCCGTCGGGACGGCGCACGTCCTTCTTCGTGCGAACGATAACGGCGCGGTGCACGTCACCCTTCTTCACGCGGGCGCGCGGCTGCGCTTCCTTCACCGACACCACGATGATGTCGCCGACGCCGGCAAAACGGCGCTTCGACCCGCCCAGCACCTTGATGCACTGGACGCGCTTCGCGCCGCTGTTGTCCGCGACGTCGAGATTGGATTGCATCTGGATCATTGATCCGGTTCCTTCTCACTGGCTTGCCGGAACCAGTCCGGCAGTTCCAAAATTGTCGCTGCTCTTAGACGTCCGCTTCGACGGCGGTGCCCTTGCCGGCCTGGACCCGTTCGATAACCTTCCAGGTCTTCAGCTTGGAAACCGGCGCGGTCTCTTCGATCCGCACCGTTTCACCGGTCTTGTAGGCATTCGCCTCGTCATGGGCGTGATACTTCTTCGAGCGGCGGATGATCTTCCCGTAGAGCGGGTGCTTCACCTTGCGCTCGACCTTCACGACCACGGTCTTGTCGGTCTTGTCGGAGACCACGGTCCCGATAAGGATACGCTTGGGCATCGTGTGACTCCTTACGCCTTGGCAGCCTGAGAACGCTCAGTCTGCAGCGTCTTGATGCGAGCGATGTCGCGGCGCACTTCCTTGATGCGCGCCGGACGTTCGAGCTGGTTGGTCGCAGCCTGGAAGCGCAGGTTGAACTGCTCGCGCTTCAGTTCGGCAAGATCGGCCGAAAGCTGGTCATCGCTCTTGACGCGCAGGTCTTCGAACTTGGCCATTATTCGCCTCCCAGGTGCGAGGTGTCGCCAAGACGGGCGACGACCTTGGTCTTGATGGGCAGCTTCATCGCGGCGCGGCTGAACGCTTCCGCGGCGAGCGGACCGGCAACGCCGTCCAGTTCGAACAGGATGCGGCCCGGCTTGACGCGGGCTGCCCAGTATTCGACCGAACCCTTGCCCTTGCCCTGACGGACTTCGGCGGGCTTCTTCGAAACCGGCACGTCGGGGAACACGCGGATCCACAGGCGTCCCTGACGCTTGATGTGGCGCGTGATCGCACGGCGGGCGGCTTCGATCTGGCGCGCGGTGACACGCTCCGGCTCCAGCGCCTTCAGGCCATAGGAGCCGAAGTTCAGGTCCGTACCGCCCTTGGCGTCGCCCTTGATCCGGCCCTTGAAGGCCTTGCGGAACTTGGTCTTCTTCGGTTGCAGCATGGTGCTTCTCTATCCTGAGCCTCAGCGCGCCGGGCGGACGCCGGAGGTTTGAGCCTCCATCATCAGCCGGTCCTGCGCCATCGGGTCGTGCCCCAGGATCTCGCCCTTGAAGATCCAGCACTTGATGCCGATCACGCCATAGGCGGTCAGGGCTTCGGCTTCGGCGTAGTCGATGTTCGCGCGCAGCGTGTGCAGCGGAACGCGACCTTCGCGGTACCATTCGACGCGGGCGATTTCCGCACCGCCGAGACGGCCGCCACACGTGATCTTGATGCCTTCGGCGCCAAGACGGAGGGCGGACTGCACGGCGCGCTTCATCGCGCGGCGGAAGGCGACGCGGCGGATGAGCTGGTCGGCAACACCCTGGGCGACGAGCTTGGCGTCGATTTCCGGCTTGCGGATTTCAACGATGTTCAGCTTCACGTCGCTGCCGGTCATCGTGGCCAGCTTCGAGCGCAGCTTCTCGATGTCCGCGCCCTTCTTGCCGATGATCACACCGGGACGGGCCGCATAGATCGACACGCGGCACAGCTTGGCCGGACGCTCGATAACCACCTTCGAAATCGCGGCCTGCGGCAGCGTTTCGACGATGAACTTGCGGATCTGAAGGTCTTCCTTGAGCAGCTGCTCGTAGTTGCGCCCTTCGGCGTACCAGCGGCTGTCCCAGGTGCGGTTGATCTGCAGGCGCAGACCGATGGGGTTGGTCTTGTGACCCATGATCAGGCCTCCTCGACTTCGCGGACAACGATCCGCAGCCGCGAGAACGGCTTGAGGATCCGGGTCGACTTGCCACGACCACGCGTGTGGAAGCGCTTCATCGTGATCGACTTGCCGACCGAGGCTTCCGCCACGACCAGCGCGTCAACGTCCAGGTTGTGGTTGTTTTCCGCGTTGGCGATCGCCGAAGCGAGAACCTTGCGCGCGTCAACCGCCATCGCCTTCTTCGAGAAGGCAAGGATGTTCATGGCCTCTTCGGCCTTGCGGCCGCGGATCAGGCCCGCAACGAGGTTCAGCTTCTGGGCCGAACCGCGGATCTGCGTGCCGACCGACAGCGCTTCCTTGTCGCCGACGCGACGGGGTGCCTTAGGCTTGCTCATCAGCGCTTGCCCTTCTTGTCAGCGGCGTGGCCGGGGAAGTTGCGCGTGGGCGCGAACTCGCCAAGCTTGTGGCCGACCATCTCTTCCGAGACGGAGACGGGGATGAACTTCTGGCCGTTGTAGACGTTGAACGTCAGGCCAACGAACTGCGGCAGGATCGTCGAACGCCGCGACCAGGTCTTGATCGGGCCGGCGCGGGTACCAGCGTCCTGAGCGGCTTCCGCCTTCTTCAGGAGATGCAGGTCGACGAAGGGGCCCTTCCAGACGGAACGTGCCATGGTCGATTACCTCTTCTTCTTCGCGTGGCGCGAACGGATGATGAACTTGTCCGTCTGCTTGTTGTGACGGGTGCGGGCGCCCTTGGTCGGCTTGCCCCACGGCGTCACAGGATGGCGGCCGCCCGAAGTCCGGCCTTCACCACCACCATGCGGGTGGTCGACCGGGTTCTTGGCGACACCGCGCGTCAGCGGACGCTTGCCCAGCCAGCGGTTGCGGCCGGCCTTGGCAAGGTTCTGGTTCGAGTTGTCGGGGTTCGACACCGCACCCACGGTGCCCATGCAGTCACCGCGCAGGTAGCGCTGCTCGCCCGAGTTCAGACGGACGATGACCATGCCGCGGTCACGGCCGACGAGCTGCACATAGGTGCCCGCCGAACGCGCGATCTGGCCACCCTTGCCCGGCTTCATCTCCACGTTGTGGATGATGGTGCCGACCGGCATCTGCGACAGAAGCATGGCGTTGCCCGGCTTCACGTCGGTCTTTTCGCCGGCGACGACGACGTCACCAACGGCCAGACGCTGCGGCGCCAAGATATAGGCCTGCTCGCCGTCCTCGTACTTGACGAGAGCGATGAACGCGGTGCGGTTGGGGTCGTATTCCAGACGCTCGACGGTGGCCGGCATGTCCCACTTGCGACGCTTGAAGTCGATGTAGCGGTACTTCTGCTTGTGGCCGCCCGCGATGCCGCGCGAGGTCACATGCCCCTTGTTGTTGCGGCCGCCGGTCTTGTTCTTGCCTTCGGTCAGCGCCTTGACGGGCTTGCCCTTCCACAGCGACGACTTGTCGACGAGGATCAGGCCGCGGCGCGCGGGGCTGGTCGGATTGTAGTTCTTGAGTGCCATGGTCGTGCGCGCCTCAGATACCGCTGGTCACGTCGATCGACTGGCCAGCAGCCAGCGTCACGACGGCCTTCTTGACGTCCGAACGGCGATAGGGCTTGCCCTTCCACCGCTTGGTCTTGCCCTTCTGGGTCAGGGTGTTCACACCCGTGACCTTCACGTTGAAGAGGGCTTCGACCGCCGCCTTGATCTCCGGCTTGGTCGCGGAATCCGCCACCTTGAAGACCACGGCGTTGTGCTCGCTGAGCAGCGTCGCCTTTTCGGTGATGTGGGGAGCCACGATCACGTCATAGTGACGCGTGTCGATTGCGTCCTTAGCCATTGAAACGCGCCTCCAGCTTTTCGACCGCGGCGCGCGTCAGCACCAGCGTATCATGCTTCAGGATGTCGTAGACATTGGCGCCGACGGCGGGGAGCACGTTCACGCCAACCAGGTTGGCCGAAGCGCGGGCGAAACCTTCGTTCACCTGTTCACCGTCGATCACCAGCACCTTCTTGCCGAAGCCCGCCTTGGCGAGCTGGCCAGCCAGCGCCTTGGTCTTGGCGTCCTTCAGCTCCAGGCTGTCGACGACCACCAGACCCTGCTGGGCCTTGGCGGAGAGCGCCATCTTGAGGCCGAGCGCGCGAACCTTCTTGTTCAGCGAGATGTTGAACTCGCGAACGCGCGGGCCGTGCGCCTTGCCGCCGCCGATGAACACGGGCGCCTTGCGGTCGCCGTGACGGGCGGTGCCGCCGCCCTTCTGGCGGCCGAACTTCTTGCCGGTGCGGGCGACGTCGGAACGTTCGCGCGCCTTGCGGGCAATGCCGCGACGGTTTTCAAGCTGCCACGTCACGACGCGATGCAGGATGTCGGTGCGCGGCGCGATGCCGAACACGTCATCCGAAAGCTCGACGTCGCCAGCGGCGCTACCGTCCAGATTGAGGACCTGAACCTTCACGACTTAGCCCTCCTGGCCTTCGGTCGACTCGACCGCCGCGACGTCTGCCGCAGGCGTGTCGGCCGGAGCCGCATCGTTGTTGTTGGCGACCTGCTTGAGGCCGGCGGGGTACGGGGCTTCCGCGTGGCGATCGACCTTCACGGCGTCGCGGACGAGCAGCCAGCCGTTCTTCGCGCCCGGGACCGAGCCCTTGACGAAGATCAGCCCGCGTTCGTCGTCGGTGCGGACGACTTCGAGGTTCTGCTGGGTGCGCTGACGGTCGCCCATGTGGCCGGCCATCTTCTTGTTCTTGAAGACGCGGCCCGGATCCTGGCGGTTACCGGTCGAACCGTGGGCACGGTGCGAGATCGAGACGCCGTGCGTCGCGCGCATACCGCCGAAACCCCAGCGCTTCATGGCGCCGGCGAAGCCCTTGCCCTGCGTGTGGCCGGTGATGTCGACATACTGCCCGGCGACGAAGTGCGAAGCGGCGATGGTGGAGCCGACATCGAGCAGCGCGTCGTCAGCGACGCGGAACTCGGCGACCTGCATCTTCAGCTCGACTTCCGCCTTGGCGAAATGTTCGCGCTGCGGCTTGGCGACGTTCTTCTGCTTGGCCTGGCCTGCACCCAGCTGCAGCGCGACGTAACCGTCGCGGTCTGCGGTGCGGACCGAAACCACCTGGCAATTTTCAAGCGAAAGGACGGTGACCGGCACGTGCCGACCATCTTCCTGGAAAAGGCGGGTCATCCCGACCTTCTTCGCGATCACGCCGGTGCGCATGATCCAATACTCCATCACAGAGGCCTGCGAGGCCCATCCCCGCAGGCGTGTTCAGCCCGTATTGTGAAGCATGCCCCGTCCGGGCTGAGTGCCCCCGCATAACGGGAGCGAACGGGGGACGCTTGCCCGGCCAGTTGCCCCGAAGGACGAATGCCGGAGGTATCCCAAGAATGAAAAGCTTCAGCTTTTCGTTCGCTGCCCTCGCGAAAGCGAGGACCTCGGGCCGGTTTGAAGAACCTGAGAGGTTCGATCCGGCCTCTTGAGACCCCCGCTTGCGCGGGGGCTGAAACGCAAGCTGGGTTACGCCAGCTTGATCTCGACGTTGACGCCGGCCGCGAGGTCCAGCTTCATCAGCGCGTCGACAGTGGCCGCGTTCGGCTGCACGATGTCGAGCAGGCGCTTGTAGGTGCGGACCTCGAACTGCTCACGCGACTTCTTGTCGATGTGCGGTCCACGGTTGACGCAGAACTTCTCGATGCGCGTCGGCAGCGGAATGGGGCCCCGGATGAGAGCGCCGGTGCGGCGCGCGGTGTCCGCGATTTCTCCAGTGGCCTGGTCAAGTACGCGATGATCAAAGGCCTTGAGGCGAATGCGGATATTCTGGGCTTCCATGTCCGTTTACCGATGCGAAAGAGCAAAAACAAAACCGGCCATCCCACCCATCATCCCGAAGGACAAAGCGGGCCGACCGATCAAAAAACCGGCCGGCGGGAGAGCGAATCTCCCGCCGGTGCGCGGCCTATATTACTTCGTGATCTTGCTGACAACCCCCGAACCGACGGTCCGGCCGCCTTCGCGGATGGCGAAGCGAAGACCTTCGTCCATGGCGATCGGCGCGATCAGCTTGACCGACAGCGTGATGTTGTCGCCCGGCATCACCATTTCGGTGCCTTCGGGAAGAACGACTTCACCCGTCACGTCGGTGGTGCGGAAGTAGAACTGCGGGCGGTAGTTGGCGAAGAACGGCGTGTGACGGCCACCTTCGTCCTTCGACAGCACGTAGACTTCGGCCGAGAATTCGGTGTGCGGCGTCACCGAACCGGGCTTGGCGAGAACCTGGCCACGCTCGACTTCTTCACGCTTGATACCACGGATCAGCGCACCGATGTTGTCGCCGGCTTCGCCCTGGTCGAGCAGCTTGCGGAACATTTCGACGCCGGTGACGGTGGTCTTGGCGGTGTCCTTGAGGCCGATGATCTCGACTTCTTCACCCACCTTGATGATGCCGGTTTCGATACGGCCGGTGACGACCGTACCACGACCCGAGATCGAGAACACGTCTTCGACGGGCATCAGGAAGGGCTTGTCGGTCGGGCGCGGCGGCTGCGGGATGTAGCTGTCGACAGCGGCCATCAGCTCGTTGATCGAGTTCTTGCCGATCTCGTCGTTGCGGCCTTCAAGGGCAGCGAGAGCCGAACCCTTGATGATCGGAATATCGTCGCCCGGGAAATCGTACGACGACAGCAGTTCGCGCACTTCCAGCTCGACCAGCTCGAGAATTTCCTCGTCGTCAACCTGGTCGACCTTGTTCATGTACACGACCAGCGCCGGCACGCCGACCTGGCGGGCGAGCAGGATGTGTTCGCGGGTCTGCGGCATCGGGCCGTCAGCGGCGTTCACGACCAGGATCGCGCCGTCCATCTGGGCGGCACCGGTGATCATGTTCTTCACGTAGTCGGCGTGACCCGGGCAGTCGACGTGCGCGTAGTGACGGTTGGCCGTCTCGTACTCGACGTGGGCGGTCGAGATCGTGATGCCGCGCTCGCGCTCTTCCGGAGCCTTGTCGATGTTGGCATAGTCGGTGAACGTCGCGCCACCGGTTTCCGCGAGCACCTTGGTGATCGCGGCGGTCAGCGTGGTCTTGCCATGGTCGACGTGACCGATGGTGCCGATGTTGCAGTGCGGCTTGTTCCGCTCAAACTTAGCCTTGGCCATTGTTCAAACCTTCTTTTCACTAGCTGTTGATTGCTGTTGGAGACGGCACCCGCCAGACTCGCGCCAGAAAATCAGGCGCCGCCCCTAGCCTGATCCGCGGGATCAGGCAAGCTTTCCTATGTTCCCCCGATCGAACCCGATCAGGCGAGCTTCGACTTGAGTTCGGTCGCGACGTTCGCCGGCACTTCATCGTAGTGCGAGAACTGCATCGTGTACTGCGCGCGGCCCTGGGTGAAGGACCGCAGCTGGTTCACGTAGCCGAACATGTTGGCCAGCGGCACCATCGCCTCGACCACCTGGGCGTTGCCCCGGCTGTCGGTGCCCTGGATCTGGCCACGGCGGGAGTTGATGTCGCCGATCACGTCGCCCATGAACTCTTCCGGCGTCACGACCTCGACCTTCATGATCGGTTCGAGGACCTTGATGCCAGACTTCTGGGCCACTTCGCGCATCGCGCCACGGCCGGCGATTTCGAAGGCCAGGGCCGACGAGTCGACGTCATGGTAGGCACCGTCGTACAGCAGGATTTCGAAGTCGATGATCGGGAAGCCGATCAGCGATCCGGTTTCCGCCGTCTCACGCATGCCCTTCTCGATCGCGGGGATATATTCCTTCGGAATGTTACCGCCCTTGATCTCGTCCTTGAAGGTGATGCCCGAACCGCGCTCGCCCGGCGTGACCTTGACCTTCACGCGGCCGAACTGACCCGTACCGCCCGACTGCTTCTTGTGGGTGTAGTCGATGTCCACCGGCTTCGCGAGGTATTCGCGATAGGCCACCTGCGGGGCACCGACGTTGGCTTCCACCTTGAACTCGCGACGCATGCGGTCGACGAGGATTTCGAGGTGGAGTTCGCCCATGCCCTTGATGATGGTCTGGCCGGATTCGTGGTCGGTCGAAACGCGGAACGAAGGGTCTTCGGCCGAGAGACGGTTGAGCGCGATGCCCATCTTCTCCTGGTCGGCCTTGGTCTTCGGCTCCACCGAAAGCTCGATCACCGGCTCGGGGAATTCCATCCGCTCCAGAATGATCGGCGACTTTTCCGAACACAGCGTATCGCCCGTGGTGGTCTCCTTGAGACCGGCCAGCGCCACGATGTCGCCCGCATAGGCCGTATCGATGTCCTCGCGGTTGTTGGAGTGCATCAGCAGCATGCGGCCGACCTTCTCCTTCTTGTTCTTCACCGAATTCAGGTAGCTGCCCTTGGTCAGCGTGCCCGAATAGATGCGGGTGAAGGTCAGCGAACCGACGAAGGGATCGTTCATGATCTTGAACGCGAGCGCCGAGAACGGGGCATCGTCCGCGGTCGGACGGCTGTCCGGCTCGTCCGTGTCGGGGTTCACGCCCTGCACGTCGGGAATGTCGAGCGGCGAAGGCAGGTAATCGACGACGGCGTCGAGCAGGGGCTGCACGCCCTTGTTCTTGAACGCCGAGCCGCACAGCACCGGCACGAACGCCTGGCCCAGCGTGCCCTTGCGGATCAGCGCCTTGAGCGTCGCCACGTCGGGCTCGTTGCCTTCGAGGTAGGCTTCCATCGCGTCGTCGTCCTGTTCGACGGCGAGTTCGACCAGCTTCGAGCGGTATTCCGCGGCTTCGTCGGCCATGTCCGCCGGGATCTCTTCATAGAAGAACTCGGCGCCGAGCGATTCGTCCTTCCAGATGATCGCGCGGTTCTCGACCAGGTCGACGAGACCCTTGAAATCGCTTTCCGCGCCGATCGGCAGATAGAGCACGGCCGGGGTCGCGCCCAGGCGATCGATGATCGTCTGCACGCAGTACTTGAAGTTCGCGCCGGTGCGGTCGAGCTTGTTGATGAAGCACATGCGCGGCACGTTGTACTTGTCGGCCTGACGCCACACCGTTTCCGACTGCGGCTCAACGCCGGCAACGCCGTCGAACGCGGCAACCGCGCCGTCCAGCACGCGCAGCGAACGCTCGACTTCGATGGTGAAGTCGACGTGGCCGGGGGTGTCGATGATGTTCAGGCGATGGTCGTTCCAGAAGCAGGTCGTTGCGGCCGACGTGATCGTGATGCCGCGTTCCTGTTCCTGTTCCATCCAGTCCATGGTCGCGGCGCCGTCGTGCACTTCGCCGATCTTGTAGGACTTGCCGGTGTAGTAAAGGATGCGCTCGGTCGTCGTCGTCTTGCCGGCGTCGATGTGCGCCATGATGCCGAAGTTGCGATAGCGCTCGAGCGGATGGCTGCGGGCCATGGGGGTTTCCTTGGGTTCCGGAGGGGCCTGATGGATTCAGGCCCGCCCCATATGGTTACTTGCGTGACCGTTTAAAGACGGGCGGCCCTGCCAGCCGGTGACGGCGGCGGGGCTGCCGGCCTTTTTACCACCGGTAGTGGCTGAACGCGCGGTTCGCGTCGGCCATGCGGTGGGTGTCTTCGCGCTTCTTCACGGCGTTGCCGCGGTTGTTGGCGGCGTCGAGCAGCTCGGCCGACAGGCGCGCCGACATCGTCGTTTCCGAACGGTTGCGCGCGGCCGTGATCAGCCAGCGGATCGCCAGCGCCTGGGCGCGTTCCGGACGGACTTCGACGGGGACCTGGTAGGTCGCACCGCCGACGCGGCGCGAACGCACTTCGATCTGCGGCTTCACGTTGTTCAGCGCATCGTGGAACAGCTGCACCGGATCCGCCTTGGCGCGGGTCTGCATGGTGTCGAGCGCACCGTAGACGATGCTTTCGGCGACCGACTTCTTGCCGTCGAGCATGAGGTTGTTCATGAACTTCGACAGGACCTGATCACCGAACTTGGGATCGGGCAGGATGACCCGCTTTTCGGGCCTACGACGACGAGACATCTTGAATTCCTTCTGATCGGGCCAGCGGCCCACATCCACCGACCGGCAGGGCGCGGCCCATCGGCGCGCGCCTGCCCGGGATTAGCTCACTTCGGACGCTTCGCGCCGTACTTCGAGCGGCTCTGCTTGCGATCCTTCACGCCCTGCGTGTCGAGCACGCCGCGCAGCACGTGATAGCGCACGCCCGGAAGGTCGCGCACACGGCCGCCGCGGATCAGCACCACCGAGTGCTCCTGCAGGTTGTGGCCTTCGCCCGGGATGTAGGAAATGACTTCGCGCTGGTTCGTCAGGCGAATCTTGGCGACCTTGCGAAGCGCCGAGTTCGGCTTCTTCGGAGTCGTGGTGTAAACGCGGGTGCAGACACCGCGCTTCTGCGGGTTCTGCTCCATGGCAGGGACCTTGCTCTTGGCCTTCTGCGGAACGCGACCCTTGCGGATCAGCTGGTTGATAGTGGGCATGAAGTACTCTTCACCTTGATTGTGGCACGGCCGGCAAAGGTGAAGGGTCGAAAGTCCGCCGGTCGGGTGGCCCCGGGCAAACAGCCCCTGGCCCGGACCCTGCCTGCGCAGGATCGTCCCTCGGCGAGCCTGAAACGCTCCACCCGGGCAAACAGCGCCGGGTTACTTTGACGGATTGCATGGCAAGGCGGACGCCGCGACGATTCGCGTGCCCGGCCCAACAGCGAAAGCCTCAAGACTGACGGAAAACCGCCGCCCGAGGCCTGCATACGCACCGGCAATGTTCAGCTCTACAGCCGATCGCGAGCCTTGCGACCCCGTCGACCGAGCGGGCCATTACGAGGAAACCGCCGGAACGTCAAGGACAGGCCCCGCGTGGACCGCGGCACGCAACAGCGAACAGGGCGTTCCGAACGGAACGACTCCGTCTCTTTAAATCCACTATTTTGGTAGAGATTTCGCTTCGGCGCGCGGTCGATCGATGGTATGTTGCATCATTACGATGATCGTCCCACCCCGGACGGCCGGGACAAACGGGACGACGCAAGCCGAGAGAGGTGTGCCGATGGTCCACGTTGATGAACGCGGTAACTGGCGAACGGGCGCCGCCATGCGTCTGGTCGAAGGGAGGCTGGGCGGAAAACTGGGCGGAAGACTGGGCACGGCCGCCGCCGTGACGGCGCTGCATGTCGGCATCGGCATGGCGCTGCTGTCCACTTTCGCGGGCGGGGTGATCGCGGAAACGGTTCGCGATGCCTTGCCGACGATGTGGTTCGCCCCGCCTGCCCCTCCGCCCAAGCCATTGCCCACGCTCGAACCGAAAGCCGCGCGCGACAAGCAGGAGATCAAGGTTCCCGACAAGGGCATCGACCTCGACGCCGGCAAGGACCTGTTCCTGGGAGCCAATGACAAGGTAACTCCTGTCGATCCGGGAACCCTGACGATCGGCGGAGGCGATCTTGGCGGCGATGTCGGCGGCCTCGGACCGACACCGACGCCCTCGCCCATGTTCACGCCCAAGGCGGCCCGTCCTCGCGGCGATGCCGGCCTGTGGATCACCCGCAACGATTACCCCACCCGCGCGATCCGTGAAAACTGGGAAGGCCTCACCAGGTTGCGGCTGGGCATAGGCGCCGACGGGCGGGTCACCGGCTGCGAAGTGATCGGCAGCAGCGGGCATGACGAACTCGACCGCGCGGCCTGCGCCAAAGTAAGCGCACGCGCCCGGTTCGATCCCGCCACCGACAAGGATGGCGCGAAAACCGCCGGCAGCTTTACCACAGCGATCCGCTGGCAGATCACCGACTGACCGCACGGGAAGGGGCGCCGCATCCGGGTCGGCGTCCCTTACCCGGCATCGGCGCTCCCGGGCACCGGCGTTCCCCGGCAACCTCGGCGTGCGCCATCACCGGGAACCGGTAAGGGTTCCGATCGTTGCGCCACCATATTCCAAGCCAATCGGGGGAAACTTCATGACCTTTCGCATCAAATCCTCGCTGACCGCGGTCATTGCGGTCGCCGCCCTCGCCGCTACCTCGCCGGCGCAGGCGCGCGATTGCAGCAAGCGGATCAGCAAGACCGGCGGCGCGGTGATCGGCGCGGTCGGCGGTGCAGTGCTCGGCAAGGTCATCGCGGGCGGAACCGCCGGCACGCTGATCGGCGCGGCGGCGGGTGGCGTTGCAGGCCATGAGATCGCCCGCAAGAACAAGAACAAGTGCCGCTACGAACGCCGGCGCTGACCACGAACGGCATCAGATTCCGAGGCTGGACGCATTCACGCCATCGCCGATGTTGGCCAGCATCGCGTCGAGGAAATCATCCATCGCCGCGTTTCCCCGGACGGTCAGCCGCACGAAGGTGCGTCGGCCGTCCTTGCCGTCGCTCTCGCGCTCCACGAAACCGCGGGCTTCCAGAATACGCAGCCATCGCAGCGCGGTGGTCGGGGGCACATGCGCCCCGATACAGGCGCTGGTGGTCGGCACACGCCGGCTTTCGCGCCCGGCAACGTAAAGATCCAGCAGTATGTCCCACGTCGGCTCTCCGAACAGGTCGGCGGGGAACAGGCGGCTTCGGCGCCGCCGCGCGGCGTAGAGTTCGCGGGCGAGAGTGATCCGCGCGTCGTGCTGCGCGTCGGCACCGCGCAGGGCGCTTCCCGCCTCCGCGGTCATGCCGCCAGAATAGACGGCATTGCCGTTCGCCACCGTGGTCTGCTCGCCGTTGGGCATCGCGCGGCCTTTCGCCGCGCGGATGTGAGGTACGGTCATGTAACGGGAATATCCCTGAAAATGGGGCGGTGGGCTGGCCTTCAGGCCCACCGCCAGCATTGATACGGGCCAATCCGGCGTTCCCGGTTCATGTGGGCCACGGTCCCGATCAACAGGACCATCAGCTGCAACAGGAATGGCATCTGCGTGAGCACCCAGTACGCACGCCGGGCCATCGTCAGATCCCACAGCTTGGCGACATGCCCTACCATCACGATCATCTGGCCGGCGCCAACGAGCAGGGGCCACCCGCGGTTGGCGTAGAGGGCGATCGACAGCAGCGCGCAGAACGCCCAGCTATCGATCACGACGTGGCCGGGATTGACCGCGTACCACACGGGGTCACCGAACACCGCGTGGTTGACGAGATCAAGGACGAACGTCGACAGCAGGACCGCAGCCGTCAGTCGCTCCGGCTCGCCGCCCTTGCGGGCGGCAACAAGCACGACAGCGAAGAGCAGGATGCGGGTCAGCCAGATGTAGGACATGCCTGTTCACATGAAACGGACGGATCGGCCACCGGAAAGCATCAGGCCGCGACCCCGGTCACGACCGCGGATTCATCGAGGCTCGCATTGACCGGGGGGCAGCCGTCGTTGCCACCGTTCGTCTCCACCGCAATCTCGCTGAGACGGCCGTGGACGCGGGCAAGTTCGCCGCCGGCCGTGAGCATCGATTGCTGGCTCTTCGCCAACCGCAGAAGCGCATCCTGCCCCATGAACGGCGCCGCACCGCTTTCGCGTCGCGCGCTGACCATCGTGGCGAAAAGCCGTGCCTGCCGGATCAGCGCCTCGTCAAGCGCACCTTCGGCATCGTGGAGATCCCGCGTGATACGCATCTGTGCAACCTGGGTATTCATCGTCATCGTCGTACCCTCCTCTCAGCGGCGAAGATCGCGCCGCTGCCATTGCAGCATCGTGGAGGAGATGCGACGGCGGGTCAGTGATCGATGATCGTCGAAAGCTGGGCGAACATGGTCAGCCCCCCCAGCACGATCAGAATCAGGAACAATGCGATCGCCACGATCGCGCCAAGCCGAAGCAGGGTTCCGTATGGCCCGTCGAACATCTCCGGGAGGACATGATAGGCCGTGTCGCCAGGCGCCTTTCCGGAGACGAAGGCCATTGCCTGGCCCGTCGCCGAAAACCTTGCCTGCATCGCCTCGGTCTCGCCCCGCGGGGGCTTGACCGTGGCGACGGTCTGAACCGCCTCACCGGCCGGCATCGTGACTTCCCGGACCGGATCGTGCGCTTCCTCGCCGTCACCGTCGATGTGGGAGAAATCATATACGGGCTGTTCGTATATCGTCTTGAGCCGCCGATAGGCCTGCGCCACCTCGTTGCGCGTGGCGACGCCCAGCTTACCGCGCGCCAGCAATATCCGCTGGTCCACGGTATGTGGCGAAATGCCGAGCAGGCGCGAAATTTCCTTCGAGGTCTTGTGCTGGATCAGCAGATCCAAAACTTCCCGCTGCTTCGACGTCAGCGCCGCCAAGGGGTTGCCCCCATTCTCTTCGGCACCGCTTGTCATCGCTTCAACGTCCATCCATTCGACCCGCCACAAACCTTCGCCCGATCGATCCGAGAACCAATTTGAACTAATCGGCGACTAAATCCAAACAAAGATTAACGATATTTTCGGAGGTATTGCACCGTCACGGAGCAAGCCTCCCGCCTGCGCGCCTGAGGACTTCCGCCTCATGCCCGTTGCGAAGCGCCTCTTTCCGCCGGTACATGGTCTTCGGCACGCAGGGGGAAAGACGTGGAGCGCCAGTTGTTTTCGCGACGACGGAGCCGATTGCTGGCGCTGAGCCGGCTGATGCTGGCCCTAATCTTCATCGCCGCGGTCTGGCTCGATCCGGTGCAACCGACACGTTCGGTCGCCGCCACCTACACCCTTCTGATCGCCTATGCTGCGTGGTGCGGGTTCGCCACCGTCATCGCCTTCCGCAGCTGGTGGTACGATTTCCGGCTGGCCCGGCTGATGCACGTCATCGATATCGCGATCTTCACGGCCGCGACCTACATGACCGAATCCGCCTTCAAGGAATTTTCCAGCCCGTTCATCGTCTTTGCATCGTTCATCCTGATTGGCGCCTCGCTGCGCTGGGGATGGCGCGGCGTGCTCTGGACGGCGCTGGCACTGGTGCTGCTGAATTTCGCGCTCGGCCTGCTGATGCATTCCCTTCACCTCAGCATCGATCCCTACCGTTTCAGCCGGCGGCAGGGCTACACGATCGGGCTGGCGATCATGATGCTCTGGCTGAGCACCGGCGGCGACCGGGCCAGCGCGCCGCGATTGCCGGAACCGCCGGGGCTGCCGGGCCTGCGCCACGACGCGATCATGACAACGATCCTCGACCACGCGCGCACCGTGCTGGGTGCCACGGGCGGCGCCATCGCGCTGGCGGACGGCGAGGAGCCGTGGGTGGAAATCATGATCGCCAGCGGAGGTGCCACACGGGCGCTGCGCGTCGGCCCCGGCCCGCTGCTGACCGAAATCGAGATTTCCTGCCGTCCCACCCTGTTCGACGGCCAGCGGCATCGCCAGTTGTGGCTGGACACCGACGGAATGGTCAACCACGCGAGCGAACGGCACGTCTGGCATCTCGCCACGCTGTGCGAGGTGAAAGAAGGCCTTGCCGCCTCGATCGGCGCGGCCCGCGGACCGGGCCAGCTTCTGCTGTGGGGCATCCGCGGCATCTCGCCCGATGACCTGCCGCTGCTGGCGCAAATGACGCGCGATGCCGAACAGGCGCTCGATCGCGAGGACGTGGCGATGCTGGCGCGCGCGCGGGAAGTTTCGAACCTGCGCAACGCCCTTGCCCGGGACTTGCACGATAGCGTCGCACAGTTTCTCGCCGGCACGCTGTTCCGGCTGGAAGCGTTGCGGCGCTGGATCCGCGAGGGCAACGATCCCGACACCGAAATTGTCGCGATCAAGGAAGCGCTGCGGCGCGAACAGGCGCAAATGCGCAGGATGATCGAGCGCCTGCGCCTTGGCGAAAAGGGGGATCGCCGGACCGATCTGACCGAGGAGCTTGGCACGCTGCTGGAAGAACTGGGGCATCACTGGGCCATCGAAACCCGACTGGATGCGCCACCCGGTCCGTTGCTTGTCCCCATGGATCTGGCGCACGAGATACGCCAGATCACAAGAGAGGCCGTGGCGAATGCGGTTCGGCACGGTCGGTGTCGTCTTATAGGGGTTAACCTTATTCAAGACGATGGAACGCTCAAGATGATTGTCAGCGATGACGGCTCCGGTTTCCCCGCCGACAAGGCGCACGCCACCCCCCGTTCGATCAGCGAGCGGGTAGAGGCGCTGGGCGGCATGCTGGCCATCGACAACAGTGCGCGGGGCGTGACCCTGCGCATCGCGCTTCCGGAAAGGACGGGCGCATGATCCCGATTCTTGTGGCTGACGATCACGGCTTCATCCGCGCCGGCGTGGAAGCGGTATTGCGCGGCACGCCCTTCCAGGTAGTCGCTACCGCCGCCAGCGGGGAGGAAGCGCTGGCCGCGATCGAGCAGCACAATCCCGCCGTGGTGCTGCTGGACATCAACATGCCCGGCCTGAATGGCGTGGCGGCATTGGAAGCGCTGCGCGAAAAAGGCGACGAACGTCCGGTCGTGCTGCTCACCGCCGAGATCACCGATCGGCAGCTCATGGCCGTCATGCGGGCGGGCGTGCAGGGCATCGTGTCCAAGGATGGCGCGGAAAGCGAGCTGGTCCAGGTGCTGGAACGGGTCCATGCCGGCGAAAAGGCAATCGCCCCGGCCTTCCTGCAACGCGCGCTCGATTTGTCGCTCAAGCCCGTCATCAACCCTTTCGCCAAGCTCAACGCGCGCGAGCGCGACATTACCAGGCTTGTGGCCAAGGGCATGCGGAACCGGGAAATAGGGCAGCAGCTGAACATCGGCGAGGGGACCGTGAAGGTCTATCTCCATGCCATATATCAGAAGCTGAACATCGAGAACCGCACCGAACTGGCGCTGATGGTGGTCAACGACGAGATCGGTTGAAGCGCGCGCGCGGCGCGCCCTACAAATGCACCCCGACCAGTTGCGACCGGACTGACGGAATCGTTACGGCCACATTGTTCAGCAGCGTTCCGCGCTCCCCGATCTCCAGTATCGTGTTGCCGAACACACCACGCATGGCCTCGATCGCGATTTCGTCGGCGGTCCGGTGCGCGAAGGCAAGTAACGCGGTGCCGCTGCGATGGCTGAAGCGGTAACGGTTGCCCCGCCGCTCGAAGTGCCACGCATCCGATGCCGGTCGCCATTCGTTGTCCTTCACGATCAGATCCGGTTCCTCGTCCACGGCGCCCAACACCAGGCTCATCACGATCGGTCCGCCGAGCACCGGCTGCGGCCGGAACGACAGCAATGGCCGGGCATCGACGGTGATCGGACAATAGGTCCCCGTCATCCTCGCCCCGCCGGGAAAGACGATGTCCGGAATCTGCTCCTCGACGGTGAACAGCAGCGGGGAGCGATCCAGGCCGGCCTGGATCGCAACCGGCACGTCACGCAACCGCGCGATCGTTTCCGCCGGCACGCCGCCCCGCTCGATGATTGCCATGCAGTCCGGGCAAAGCAGGAACGCGGGCGAAGCCTCTTCCCCGCCCGCGCGACAAAAACAGGCGACGGTGCAACCGCATCGTACGCAAGCGCTACCGGATCGAGAGCGAGCCTCTGCCCGTTCGGCTTCGGAAATGGGCAATGCGATCGCAACCGGCATGACAGATCCCCCGAACGGCACGATTCCCTGCGCGCCGCCTTCGCCTGCCACCATCTTCCCCGATCAGGATCTTGCTGCCCTGGGCGCCGATTTTGGCGGTGGGAACGGCCCGGAGTCAAGCCCGCCGCCCGCTTCCCTCGCCCGCGTCCGTCAGCCGTGGCGCGCCAGCAGCGGCCCCAGATATTGCCCGGTGAAGCTGCGCGGATTCTTCGCCACGTCTTCCGGTGTGCCTTCGGCCACGATCTCGCCGCCGCGCACGCCACCTTCCGGCCCCATGTCGATGATCCAGTCGGCGGTCTTGATCACGTCCAGGTTGTGTTCGATCACGACCACGCTGTTGCCCTGTTCGACCAGCCGGTGCAGCACTTCCAGCAGCTTGCGCACGTCCTCGAAGTGGAGGCCGGTGGTCGGCTCGTCGAGGATATAGAGCGTCTGCCCGGTGGAGCGGCGCGACAGTTCCTTGGCCAGCTTGACGCGCTGCGCCTCGCCACCCGAGAGCGTCGTTGCCTGCTGGCCGACCTTGACGTAGCCGAGCCCCACTTCGTTCAGCATGTGCATCCGGTCGCGGATCGGCGGCACCGCCTTGAAGAATTCCTCGGCGTCCTCGATCGTCATGTCCAGCACGTCGGCAATCGAGTGCCCCTTGAACTTCACTTCCAGCGTTTCGCGGTTGTAGCGCTTGCCGCCGCATTCCTCGCACGTCACGTACACGTCGGGCAGAAAGTGCATCTCGATCTTGATCAGGCCGTCGCCCTGGCAGGATTCGCACCGGCCACCTTTGACGTTGAAGCTGAAGCGCCCGGCCTTGTAACCGCGCGCCTCGGATTCCGGGAGCCCGGCGAACCAGTCGCGGATCAGGGTGAACGCGCCGGTATAAGTGGCGGGGTTTGACCGCGGCGTGCGGCCGATCGGCGACTGGTCGATCTCGATCACCTTGTCGCAGGCTTCGAGCCCCTTGATCGCGTCGTGCGGCCCGGCGATCACCCGCGCGCCATTGAGCACGCGCGCGGCGCCTGCCTGCAGCGTGTCGATCGTCAGCGACGACTTGCCCGAGCCGGAAACCCCGGTGATGCAGGTGAACGTGCCCAGCGGAATGCGCGCGGTGACGTTGCGCAGGTTGTTGGCCCGTGCGCCTTCCACCACCAGGTCCAGCCCGTTGCCCTTGCGGCGGTGCGCCGGCACGTCGATGCGGCGCGCGCCCGTCAGGTACTGGCCGGTGAGGCTGGCCTTGCTCTTGAGAATGTCCTTGAGCGTGCCCTGCGCCACGATCTCGCCGCCATGGACGCCCGCGCCCGGCCCGAGATCGACGACCCAGTCGGCGGTGCGGATCGCGTCCTCGTCATGCTCCACCACGATCACCGTGTTGCCAAGGTCGCGCAGGCGCTTGAGCGTTTCGAGCAGGCGGTCGTTGTCGCGCTGGTGCAGCCCGATCGAGGGTTCGTCGAGCACATAGAGCACGCCCGAAAGGCCCGAACCGATCTGGCTGGCCAGGCGGATGCGCTGGCTTTCCCCGCCCGACAGCGTGCCCGACGTGCGATCGAGATTGAGGTAATCGAGGCCGACGTTGTTGAGGAAGCCCAGCCGCTCGTTGATTTCCTTGAGGATCGCCTTGGCGATCTGCCGCTGCTGGTCGGTCAGTTTCTCCTCCAGCGTGGAGAACCACGCCAGCGCGTCGGCCACCGAACGGCGGGTGGACATCGAGATGTCCTCGCTCGCGATCTTCACCGCCAGCGCCTCGGGCTTGAGGCGCGCCCCGCCGCAGGTCTCGCACGGCTGCGCGGTCTGGAACTTGCCCAGTTCCTCGCGCATCCACGCGCTTTCGGTCTGGAGCATGCGGCGGTTGAGATTGCCGATCACCCCTTCGAACGCCTTGGTGACGGTGTAGCTCTTCTTGCCATCGACGAAGGTCAGCGGCACGGCCTTGCCGCCGGTGCCATAGAGGATCACCAGCCGCACCTCGCCCGGCAGCTTCTCCCACGGCGTTTCCAGGCTGAACCCGAAATGCGCAGCTAGGCTGGACAGCACCTGCATGTAATAGGGCGACGGCGGGTTGGACTTGGCCCAGGGCACGACCGCGCCCTGCTTGAGACTGAGCGCCTCGTTGGGCACGACCAGTTGCGGATCGAAAAGCAGCTTTTCACCCAGACCATCGCAGGCCGGGCACGCGCCCTGCGGCGCGTTGAAGCTGAACAGGCGCGGCTCGATCGATTCGATGGTGAAGCCGCTGACCGGGCAGGCGAACTTTTCGCTGAACACGATGCGGTTGGGCGGCAGGCCGGCGCCTTTCAGATTCTTGCCCTTGGCCTGCGCCTCGTCCTCGCGCCCTGGCACCACGCCATCCGCCAGGTCGATATAGGCCAGCCCCTCGGCCAGCTTGAGCGCCTGTTCGAAGCTGTCGGCCAGCCGGGTCTGGATGCCATCCCGCACGGCGATGCGGTCAACCACCACCTCGATGTCGTGCTTGTACTTCTTGTCGAGCGCGGGGGCTTCCTCGATCGCGTAGAGCTCGCCGTCGATGCGGACACGGGTGTAGCCCGCCTTCTGCCATTCCAGCAGTTCCTTGCGGTACTCCCCCTTGCGGCCGCGCACCACCGGCGCCAGCAGATAGGCGCGCGTGCCTTCGGGCAGGGCCATCACGCGATCGACCATCTGGCTGACCGTCTGCGCGCTGATCGGCAGGCCGGTGGCCGGCGAATAGGGCACGCCCACGCGCGCCCACAGCAGGCGCATGTAGTCGTAGATCTCGGTGACCGTGGCCACGGTCGAGCGCGGGTTGCGGCTGGTGGTCTTCTGCTCGATCGAGATCGCGGGGCTGAGGCCGTCGATGTGCTCGACATCCGGCTTCTGCATCATCTCGAGAAACTGGCGGGCATAGGCCGACAGCGATTCAACGTAGCGGCGCTGCCCTTCGGCATAGATCGTATCGAACGCGAGCGAGGATTTGCCCGAACCGGAAAGCCCGGTGATGACGATCAGGCTGTCCCGCGGGAGATCGACATCGATACCCTTAAGGTTGTGTTCACGGGCGCCACGGACGGAAATCTTGCTGAGCGACATGGGCACCCGTGTTCCAGATTTGTTCACAGAGCGCAAGACGGCTCTTGGTGGAGGCGCGATTAGAATTTGTCGGATTGGTGTCATCATCGAAATTGCCGCAATCGGATAACAAAGTTCCGAAATAGCGCCGTTTTGTCGGATTTTTCTGACAAATTCAAAGTGCCGACCTTGCCGCAATTCCGATCCCCTTAGAATTGGGCATTGCGCGCGCGGCGTGTCGTTGATTGCGGCAAGGTTTTACCATGTATTGCGGCAAGGTTCGGCGATTATACCTCGAACAGATTGGCTTTAGGATTTCGCAGCCGCACCATCTGATCGCCTTCCACACTAGGAAGGCGGACGCGAACCATAACGGAATGCCAATCGCGGCCTAACGGCAAGGGCCATTTGCCAAAGCAAGCTCGCGGTTCTTTTCTCTAGCCCCATCTCCATCACCACCTGATCGCCAAGGTCCAAGCGATTTTGGATAAATAAGGCAAGCCGGCACAAACCACCAAAATAAAATTCGCACACATCAATAGCTTGATCTGAGTTATCAAATTCCAATCCAAATGGATTGAAGTCAGTTTGCTGAAAAACACGAAAAACTGCGGGAATTCCAGCATGTCTGCTGTCCAGCATTTTGTTCAGCTGGTTTCCTGACAACACCGCAACTGCGAATTCTTCTGCAAACCATTTTGCATGAACCGCAGGAATGACGGCCCGCGCCTTCCAGCCAGACAAAGTAGCCTTAGATACGCCAAGAGACCGGGCCAGATCGGCCTCACGCATACCTAGCGCGCACGCAGCATCGAATAGGAAACCGCCAACCTGCTCCGACGTCTGCGGCCAGAACGATCCGAACAATCGCGATGTGAACGTTCTTGACAAATCGTTTGCAACGTTCGATTCTGAGGCAGGTGGAGTTTTGCGAGGTGTTTCCATGGCTAGGGCTTCTCGGGCACAGCCAGATATTCTGCAAGTGGTTCGTGCCGCTTTCATTCTAAATGGCTCGTCGCTGGGCGCTTGGTGTCGTGAAAATAATATCGACCCTGCGCGGGCTTGGCGCGCGCTTCAGGGCAAGCATGTCGGACCTGTGTCGGAGCGACTGCGCTCCCGTATCTTGGCTGCAAGCGGACGGGCGGCGGCCTGATGCCAATTTGGCTCTCAGTCGAAGAATTCGCGGAGCTATCCGGCGTTCCAGTGCGTACCGCGCGCTATCATGTGCACCAAGCGGTACAGGGCCGCAGTTCGCGCAAGTTCAGGCTCGTTTTCCGGCACAAATATGGCCGCGGCGGCAAATCCGGCCAACGCTATGAAGTCCTTCTAAGCAGCCTGCCAGAGCAGCTTCAGGCGACATTCAACGCCGCTTCAAAGCCCTCTTCACTGCCCATGCTGCCGGTCCCGGCTGCCGCAGCGCCATATCGGCCGTCGATGCTGGAGGACCCCAAGTACGTCCAGCAGGCGCTGGAGCGATACGCCCTGATCGAACCAGCCCTACAGCATCCGCCGCGCTCCAGCGGCAGGCGCAAGGCGATCAAGGAAGCCGCCGAGCGGGAGCGTGTCAATGTTCGGACAATCGAACGCTGGATAGCCGGCTTTGAAAAGCACGGTGTGTCCGGCGTGGTTCGGAAAGTTCACGCGAATGCCGGGGAGCGGCGCGTCCATATCTCGCGGGTGTTCGACAATGCCTACGTTGCGGCCGGCTACGATCCGGCGCTGCTGCCACAGCTTGGCGACGCCTTCGATCTCTGGTGCAAGAGTTTCTGGGCCTCCCGCGCCGCCGACGCAGGCACACCGCAAGTTGCCACGACGGCCCTTTGGGAATTCCGGAAACAGTGTGAGGCGCAAGGCATCATACTGCCCGATGCCGCTTACAAGGCCAGCGACGAGCATGTGAACCGCTGGCGCGGCCACGAAAAGGTCAACACGATGCGGACCGACGCCAAGCGGTTCGCTGACGAACTTCCGCGCATCAGCCGCGATTCTACCGCGCTCGCGCCGATGGAAGTGGTCGTGATCGACGTGCATCATATGAATGTCCCGGTCACGCGCCCTGACGGCACGATGGCATGGCCCAAGATCGTCGGCTTCATGGATGCCGGGACAAGCCGGTTCTTCGCCCACATCGTGCTGTGCGAGGCGCGAACCAGCATCCGCCGCGAGCATGTGATTGAAGGCTTTATTGCGATGGCGACCGCCCCGGAATGGGGTTTCCCGCAGACGCTCTACCTCGACAACGGCTCTGAAAACGGCGCACTGGACCGCATCCTGCCGGCGTTGGAGATGGTGAACAACCGCGCCGGTCGGGAGATCGTGAAGGCACTGCCCTACAACGCGCCGGCCAAGCCGATCGAGCCGTTGTTTGCCCGTCTCAACCGGTACTGCTTCTCCGCGCTCGAAGGCTATGCCGGCGATGACCGGATGAAGAAAAAGACCCAGAACGTGGGCAAAGAGGTCATCCCCTATCAAGGGCCGTGGGCGCAATTCCTTGAGGATTGCCATGGCCTGCTCGCATTCTTCCATCAGAAGGAAATGGGCGGCCAGTGGGGTGGGCGCTCGCCCAATCAGGTGTTTCAGGACAAGGTTGATGCCGGCTGGCGGCCGATCATGCCCGATCCGCTCGCGCTGGACGCCGCGTTCTGCGAGCGCGAAGACCGCATCCTTAGCCGTGGCGGGCTGCGGATCGATGGCAAGGTCTACACGCATTACGCGCTGCTAAGCCTCACGAAGGGCACCACGGTTCAGGTCGCCATACCGTGGCGCAAGGCCGAAGCCCCCATCGCCTTCCTGCCCGATCTTGGCCCTGTCCGGCTAACCGAAGACTACCAGTACGCCATGCGCGACCCCGCTGGCGCGGTTGCGTCCGCGCAACGCAAGTCAACGCACCGCCGCGCCGTTCGGGAAATGGCGCGCGAGGTCATGCCGGTCGATCCCGTCGCCACACTGCGCGAGATCGGCGCGGCAGCGCCAAAACCGCAAGTTCCGGGCCGGCCTCACGTCCTCGACCATATGTGGACGGCTCCCTCTTGCAAGGGCTGAACGGAAAATTTGATCGGATCGCTTGCTTCCATATGTCCGGCCTTTCGGTGCGGTCGCACGTGACCGCTGGCCAAGATGGTTTCCGCGGTGTGT
>NZ_RQSI01000015.1:0-119282 GCF_003856955.1 Novosphingobium sp. LASN5T
ACCCATATCGCGCCTGATCTACTCGCCCACGTCTCGCCGTTGGGATGGGAACACATCAATCTAACCGGGGAATATCGCTGGCCCAAATCCTTAGCGTAGGATTCCGCCCCCTCCCGCAAACGCCCCCATGAATGCCAAACCCGAAGGCCAGATGCCCCGATGTCTTGCGTTCGATATCGAAGCGTTCGGGGTCCGACCACTGACGGGGATCGCGATTGGCGGCGGAAAGGAACAGGATCACCTTTTCTTCCGCTCCGATCCGCACGCCGCCTATATCCACCTCTCGCGTGGTCGTGCGGCCGATATAGGGGCTGGGTGCCCGGTAGCGCAGGCCCTCGTCGAATGCCGCGCGCGCGCGGGTCGGGTCGGCGCGCAATTGCGCCCACGCCTCGGGGTGGCGGGCGAGCGCCTCCAGCGTAAAGCCGATCCCGTTGATCGTGGTGTCCATGCCGGCCGAGATGAAAATGCGGACGAGCAGGCCGGCTTCTTCCTCGGTGATTTCGCCCGTATCGACCGCATCGAAGATCGCGGATCCCAGCGTATCCGGGGCGACGGCATCGCGCCGGCAATTCTCGACAACCCAATCGAGGATCGGTGTCGCCCGCTCCAGCGCGGCGCGATACAGGTCGTTCTTCTCACCCATCGCATTGAAGTTGAGCTCGGAATAGATGAGCAGATTGCGGCGGTTTTCCTTGCGGAAGCCCACCGCGTCGGGCAGCGCCGCGAATGGGAAGGCTTCCGCCAGATCGGCGACGAGGTCGACCTCGCCGCGATCGAGCGCCGCATCCACAATGCTTTCGGCCGTCGCCACGAAGTCCGCCTTGAGTTTGCGGAGTACGGCGGGGGACAGAATACGGCTCAGCAACCGGCGATATTTGCCGTGCTCCGGCGGATCGTTCTCGAGAATGAGGCTCGGTTGCCTCCAGTTGCCCTGTTTCCGGATGTTGGTGAAACCGGTGCCCGAAGCCGAGGAGAACGTCTCCCAATCCGAAAACACCGCGTGAACATCGGCGTGTCGGCCCACGGCCCACACGCCGTGCCGCGCAAGATAGACGGCGGGCGCCGTTTCCCGAACCAGATCGTCGTATTGATCGGGCGCCGCCATCGCGTCGGCGGAGAACAAGTCGAAATCGAGCGTCGGCGCGCTGGAGGCGTCGGTCATGGACATCCTGTCGAGAGTTTCGTGGCCGGATGCCATGCCGATGGCCTGCGAGCACAGTGCGCAAACGGCTCCGACACGACATCCTCTTCCCATTTAGTTTACATAGCAACTTATGATTGTCAATCGCGTCGGATGCGGACCGGCTTGTGCTCAGCGGCGGAAGCCCCCAAAAGAGATGGCATGAACCAGTCCTCCAAACCTTCCTCGCGCAAGGTAATCGACCGTCATCTTTATGTTCCGCACTACCTCGTTGTTCTGGCCAACGGCATGGAACGCGGACAGTCGCGCATCTATCTGAAGCATTTCGGAATCGGCATCAACGAAGCGCGAATCATCACCGTCATCGCGCACAGCGGCCCGCTCACCGCTGCGGAGATTTCTGAAATTCTCGTGATGAACAAGTCTATTACGAGCCGATCCATGCAAGTTCTCGAAGGCAAGGGACTGGTTAGCATCGGCGATTCGAAGCGATCGCGGCCGATCCAGCTGACGGACGAGGGCTATGCCCTTCACGACCGGATTGTCGCGGTTTCGCTGGCTCGTGAGAAACTGATGCTCGACGGCTTCTCTCCGAACGAGAAAACCATCGTGCTGGGCTATCTCGCGCGCATGTTCAACAACATGGAGCTGGCCAACGCCATCGACCCCCTGGAAGTCGAGCGAGAGATCCGCCCGACAGCATGACAATCGCCTTGACATAGGTTGCTATATAAACCAATAGCACTCCCGACAATTCGCCATGAGAGCGATGTGGAGGGGAATTGCATGTATGCGTGATCGATAGACTGACCACATTCCGGAGCTCGCCGGCAGGCGCCTCCGCTCCATCCATCTCATGATCCGGTTCAAACAACGGCGCCGCTCGGGTGCCGGCGGATCGGCGTGTCCGACGGCGACGCCGCATGCTCCGCAAGTCCAGGGAGAACATCAATGTTTCGCAATTTCAGCTCGCGTGCGCGGCGCGCGCATGTTTTGGCAAATGCCAGCCTCGCGGCGGTCGCTCTTGTCGGCTGGACGCCAGCGGCTTCGGCCCAGGAAGCCGCCGAACAACAAGGCACTGCCGATCCGTCCACCTCGCCCGAAACGACGGGTGAAATCGTGGTGACGGCGCAGTTCCGCGCCCAGAATCTCCAGGACACTCCACTGGCTATCACGGCCGTGGATGCCGCTTCGATCCAGAACCGTAACCTTGGCAGCGTCGTGGACGTGGCAGCGGCAGCGCCCAACGTGAACATCCGCCCCGGCGGCTCCGCCTTTGGCCCGGCCGCGCAAGTCTATATTCGCGGTATCGGCCAGTACGACAGCAGCTTCGCGTTCGAACCGGGCGTGGGCATGTACGTCGATGACGTGTTCCACGGCACCTTGCTGGGTTCGATCTTCGACCTGCTCGACCTTGACCGTGTGGAAATCCTGCGCGGCCCGCAGGGTACACTGGCGGGCAAGAATTCGATCGGCGGCGCGGTAAAACTCTATTCGGCAAAGCCCACCGGCAGCGGCACCGGCTATGTCGAGGCGGGATACGGGGCCTTCAACCGCATCGAACTGAAGGGCAGCGCCGATTTCGCGCTGGTGCCCGACAAGCTGTTCGTCCGCGTATCGGGCGTTTCGAAGACGCGGGACGGCTATCTGACCCGTCTGGACTACGGCTGCCTCAACCCGGCCAGCGGCGTTCCGGCGGCGACCACCGGCGCGGATTGCAAGCTCGGCAAGGAAGGGGGCCAGAACATGCAGGCGGGGCGTCTCGCCCTGCGCTGGCTCGCCACCGATAAGCTCGAGGTGAACCTGGTGGGCATGGTAACCGAAGACCATTCGGAAATCGGTGCCAGCAAGCTGCTGTCGCTGACCACCACCGCCTCGATGCCTGCGGGCACGAATCCCGCCCAGTTCATCACCGGCCCCAATTCCTATACCAACTACGCCACCTATCTGAATCTGCCCTTCACCGATGCCACCGGCAGCCACGGCGCCACCTACATCCCGCCGGTCAGCAAGGTCAGCGGCCGCGAAGTCTATGGCACGATCGATTACAAGTTCGGCGATGGTCTCGCGCTCAAGGCGATCTCGGCCTACCAGCGCTACAAGGGCAGCTATGGTTCCGACCTCGATCTCACGCCATACTCCACCAATTCCGCCAACTACATCTACGATCACGAGCAGTTCACCCAGGAGTTGCGCCTCAGCGGATCGTCTTTCCAGGACAAACTGGAATGGACCGTTGGCGGCTTCTACTACAAGGCGACGAGCAAATTTGGCGGTGTGACGTTCATCGCGCCCGGCACGGCGACCCAGAACTTCTATGTTACGCGCGACCGCATTCCCGCCCGTAGCGTTTCGGCCTTCGCGCATGCTTCGTACAAGCTGACCGACGCGCTGACGGTGACGGGCGGCATCCGCTATACCGACGACAAGAAGACCTATACCTACGGCCGCCTCAATCCCTACGACGTGTCTCAGCCCGCCTATACCGTGGCTGGCGCGATCAATGGCGTCACCGGCCGGTTTGCCAAGACCCGCTGGGATTACCGCGCCAACGTGGATTACCGCTGGTCGCATAACGTGATGACCTACGCGCAGTTCTCCACCGGCTACAAGGGTGGCGGCGTCAATCCGCGTCCGTTCGCGCCGGAACAGGCCGTCTCGTTCAATCCCGAAACGCTCACGGCCTGGGAAATCGGCGCCAAGACCGATTTCTTCGACCGCGCGCTCCGCGTGAACATTTCCGCGTTCATCAACAAATACAAGGACATCGTTTTCACCAACGTTTCCCCCACGGTCAACAGCGTGACCAACGCCACGCCGGTCAATGCGGGTGACGCGGACATGAAGGGCGTCGAGGTCGAAGTGACCGCCCGCCCGGTCGAAGGGTTGACCATCGACGCTTCGGGCAGCTGGCTCGACTTCCAGCTGACCCGGATTGGCGCCACCGGGGCAACCATCCGCGGCATCACGCTTGGCAACAAGGCACCCTATGCGCCGGAATGGAAATTCGGCGCCGGCGTCCAGTACGCCTTCGCAGTGGGAGATGCGGGGACGATCACTCCGCGCGTGGACGTGAATTACCAGTCCTCGTTCTTCTCCAATATCGACAACAATCCGCTGGCCAAGGTCGATGGCTATGCGGTCGCCAACGGCCGTTTGACCTTCGAGGACGCATCGCGCGACTGGCAGTTTTCGGTTTCGGTCACCAACATGTTCAACAAGTTCTATTACCTGAACAAGATCCGTTACCCGATTGGCATCGTCGTGGGGCAGCCGGCCCTGCCGCGCGAATGGAAAGTCAGCGTTCGTCGCAATTTCTGAACAGGACAGGGCGGTGCTGGAAAGGCACCGCCCTGCAAAAAATCAAGACGTACCCCATCGCCAGGTTTCAGTAGTCCCGCGATGGCCGGATGCCCGCTATGCCAGTGCCTTTTCGGCCCTGCGGCCTTTGGCTGGCGGTTGCCGACAGGTTGTCGGTCAGCCCTCCGCCTTCGGGATTACCGGCAGCAGCAGGTGCGAGTTGTGCTCCGGCCCGATGTGGATGATGTGGCGACCGGCGTTGCGCGTCGCCTCGTGGCGCGCAAACGGCAGGAACGGCGCGCCTTCGGCGTAGATATCCGCGCCCTTGATCACGATCCTTAGAGTTTCTCCTGCGTGAAAAAGCGTGGAGGATGGCCAGATTTCGATGTCCACCGGCACGATTTCGCCCGGCGCCAGCCGCTGTTCGCGAACGTGGGTGTGGAACGGTTGCAGCGGCGTGCTTCGGACCGGGTCGGTTTCGCGGTGGCTGGCCCGAAGCCAGCCGAGCGCGACCGGTCCATCTTCGAAGAACGCATAGAAGGTCTGGCCAAGCGGCTGGCCATCGCGATCGAGTTTCTGCAACGCCACGAACAGGTCCATGTCGTCGGACCCTTCGGCCTCCACCCACAGGCGCAGGCTGGCGTGGCCGGTAAGTTCCGTGTCCTGTTCGAAACGATGGTCGAACACGGCTTCGCCTTCTGTGGCATCATAAGCGATCGCGGCAGGACTATCTGGGCGATCCGCGTCCAGTGTGCCGTCGGCATGCAGCCACAGCGGCGTGGGCACCGTTCGGGCGAGGGGCCATTCCCGTTCGGCGCGCTCCACCGCCTCGCCGTGCCGTTCGCGCACTTCGATGCGGACCGGCGGCCACGCGGCCAAGGCGGTCTGCCGGTCCTTCAGGAAGTGATCGAAGAACGCTTCGCGCCGGGCCTGGCTCTGCGCCAGATAATAGTGCGCCCACTTCTTCTGACCATGCACGTCGAGCCATTTTCGCGGACTGGACATCGCCTTGAACGCTTCCAGCGTGCCGCGCGTGTGCAGCCCCTGGTCCGACCAGCTGGCGACAACCCACGCCGGCGTGCGGATCGCGGCCAGGTCGATCTCCTTCGAATGCCAGAAGGCATCCATCAGCGGATGGGCCTGCGCGTTTTCCCACGTATCTTCGGTCTGGTTCAGCGAGAAGCGGATGTTGTCGGACGCGCGCGGCAGAAAGCCGGTTTCGAGAATGCCGCCGTGATAGGCGAATTCGCGATACCAGTCGGTGAAGCCTTCCCACGGGTTGATCGCCGCCAGCGCGGGCGGGTTCAGCGCCGCGACCCAGAACTGGATCGCCGCCAGATAGGAAACGCCGGTCATGCCGACCTTGCCGTTCGACCAGGGCTGGTCTGCCAGCCAGTTGATCGTATCGGCGCAATCCTGAGCCTCGACCGCGCCGTTGTGATGGAAGTCGCCTTCCGAAAGCCACGCCCCGCGCGGATCGACCACGACCACGGCATAGCCCAGCGCGCCCCATTTGACCGGGTCCGCGCCTTCGAACGGCGTCAGCGGCGAAAGCCATTCCGGATTGACGCCCGACCGCGGCCAGAACACCTGGTTGGACTGGGCGTGCTTGCCATAGGGGCTCCATGACAGCAGCACCGGCAGGTCGGCTTCGCCGCGCGGACCTTCCGGCCGATAGACATCGGCGTAGATGCGCACGCCATCGCGCAACGGGATGGCGACATTGCGCTCGATCACCAGACCCGCCTCGTGGCGCAGCGCATAATCGATCGGCGGCAGCGGCGGCTTGTTCGGCGCGGTGTGCGGATCGACTCCGGGGCGCATGATCGGGGCGAAACCGGTGCCGGTCACGATCACAGCGCCACGATGTCTTGGCTGCGGGCCCAGCGATAGACGGGGTTCTGCTCGTAGATCACCGCCCGGGTGTCGCCCGGCACGGAAGGTGCGATCCCGCGCAGCCGGTCCAGTTCAATCGAGATGGTGAAGGCATATTCGCACTGCGGCGCACATTGGTGTGGGGCGGTCACGCTCGTCCTCTCCTGCGGGCTACATTAAGTTATTGATTAATCACCGCTGACAGTTGTTGATATATCTACAACCTGCGCGTGACAAGACGGTTTCAGTCGGGTATTGGTCGTGTCATGGACAGGGCCACTCCGCCGGATGACGATCCGACGCTTCGCGCTTCCGAACGGCGATGGAAGCTGTTCGGGCAAAGCCATCTTCCCTATCGCATCCTGTTGCTGGCCAAGATGATCGACCGGGTCACCTCGCAGCACGTGCGCGAAAGGGCGGCGATGTCGCTGGCCGAATGGCGCGTGATTTCGCACGTCGAACTGATGGGCCAGTGCAGCGCCAGCGAAATTGCTGACGCCGCTTTCGTCGACCGGGCCGAGGTCAGCCGGGCCGTGGGCGTGCTGGAAGGGCGGGGCCTGATCCAGCGCGAACCCCACCCGCGCAACCGCAAGAGCAGCCTGATTTCGCTGACCGAGGAAGGCAAGCGAATCTACGCCTCCGTGCGCGAGGAGCGCAGCGGCATGTACGAGGACTGGCTTGGCGATCTTTCGGCCGACGAGCGCCGACAGCTCGATATCGAGCTGCGCAAGGTCATGCGCCGGGTCGTTCTCGCCAACCCGGATATTCTCTGACGCGAACAAGGCGCCACGGTCTGGTGCTTTCCGGCCGTCGGTGGCACAAGGCGGGATGCTTCCCCACACACGAGCAATCGTCGCCGCAACGGCCCACGCCTTCATGTTCGGCCACAAGGTTGCAGGCGTGCATGACAACGAATCCGGACAGGATCTGCGTATCGCTGCGGAAGTGCGGGGCGATAGAATTCAGGGCAGGGATGGCGATCGATCGTCGACGTTCGGCGGGACGCGGTCCGAAATCCATGATGCCGCCGACAACGCGTTCGTGTCGCTGGAGATCGACGGCCGGAACGCGCGTGGCTTTGATCGCGCGTCATCCAGCCATTATTCGCTGACGGTCACGGATCAGGTGGTGCAACTGTACGACCATTCGGCAGGCGCGTGGTTCGCCTTCAGCATCCAGGTCGTCTGAGGCCCCCGATTCTGCCCTGGCGCTGATCCGTGATCGCCTGATGCCGTCTCTTTCGAACCGCACGCATCACGGTCGGGCGAACCACACGTGGACCTGGCTGGTGCCGGTGGCGTTCTCGTAGTCGGAATAACGCACGCCCGGCCAGGTCCATTCGCGGCCGCCACAGGCGCCCGCCATCATCAGGTAATGGCCAAAGCGCGCTTCGGGCACGTGCTTGAGGAATTCGGGCATGGTGTCGATGACCGAGGCGTGATCGCCCCTGTAGAACCATTCCAGCCGTTCGAGATCGGCCTCGCGCGCTTCCGGGCGGCTGATGTGGATCGGGTCGGAGGCCTCGTGGAGATGGAGTACGGACAGCGGCCAGAAGCGGTGGCTCATCGATCCGCTGGCCAGCAGCAGCACGCGGCGGTCCGACGCGGCGATGGCCTGGCCGATGCCCTGGCCGACGGCAAGGAAATCGGGCGTTTCGCCGGTCTGCGCGCAGCTTACCGAAAGCCATTCCTCGCCCGCGTGCAGATAGTGGGCGAGGTTCACCGTGGGATAATGGATCGGCAGGCAGGGATCGGCGATCGCGTTGGTGCGCACGCCGCAGGCGGTGGCGCGTTCCGCGATGGCACCGGCGAGAGCGGGATTGCCTTTCAGGTCATAGGGCACCTGGCTCATCCCGCGCGGCAGTTCGTCCGAGGTAAACAGGCCGGTGCGGTGCTCCTGCCCGCTGACGCAGAATTCCACGGTGGTGAACCAGTGGGAATCGAGCACGATCACCGTGTCCGGCCGGATCGCGTCCATCACTTCGCTGCGGAAGCGGTGCAGGCCGGGAACGAGGCTGATCTCCTTGCCCTCGTTCAGTTCGTAGCGGTCTTCCTGCGACAACATGATGGTGGGGGCGTGGGCCAGCAGCGCGGCACCGACGATTTCTCCCATGGGGCAATCCTTTCCGTATGAACGCGCCGTTCCGCGCGTCAAATCACCATGCTTCTTTCCGGCAATCAGGCCCGCGCAGCTTGGCCGTTTTGGCCAAGTCGGGGCGGGGGACCGTTCCTATCGTCAGGAGCATGGAAACTTATCCGTTCTCCCGCTCGCAAGATGCCTTCGTCGACCTGTCATCGCAGGATGCCTTCAACGAAGGCGCGCCTTTCGCCACCTTCGACCGGCTGCGCCGGGAAGACCCGTTCGCGTGGACGGACATGTCCGATGGCGGGAAGGGCTTCTGGAACGTGGTGCGCCACGCCGATCTGCTGGAACTGAACCGGCAGCCCGATCTCCTTTCGTCGGCCAGCGGCATCCGCATGGAGGATCAGTCGCCCGAGGAATACGAAGCGCGCAAGACCTTCCAGGAAACCGATCCGCCGCAGCATCGCGCTTTCCGCGCGCTGGTTTCCAAGGCCTTTTCGCGCTCGACCGTGGCAGGGTACGAGGAAGCGATCCGCCGCATCGTGACCGAACTGCTCGACGAGGCGCTGGAAGCCGGCGAATTCGACGCGGTCGATTCCATCGCCCGGCGACTGCCGATGCAGATGCTGGCGCAGATCATGGGCGTACCCGCCGACGATGCCGCCTGGCTGGTGGAAAAGGGCGATGCGCTCATTTCCAATTCGGACCCCGACTATACCGACTTCGTGATCGACAAGGTCGATACCGACGAATACCGGCTGCTGCCGTTCCGTTCGCCGGCGGCGGTGGAACTGTTCGACTACGCCAACGATCTGCTCGACCGGATGGACGCGGGCGAACAGATCGGTGTGCTGAACCTGGTGCGCGAGGAAACCAGCCACGGCACGCGGATGCCGCGCGACGAGTTCCGCAACTTCTTCTGCCTGCTGGTCGCGGCGGGGAACGACACCACCCGCTATTCGATCGCGGCGACGCTGCATGCGCTGGCGAACAATCCGGTCTTGCTGGCGCAGATCCAGCAGCCCGATTTCGCGCTGTGGGACGAAGCGACCGACGAGATGATCCGCTGGGCCTCGCCCACCTCGCACTTCCGCCGCACCGCCACGCGTGATTTCGATTTCCACGGCAAGCCGGTGAAAGCCGGGGACAAGGTGATTATGTGGTTCCTTTCGGGCAACCGCGACGAGACCGCGATCCCCGATCCCTACCGGCTCGATCTGACCCGGCCGCGTAACCCGTTCCTTTCGTTCGGGCAGGGCGGGCCGCACATCTGCCTCGGCATGTGGCTGGCCAAGCTGGAAGTGAAGATCGTGCTGCAGGAACTGGCGCGGCGGGTGAAGGTGATCGGGCAGACCGCCGATCACCGCTATCTGCGGTCCAACTTCATTCACGGAATCAAATACCTGCCGGTCAGGGTCGAAAGAAAATGAGGGCACCTGCGTGAACAGAATAGTGCCTGGGGAGATTGCAGCCATGACCGAACTCGCCGCCGGCGATCGCGTAAGAATCCTGTTCGCCGACCAGCTCAACCTGGCGCGCGGCAAGTACGTTCCTTCCAGCGAGGCGCGCAAGGGCCACGCGCGCCTGTGTGTTGGAACCTATGCGGTTACATATAGTAAGGCTCTTGTACCAGCGCCCGGCGGCGGCCTGCTCGATGGGCTGCCCGACATGGAAGCGCGGTTCGATGCCAACGATCTGCGCCCGGGCTGGGAAGCCGGCACGCAGATCGCGCTGGCCGACCTCCATTTCCAGGGGGAACCGTTCCCGCTGTGCGGGCGCAGCGCGCTCAAGCGCGCGATCGACGGCTGGCGTCAGCACGGGCTGGAGCCGATGGTCGGCATGGAACTGGAAGCCTATATCTTCCAGCGCGGCCCGAACGGCGAATGGGTGCCCTATGAAACGCCGGGCGCCTTCGTCTATGGCACCGGCCCGTTCACCGATCCCGCCGGGCTGATCGACGATATCTGGGCCATGGCCGCGCGCTGCGGGTTGCCGATCGAATCGATCAACGCCGAATTCGATGCGCCGCAGTTCGAACTGACGCTGCGCTATGCCGACGCGCTGCGCGCCGCGGATGACGTGTTCCTGTTCCGCCAGATGGCGCGCGAACTGCTGATCCGGCGCGGCTACCTGTTGTCGTTCCTGCCCAAGCCCTTCGCCGAAAAGAGCGGCAGCGGACTGCACTTCAACATCAGCTTCACCGAGCATTCGGGCCGCAACGCCTTTGCCGACGATGTCGCCAACGGGGCGCCTTCGAAGCTGATGGCCGGCTGCATCGCGGGCATGTTGCAGCACCACGAGGCGCTGGCGGCGATCATGGCGCCGCTCACCAACAGCTATGCGCGGCTGCAACCGGCCAGCCTTTCGGGCTACTGGGCGAACTGGGGCATTGATCACCGCTCGGTCACCGTGCGCGTTTCGGCGGAAACCGGCGCGGCGGCGCGGATCGAGCATCGCCTGGCCGATTGCGCGGCCAGTCCCTATTTCGCGCTGGCAGCGGCCCTCCAGGCGGCGTTGCTGGGCTACGAGAAGGGCTATGAACTGCCGGCGCGCGAGACCAACGACGGGCTGGAAACCACGGTCACCGACCGGCACACGCCGCATTCGCTGCCCGAAGCGCTCGATGCGCTGGAAGCCGATACGGTTCTGACCGAAACGCTCGGGACCGAACTCGTAGCCAATTTCATCGCGATCAAGCGGCAGGAAGTGCTCGAACTCGAAGGCAAGTCCGAAGCCGAACAGATCGCCTACTACCTGCACTTCATCTGAGGGTCCTGCCGACCATGCGTGAGCGCGTTTCGATCGAGGGCGTGGATGTCTCGCCCGATCACTTTATCGATGGCCGCCGGGTTGCGTCGGCCGAAACCTTCGAAACGCGCTGCCCGTTCGACTGGGACCGCAAGCTGGCGGACGTATCGCGCGGCGATGCCGGAACCGCCGCCTTGGCGGTCGAGGCCGCGACGCGCGCCTTTCCGGTCTGGTCAGCGATGGCGGCGGCGGAGCGCGGGGCGATCCTGCATCGCCTGGCCGATCTGATCGACGCCAACATCGAACGGCTGGCGATCGTGGAATGCATGGACATGGCCATGCTCCACGAAAGTCTGCGCCTGCGCGTGATCGCGCGCGGCGCGCTCAATTTCCGCAACTACGCCGATCTCGCCAGCGATTATCGCGAGCGCGTGTGGTCCTCGCGCGGCACGGCCAACCGGGTGATCCGGATGCCGTCCGGCCCTTCGGTGATCATCACGCCGTGGAACGCGCCGTTCATGCTGTCCACGTGGAAGTGCGCGCCGGCGCTGGCGGCGGGCAACACGGTGATCCTGAAACCCGCCGAATGGTCGCCGCTTTCGGCATCGGTACTTGCGGACCTGATCGAGCAGGCGGGCTTTCCGCCGGGCGTGTTCAACATCGTGCAGGGCTTCGGCCGCGATCTGGGCATGGCGCTGGTCAGCGATCCGCGCGTCAAGCGCATCAGCTTTACCGGCTCGGTTCCCACCGCGCGGGTGATCGGCCGCGCGGCGGCGGACAACATCGTGCCGTTCACCGCCGAGCTTGGCGGCAAGTCGCCGCTGCTGGTGTTCGCCGACGCCGACATTGACGCGGCGGCGAAGAAGGCGGCGGGACAATACGATGACAGCGGCCAAGTCTGCATGGCCGGCACACGCATCATCGTGGAGGAGAGCGTGCGCGAGGAGTTCCTAGAACGCTTCCACGCCTATGCCGACGCTCATGTCCTCGGCGACAGCCGCGATCCGACGACGACGATGTCGGCGCTGATCCACCCCGATCATGTCGCGCGGGTGATGGGCTTTATCGACCGTGCGCGCGCGGCCGGCGATACAATCGTGCGCGGCGGCAAGCTGTGGCGCGAAGGCGCGAACTTCATCGAACCGACGCTGATCGTGCCGCGTTCCAACGATAGCGAAGTGGTGCAGAACGAAGTGTTCGGCCCGGTGCTGACATTCCAGACCTTCAAGACCGAGGAGGAAGGCGTCGCGCTGGCCAATTCCACCGCCTATGGCCTGTCCGGCATCGTCTATACCGGCGATGCTGCCCGCGCCGAACGCGTCGGCCGCGCGGTGCGCGGCGGCACGGTCTGGGTCAACACCTTCCTGGTGCGCGATCTGACCGCGCCGTTCGGCGGCATCGGCATATCGGGCCTGGGACGCGAAGGCGGCGACTACGCGCTCGATTTCCACTCCGACCTCAAGACGCTGCAGATCCTGGAGGGCAGCGTCTGAGGCCCAGGCGGTCTGGTCGCGGCGTTCCCGGTTTAGAGAACTTCGGCATAGCGGATAAGAACGGAGTCCTCGCCCAGCGGTTCGATCACGCCGACGAAGAACAGGCCCAGCACCCAGTTGTGATCGCTGCGCACATCGGCATCGACCCAGCTCGTCACGCGCTGGTACCCGTCCATCCGCGCATAGCCGATATTGCGGATGTAGAGCCATTCGCCCTTGTCATCCCGAAGGACGATATGCGTGTGCAGGTCGGTTACGCCATCGCTGCGGCCGAGCGAGTAATCCCCGCCGCCGTTGGGATAGACGCTGCCCGCGATCTTTCCGGTGATGCTGCCGCCGATGATCTTGCGCATCCGGCGTTCCCCGTGCGGTGTCTGCTCGCTGCGCACGGGCTCGAAATCCAGCCGGACTTCGAACGCGGGCTCGAAGCCGATAGGGGCCACGAAACGAGGTTCGCGATCAAGCGGAATGGACAGTTCGGTCATCACAGCACCTCGTAATAGGTGAATACGGTACGGTCGGGATCGGTCCGGCGCAGGCCATGACCGATGATCAGCGTGTGGTTCAGCCAGTCGTGCGGGCTGTTCCGGGGCGCGTCGAAGAAGGGCGACGTGCGCATGCGCAGCGGCACTTCGTTGTCCGGCGGCGCGACGAAGTCCTGGTTGATGGCCTCGCCGGGCGCGCGCGGCGGCAGGCGGCGGTCCAGCGCCGCGGCGGGATCCCAGCCGACCCGGCGCATATAGCCGCGGTTGTTGATGTAGATCTGGTGGCCGTCGCTCGCTTCGAACATGTAATGCGCATCCAGCGGACCGCCGCCGCCGCCGAAGTCGGCTCCGCCATAAGGAACGACCGTGCCTTGCAGGCGGGGGCCCCAGATATCTCCGCCGATCGTGGGCACGAACGCGCGGCGATAGGGCGCTTCGATCATCACGCGCTCGCGGAAGAACACGCTCACCGAAAAGGCCCAGCGATAGGATATGCCGCCCATTGTCTGGACGGGTGGCTCCGCCGGTGAAGAAAGGTGTTCCGTCATTGCATGACATCCTCTTGAGAGTGGATCGGGATTGTATCTATCCGTTGCCGGACCGCCATTTTTTGCGAAAGTGGCACTCGACATGCATCGATCAACAGACCATGCACAGGCCATGGCCAACGCGAGACCGACCAGCATTCGTGCGATTGACGACAGCAGCCAGCCCGAGCGCGCCGACCGGTCGACCGCGGCGCCGCGTAGCGACGTCAGTCTCCCGCCCGAGCTTGGCAGCGCGGTGGGATTCCAGATCCGGCGTGCCACGGGCGTGGCGGATGCGCTGTTTTCCGAAACGTTCGGCGAGATGGAAATCACCGCTGCCCAGTATGCGATCCTGATGGTGGTGCGTCACAATCCGGGTTGTCGCACGTCGACGGCGGGAAGCCTGCTCGGCATCACGCCCAACAATCTCGTACCCCTGCTCGATAGCCTCACGGCGCGGGGTTATATCCGCCGCACGCTGAGCACCACCGACCGGCGTGTCCGGCACCTGCGGCTCACCCCGCGCGGACAGGAACTCTGCGCCGCGCTGGTGGCACGGCATGAAGCCATCCAGGCCAAGTTGGAAGAACGCATGGGGCATGGGCAAGTCGCGGAATTTCTCCGTTTGCTGACGCTTTACTGCGGCGGCTGATCGGCAGCGGACGCGGGGGCGTCCAGATGCGCAAGCAGCGCATCGTTGAAGGCCGCCGGATTCTCCACGTAGCCGAGATGGGCCGCATTCGGCAGGATCACGCTGCGGCCGTTCTGGACGCCCTGCGTCATCACCGGCACCGAGGCGCCACGCGGGCCGTCCTCGGCACCGCCGATCACGAGCGTCGGCGCCGAAATGGAAGCCAGCGCCGCGCGCAGATCGACGTCGCGCAGCACGCTGGTATTGCCGGCATAGCCGACCGGCGCCATGCCCGCCATCGCCGCGATCAGCCGTTCGACCGCATCCTTGTGCCCGGCGCGGAAGCCATCGCTCAGCCAGCTCTCGATGGTGCTGCGTGCTATTCCGGCCATGCCTTCGGCCCGTGCCTTTGCGGCCAGTTCGTCCCACACAGGCTTGTTCGGGATGAACGGCGTCGAATTGGCGAGCACGAGGCGGCGGATGCGGCCGGGATGGTTCGCGGCCAGCCACATACCGGTCATTCCCCCTTGCGAGACGCCGACGTAATCGGCGCGCTCCATGCCCAGCGCATCCAGAATCGCGAGGACATCCTGACCCAGCGTTTCGACGGAATAGCTGCCTTCCGGCGCATCGCTAGCCCCGTGTCCGCGCGTATCGAACCGTACCACGCGGCGATGGGCCAGCGCCGGCATCTGCGCGTCGAAACAGGCGATGTTGCCGCCAAGGTGATGGGAGAGGATGACCGGCAGGCCATCCTCGGGGCCTTCGACAAGCACGTTGAGGCGGCAATCGCCGCTGGCGATGAAGGGCATGGGAAGCAGCTCCTGGTCCGGTGAGAGTCAGTGGCCCCAGCGCGCGGCGGGCGCCCACGGGGTTTCCATGTAATAGGGCACGGCGATGAAGGTGGCTTCGACCCCGGTGATTCTGCCGGCCTTGATCTTGAACAGCTCCAGCAGGTGCCAGCTGTGCGGTTCGCGGAAGATCGCCTTCATCTCCGTGCCGTCGGTCAGTTCATAGGTGTCCAGCACGCCCTTGTGGTCGATAAAGCCGCGCGCCATCACGAGGCCCCTGGCTTCGTCGACCACCACGTAATCGCGATCCCGTACCCGCTCGTTGAACCGGTAGCGGCCCAGGCGGAACAGCTTCTCGACATCGGCATAGGCCTTGCCGTTTTCGTAGCGGACGCAATCCTCGGTGAAGGCGGTGTTGCGGATTTCGCCGGTATTGTTCTCCAGCGTCTCGAAATAGCCGTTCGCGATGGAAATCAGCGTGGCCCGGTCCATGCGCTCGTCCGGCGTGACCAGGGCGGTCAGGTCAGGATCGTGATCGAACTCCTCGACCGGGCCGATCGGCGTGGGCGGGCCGGAGAGGTTGCGCGGGGTCGAAAAGACATGCTCCGCCTCAACGATCTCGCCCGCCTCCACGCGCAGGCGGATGGCGAGGAAGCCGGTCACGTCGAGCGTGCGGATCGCGGTGAAGATGCCGATGCTGTTCTGCACCGTATCCACCAGCGTCAACGCCGGGCCAAGTTCCTCGGCGATGCTGTCCCATGTGCCGTCCGGAAACGGCAGGGCAACGCTGTTCTCGCTGAAGCGCACGCGCGTGGAGATCGGCGCCAGCGACGGATTGCGGGCGGCGTAGGCCGCGCGATACTGGTCGGCAATGCGGCGCAGACCCGCTTCGACGGTATCGGTCATGGCGTGGGTCCTTCCTGGGGAGCAAACGTTTTCGCAGCGTCGAGATCCTCGCGCAGGCGGAGCGACGCCAGGACCATCAGGACGGCGGCGATCGCGACGCAGAAGGTGGCGAGAATCATGGAATAGCGCACCGCTTCGTCGCCATAGAGGCCGGCCCAGCGATCGTTCAGCCAGCCGATCGCCAGCGGCCCCACGATCTGGCCGACCATGTTGACGCAGAACAGGAAAATCGCCGCGGTGGTCGCGCGCATGGAGGGCGGCACGATCGCGGCCATCGCGGCATAGCTGGGGCCGAAATGCATGGCCCCGGCAAGCGACGCCAAGGCGAGGCCGGAAAGCGCGAGCGGCAGATTGTCGGAGAGCAGGAACAGCAGTTCGGCCGGCACCGAGATCGCCGCGCCGATCGCCGGCAGCAGCAGCAGCCAGCGCGGATCGCGCCGTGCCGCCCAACCCGCGAGCGCGCCCCCGCCGATCACGCCGATGATGCTCGAAAGCCCGCGAATGGGGCCGTAGGCGGTCGCCGCCTCGCCCGGCGTTAGGCCGTGGACCCTCATCAGGAACGTCGGCGTCCAGGTGATGGTCGCATAGGTGGTGACGGCAAGGAAGGCCCCGGCGGCGCACATCAGGCCGAAGCTGCGGCGCGTGCGCAGCCATGTCCACACCGTCGCGAACGAAGGCGCTTCCGCCTTGCCGGCCTTGTCCTGCCGCACCGGCTCGGGAACGGTCAGGAAAAGCAGCGTGGCCATGCCCATGCCGAACGCGCCGGCCACGAAATAGGCGGAGCGCCATCCGTAATGCTGGGCGATGAAGCCGGCGGCGGGCAGCATGAGCAGCGCGGCGAGGCCGGAGCCGGAGGTCATGATCGACAAGGCCAGCGGCCGCCCCTTCGGGCCGAAGCGGTCCGACAGCAGGGCCGTGGTCGGCGCAATCCCGGCCGCTTCCGCCGCGCCCATCAGGAAGCGGGTCAGCGCCAGTTGCACGACATTGGCCACGGCGCCGGTCAGCACCGTCATCAGGCTCCAGGCCGCGCAGCCGAGCGCGAGGATGTTCCGCCGGTTGCCGCGATCGGCGAAGCGCGCGATGGGCACGCCGAGGCCGGAATAGAGCAGCACGAATGCAAAGCCGGTGATCAGGCCCAGCATCGTGTCGGAGATGTGCAGCTCCTTCTTGATCAGCGGCAGAACGATGCTGAGGATGCTGCGATCGAGGAAGCTCAGCGCATAGATCACGGTGACGACGGCGAGCGTGTAGACGGACATTGGCGTCCAGTCGCTGCCAGCGCCGGAGCCGTCGGGGGCGGATGGCCGGGCGGGCTCACCAGACATGGAGCTGCTCGTCGCTGTACCAGCGGCCATGGACCTGCACGTTGGAACGGAACGGCAGGATCACCCTGCCGACGGCGCCGTCCTCGGGATGAAGGGCATCCGCCACCACCAGTTCGGTGCGCATCTCGGCATAGTTGCTGGCCGTTCCGATCAGCCAGCCATCGCCCTCCTCGGCGCCTTTATGGCGGGGCACGAACGTCACTTCCTGCAAGGCGTGGGTGGGGCCGGCGAAGAACGAGCGCATGGTGCGGTCTCTCATGTCGAACACGCCATAGCTGTTCGTCACTCGGCGCGCGCCGGTGC
This sequence comes from Novosphingobium sp. LASN5T, assembly GCF_003856955.1. Taxonomy (NCBI): domain Bacteria; kingdom Pseudomonadati; phylum Pseudomonadota; class Alphaproteobacteria; order Sphingomonadales; family Sphingomonadaceae; genus Novosphingobium; species Novosphingobium sp. LASN5T. The sequence continues at coordinate 17,608 of NZ_RQSI01000015.1, forward strand.
CGATCCGGTCGCGGTCGAGCGGCTTGGTCGCGTCGTTGAACGAGGTGTAGGCATAGCGCGTCTCGCGCCCCATGAACCGTTCGTCGACCCGGCCCAGATCGATCACGGGCAGGTCGGGGAACAGCACGTCCTCTTGTACGCGATCATCCTTCGAACCGAGATCGAAGGTCAGCCGGCGGATCAGCGCACGGCTCTTGACCGGATCCCATTGGGAACCGTCCGCGAAGGGGAAGAAGGGGAAGGGGTTGTCCTCGAACATCGGCGCGTCGAGGATCACCTTGTCGCCGTCGGCCCAGGCATTGAACGTGTGGATGACGGCGCGCGTCGGGCCTTGGAACCAGCGCAGATCGCCGGCCTCGCCATCGCGCGGCATGATCCCGTACCAGGTGGGCTTCGTCCCATCCCAATGCCAGTGCACCTTGCCTGCCTTCAGCCGCTCCATGTCGGTGACATAGCCGAACACCGGGAAGATTACGTGCCGTTCGGTGATCGCAAAGTCATGGATCATGCTGACATAGGGCATTTTGAGCCGCGTTTCGCGGGTTACCGTGCCATCGCGGGCGATCGTGTAGAGAAACACGTCATTGGTCGCGAGACCGGTGGCCTCGTAGCCGAACGTCACCATCTCGCCCGTGACCGGATCGATCTTCGGGTGCGCGGTGAAGGTCTGGCTGCGGTATTCGCCGCCAAAATCGTGAAAGCCCTTGGTGTCGAGCGTGACCGGGTCGATCTCGGTCGGCGGCGCGTCCTCCTTCAGCGCGAACAGCCTGCCAGCGTGGACTTCCGGGCTGGTGTTGGCAACGGTGTTGCGCCAGGGCTCGTCGACATGGCTGACCGAGGGGTCGGTGTCGAAGGGATTGCGGTAGTAGCCATAGAGCTGCCGTCCCGCCGCCTGGTTGTTCAGGTAGCGCTCGGTCCTGATCCACCGCCCCTTGTAATCGACCTTGCCGTTGCGGAACCGGAACCGGCTGACGTAGCCGTCCGTGTTGAACGGCGTATCGTCCTTGTGGAGCAGGGGATAGGCGCCATCGCCGCCTACGCGAATGAAGGCGCCGTTCAGCCCGTCAGGGATGGTCCCTTCTATCTGGCAATCGGGAACCTCCGCCTCGAACGACTGCGGCGCAAAAAAGTCTGATGTTTGTGACATGGAGAAAGGGACTCTCTGATCCGGTAGACGTGTGGGCGAGGTTCAAAAGCGTTGTCGGGATGGCGGTTCAGGCAGGGAACCGCGTGGCGTTGGCGAGCAGCGCCGCGAAGGACGCCATGTCGGTTTCCTTCTCGATCGCGCCGATCCGCTGCCGCAGCTCGTTGGCGACGGATTCCGGCACGTTGCCGGCGAAGGCGACCTGTTGATGGAACTTGGCTTCGACTTCCTGTGCCGTGCTGCCCGCATAGTGGCGCGGACGCCCGCGAAGCGTTTCCGTCAACACCTTGCCATCGCGGCGGCGCACGGTCAGGACGATTCCCTTCTCACCGGCCGGCAACGCGGCGAGCGTCGTGCGCTCGATCAGGCTGGTCAGTGCCGGATCGGCGATGGCGGAAGGTGCATAGTCTTCCTGCCGCAGATCGCCGCGCAGCAGCGCGACGGAGCAGGCGAAACGCAGGTTGAAATTGGCCTGCGAATGCAGCGACGGCCCCGGCAGCAGCGGCTTGGCGATGAACAGGCCCAGGATGCGCGGCTCGACCTGGATCGTGACGGAGTCGATCGCCTGGGGATCGAGTTTTTCGCGCGCGCGCAGGGTGAGCGCGCTTTCGATCGCCGGATGGTTGGCCGCGCAGGATGGCCAGGGCTTGAAATAGATCTCGCCATTCCATTCCTGCCCCAATCCGCCGGTCAGCAGATCGGGCCGCGCGCAGCCCGCGGTGAACTGGGCGTAGAAGCCGCACGGGGACAGCAACGGGTCGGTCATGCCGCTCCAGCCTATCTCGGCGAAATGCGCGGCGACGATGCCGTTCCGGGCAGCCGTGCCCTGGAGGATCTTCCAGCTGTTGGCACCGTCCCAGACGTTCTGGACCGTTCCGCCGATCTGATCCGCGGCAATGCCCAGCGCCTGCCGAGTCTTTTCCGGCGAAAGCCCGCGCGCATTGGCCGCGATCGCGGCGGCAGCCATGGTGACATGCAGCGGCACGCCATCCCAGCCATCGTTGAAATCGAGCCCCGACGCCGCGATCGAACGGGCCGAGAAATCATCCCCGATCGCCATCGTGGTGATGAACTTGCGCCCGTCAGAATGCGCGGCTTCGGCCAGCGCCAGCGCCGTCATCACCGAGGTCGGGGCGTTGTGCGAAGGCGAGATCACGTCGCGCACCTTCACCGTCATCACCTCGAAGTCGAAGGCGCGGGCGAGCATGGCATTGGCCATCGCCGCGTCCGCCACCGAAGCCTTGCGGCCGGTGCCGAAGACGCTCGCCTCGCCGCCGCTGGCGCTGGCGAGCATCCCCGACACGGCCGCCTGCCCTTCGCCGCGCACGCCACCGATGGTGCAGCCGATCACGTCGAGCAGGCGAAGCTTGGCGCGCTCCAACGCGCCCGCGTCCAACTGCGCGAACGTGGCGGTGGCGACGTGGTTGGCGATGAGGCCGCTGAGGCCGCCATCGGCGACGCTCGGCGCGGGCCGCTGCCTTGGCGCCCGGGTGGTGGCGGGCGCCGGAGGCGGAGCCGATGCTGCCGCCAGCGACGCCGCCGGGATCGCCAGCGCCGCGCCGGCAAGGACGGAACGGCGGCCGACCGCCAGCGGATCAGAAGCGGACATTGGCGCCCAGCGTGAAAGCCCGACCGATCGTGTCATAGTAGATCCCGTTCGTCAGCGTGAAGACAGTCGTCGAAGGCAGCGCCGGCGGGGCGGTGTTGAAGACGTTGTTCACACCCGCGAACAGGCGGAACCTTTCCCCGACCTCCTGGCTGATCTGCAGGTTCAGGTATTGATAGGCGGGCACGCGGTTGGTGTTGATCGAGGTGGCGGCATTCAGGTTTGCCGTATTGTCGATGTTGCCCGCCGAGATGGTGGTGACCTGCCCGGTCAGCGAGAAGCCGCCGCGCTGATAGGTAAGAGACGTGTTGGAGCGGAAGCGCGGCAAACCGGCCGGGCTGTTGTCCCGGACATAGTCGATCGTCGCCGATCCGTTGCCGAGGTTGCTGTAGTAGTGGAACACGTAGGTTCCGCTGAAGCTCAGTGTCAGCGATCCCTTCCACCCGTCATGGATCGTATCGAGCGGCAGGCGGTAGTTGCCGGCGATGTCGAGGCCATTCGTGCGCAGCGAGGCGGCGTTCAGATAGCGGGCGTTGTAGGCCGTCGGCGTGGTGCCCGCGAACGTGAAGAGCGAGCAGAAATAGGTCTGCCCCGCCGAGCAGAGATTGCCCGCCACCGTGCCGGAAACGGTGGTGACCGCGTCCTTCAGGTTGATGTTGTAATAGTCGACCGACAGCGTGAAGCGCGGCGCGAAGCGGGGATTGATGACGGCGCCGATCGTTAGCGTGTCCGCCTTTTCCGGTCGGAGCGCCGCATTGCCGATCGTGGCGTTCTGCGGGATGAGTGCGGCGGTTACCCCGTTCACCGTGGCGGACAGGTTGGTGACCGCGCCGGCCGAAGAGGTTTCGAAGATGGCGGGCGCCCGGATGTCGCGCGAACGGGTGCCGCGCAGGCGCAGGCCGTCGAACGGCTCCCAGACCGCCCCGCCCTTCCACGTCGTCTGCGTGCCGGCGGTGCTGTAGCCGGCCACGCGCACGGCGCCGTTGAGATCGAGCGAGCGCAGGCCCGGCAGATCGCGGGCGAGCGGGACGAGCGCCTCCACATAACCTTCCTTGACGTTGAAGCGGCCGCTGTAAGGCGCGGCGTTCGACGTTTCATAGAGACCGGCGGCGGCCACGGCATCGGCACCGACGACTTCCTTCTCGCGGCGATATTCGGCGCCGAGCGCGATCGAGACAGGGCCAGCCCACGTCGAGAAGGGCGAACCGCGCAGGTTCGCCGCTGCCGTCACCTGCTCATACTTGGCGGTCGCGACCGAGGTATCCAGAATGTAGTTGATCGCTGCGGCCGACGGCGTCCCGTTGCCGAAAAGGTTGATCGGTACGCAGCCAGCAGCGGCGGCGTTGAAGGATGGACCGGGAACCGTGGCGCGACACACGATATCGTTGCCCGAACGAACGGCATCGGTGGCGAAACGGAACTTGGTCAGGTTGCGGTTGTTGGGAACGGTCTGCCTGTAGTCATTCTGCGCCCAGGTAACATGCGCATCCCACGACCACCCGCCGCCCAGCTTGCCCGAGGCGCCGGCCATCAGACGCGGCGTCTTGTTGGTGACGTTCACCTTGAACAGGCCGATATCGTAATCGAGGCGCGAAATGGTGAAGCTGGGCAACGCGCCCATCGCCGTGCGCACGACGTCCGGGATGAAGGGATTGCTGGCCAGAATGGTGACGGACGAATCGCGCGGTGGCAGCGCCGTGAGATGGGCGGTGGTCTGCGAGTAGGATGCCTCCGCCATGACGGTGAGCGCGTCGCTGAACTCGTATTCGGCGTGCAGATAGGGATTGAAGCGCTCGACGCTCGGCGCCAGCGAAACGCCCTGCGCCAGCGACTTGCCCTGTCCACCGACCTGCAGCGAGGCATTGCGGATGCCGCCGCCATCGAAAGGCGCAACCGTGGTGGCCGAGGTGAACTCGTAGTTGCGCAGCGCGAAGCCCGCCGGGCCGGTGATCAGCCCGCCGGGCGAGGAGCCCGCGTGAACGTTGCTGGCGATGATGTTGGCCGGCTGGCCGTTGGTGGCGAAGGCCGCGTTGGCGACACGGCCATATTCGTTGGCGCCCCACGGCCGCGAATAGATGTCGCCCACCTCGTTGTTTTTCACATAGTCGACACCAGCGACGATGTGGCCGCCCTCGCCGAATTCGACACCGCCCAGTGCGGCCAGGCGATAATTGCCGGCATCGCCATACGTGCTCACGCCGGCCTGGCCGCGCAGTTCCAGACCCTTGAAGCGGTTCTTGAGGATGATGTTGACGACACCGGCCACGGCGTCCGATCCCCACTGCGCCGATGCGCCGCCGGTCACGACTTCGACGCGTTCGACCATGAGCGTGGGGATGGTGTTGAGGTCCGGCGCGCTCGGCGTGGTGCCCGTGCCGTTGCTGGCCGGGGCGAGAGGGGGCACGCGCGCACCGTTGACGAGGACGAGCGTGCGCGCGGCGCCAAGGCCACGCAGATCCGCCGTCGACGCGCCCGGGGTCTGGGTGCGGATGGCGTTGGCGCTCGGGCTGGTCGTGGCGCGGAAGGCCGGCTGCTCGTTGAGCAGGGCGGCCACGTTGGACACTTGGCGCGCATCGATCGCGCCGGCACCCAGCACCGTCGTCGGCGTGGGGGCATCCGCGCCGTTGGGTGCTGCGCGCGACGCGGTCACCACGATGGCGGCGGCGTCCGGTGCTTCGTCTGTGGCTGTGTCGGTGTTCTGAGGCGTGGCCTGCGCCATCGCTCCAGCCGGTATCGCCAGCGCCAGTGCGCATCCGGCGCACAAGGCTGCCCGCAGACGGCGCTCGCCTGATCCAAGCGTCATTATCACTCTCCCCAGTCGTTGGAATTATTAGTTCTGAACATAGAACTATTCTGTTTTCAGCATGACTGTCAAGTGCCGCGGCACGAGGCCGGAACGCGGCACCGAATCGACGGGGCAAGCGCCTCAACGCGTTGCGAGCATTGACCGCCCGAACAGACGTGATGGCGCAAGCCGTCGACGCCCGCACGAGCGGGGGTACGGATACGATCGCCATGACCGCTATGCGGTGCTCGGAGTTGGTTCTGAAGGTGCCGTGCCGGTGAGCGTCGCCTGCATGCGCGCTTCGATCCATGGCGTCGATTCGGCGGTGAGCGCTCCCCACCGCCGGCATTTATATCGACGACATGCCGGCGTGACCGGAGGTCGGGAGGTACGGCATGATCACCGCCCGATTTCGCAAGCCCGCATGGGCAAGAACAAGTCTACTGGTTCAATCCGCGCGGCGGGCGCGGCGCATTACACGCGGTTGCGCCGGCGCAGCGTGGTTCCCGCCTTCCACGAAACGCCCACTTCGTGCCAGTACCCGGCGATCTTTTCCTGCGGGGCGATATCGAGCAGTTCCTCCACCGGGGAATCGAACAGCGACAGGTCGAAATCGCCCTTGAAGCAGCGGCCGAAGTCGACGTCGTAGCTTGCCATCGTCACCACTTCGTCAAGGCTGTCGGTGCCGTCGGTCTCGATCGAGGGCATCCAGCGGTTGTGCGCCATCGGCAGGCCGTTGACGAACCCGGGCTTCTCCGCCGTATCGGTGATGGTGAAGCGGCCTTCCGCCAGGCGCCGGTCGAAGGCCGCCAGCGTCACGCCGAAGGTGCCGCCCGGCTCCAGCCGGGGGCCGGCCTTGCCGACCACGACAGGGCGGCTCATGTGGATCGAGCCGAGCTTCTTGGGATAGCCCTGGTGCTGGCCGCGCAGCACCGCGAATTCCTTGTCCACCCAGATATAGATGCAGCGCGAATAATGCTTGCCCTCGAACTTGCAGCGGACGACGAAGAACATCTCCTTGTACTGCACGCGCACGGGATCGAGCAGGTGGCCGGGTTCCTCGCTCACGCTTTGCCAGTCGGCCCAGATCGCGGCGACGGCGCCGGGGTCCTCGTCGGCCGGCTCGAAGCCATTGGGCAGCAGCGCCGCAACCCGGGCGGGGTCGGTCCGGTATTCGAGCGTGATCAGTTCGCCCGAATAGTGCCAGGGCACCGGCGGCACGATCGACGCCTTGCCCGACGGCGTGCGCGGATAGAACAGACCCTTGAGATCGGACATGATGACTCCCCGTGGCAATTGCGGCGGTTCTAGGCGGTGCCGCCCGACGCAACTTGGCCAACTCGGCCAATCCCGTGCGCCGCGGCACCGCTAGGACTGGCGGCAACAGCCAGGGAGTTTCTCATGACCGTCGAGTACCGCCGCATCCTTCTGGATGGCTATCCGATCCTCACCACCCGCGAAGGCGATCTGCTGGTGACGCGCGATGGCCGCTCGATCGGTGTGGACGATGCGGTGCACCTGCCGCCGTGCAACCCCAGCAAGATCGTCTGCGTCCACCTGAACTACCACAGCCGGGTCGACGAGTTCATCACCAAGCTGCCGCCCGCGCCCACCTATTTCCACAAGCCGCCGACGGCGCTGAACACGCACAAGGGTGATGTGGTGCGCCCCGAACGCTGCAAGTGGCTGAACTACGAAGGCGAGATCGCGATCGTCATCGGCCGCACCTGCCGCAATATCGCGCCGTCCGAGGCGGCCGACTACATCGCCGGCTACAGCGTGGCGAACGACTACGGTCTCCACGATTTCCGCGATACCGACGCTGGCTCGATGCTGCGCGTGAAGGGATCGGACACGCTTTGCCCGATCGGCCCCGGCCTCGTGACCGGATGGGATTTCCGCAACAAGCGCATCCGCACTTACGTCAACGGCGAGCTGCGCCAGGACGATACCACCGCCAACATGGAATGGGACATGCACTATCTGGTCGCCGATATCGCGCGGACGATCACGCTGGAGCCGGGCGACGTGCTGCTTTCGGGCACGCCGGCCAACAGCCGGCCTGTGCAGCCCGGCGATCTGGTGGAAGTCGAAGTCGAGGGGCTGGGGCGGCTGGCCAACCGCATCGTCCATGGCCCCACGCCGATCCGCGACGATTGCGGCGCGCAGCCGACCGAATCCGAGGAAGTCATCTCCACCGCGATGGGCGGCGACTGGGAGTTCCGGGGCAAGCGCGCGGCCGGCGGACAGGGCGCGCAGTTCTACGAATCCCGTCTGGACGAGAAGAAGTAGGCGCGCGATGGCCGATACCACCCGGTTCTACATCGGCGGCCGCTGGATCGCGCCGCACGGGGCGGACCGCGCGCCCGTCATAAACCCGGCGGACCTTTCCACCGTCGCCGAAGTCGCGCTGGGCGATGCCGACGATGCCGAAGCCGCGATCGCGGCGGCCCGCGCGGCGTTTTCCTCGTGGTCGCAGGTGCGGCCCGCCGAACGGCTGTCGCTGATCCGGGCGATCAACGAAGCGCTGATCGCCCGCAACGACGAGATCGCGGATGCAATCTCGGCCGAAATGGGTGCGCCGAAAGGTCTTGCCCGGCGGGCGCAGGCCCCTTCGGGACCGCAGCACTTCGGCGAGATCATCCGCGTGATGGAGACGTTCGCGTTCGAGGAGCCGCTCGGCACCACGCTGCTACGGCACGAACCGATCGGCGTCTGCGTGCTGATCACGCCGTGGAACTGGCCGATGAACCAGATTGCGACCAAGGTCGCCCCGGCGCTGGCCGCCGGCTGTACGATGGTGCTCAAGCCCAGCGAACTCGCGCCGATCGACGCCGCGATCCTGGCCGAAGTGATCGACAGCGTGGGCGTGCCACCCGGCGTGTTCAACCTCGTCCATGGCACCGGGCCGGGCATTGGCGACGCGCTGACGCGGCACCCGGACGTGGACATGGTCTCGTTCACCGGATCGACGCGCGCGGGCGTGGCGATTTCGGTGAATGCCGCCCCCACGGTCAAGCGCGTGGCGCTGGAACTGGGCGGAAAATCCGCCAATATCGTGCTGCCCGATGCCGATCTGGCGAAGGCCATCCCGGCCAGCGTGCGCGGCTGCATGGGCAACAGCGGGCAGAGCTGCAACGCGCCGACGCGCCTGCTGGTCCCGCGTGCGCGCCTTGCGGAGGTACACGCGCTGGCGGCACAGGCGGCCGATGCGCTCAGCGTCGGGTTGCCCGCCGATGACCCGTTCATGGGGCCGATCGCCAACGCGCCGCAGTACCGCCGCGTGGTGGGCATGATCGAGCAGGCGGTCGCGGAAGGTGCGACGCTGCTTGCGGGTGGCCCGGAATGCCCGGAGGCGCTGAAGCCGGGTCTGTTCGTGCGGCCGACCGTGCTGGGCGATGTCACGCCCGCGATGACCGTCGCGCGCGAGGAAGTGTTCGGCCCAGTCCTGTCGATCATCGCCTACGATACGGTGGAGCAGGCGGTGCAGATCGCCAACGACACGCCCTATGGCCTGTCCGGCTACGTCTGGGGCGCCGACCTCGACGCGTGCCGCGACGTCGTCGCGCGACTGCGCACGGGCATGGTCCACCTCAACGGCGCTTCGCTCGACAGCGCAGCCCCGTTCGGCGGGTACAAGATGTCCGGCAATGGCCGCGAATGGGGCGTTTACGGACTGCGCGAATTTCTGGAAGTCAAATCGGTCTATGGCGGAGCGGCCTGATCGGAACCGATACGGGAAGAGCGGGATATGATTGGAGTGATCGTGGAAAACCTCGCCGGCGAGGTCCGGACCATCGACGCGGGCGAAGGCCTGTCGCTAATGGAGGCCCTGCGCGAAAACGGTTTCGACGAGGTCATGGCGCTGTGTGGCGGGTGCTGTTCCTGCGCAACGTGCCATGTCGTGATCGACGATGCCTACGTGGGGTTGTTGCCCACCCTGTCGCCTGACGAGAACGACCTGCTCGACAGCGTGGACGACCGCGCTTCCGGGTCGCGCCTTTCGTGCCAGATTCCGCTGGTGCCAGCGCTCGACGGCATCCGCGTGAGGCTTGTTCCGGAAGGCTAGTCCCTGGGCAGGAAGCGCAGCGACAGGCCGTGGTAGAGCTTTTCGTGGCTGATCGTGCTGGCCGCGAAATCGCCGATCAGCGCGGCGGCCAGCAGCGGCATCATCAGGCCCCGGCTGGCGGTCGTCTCCGAAATGATGATCACCGACGTCAGCGGGGCGCGCACCACGCCGCTGAAATAGGCGACCATGCCCAGCAGCACCACCGCGCCTGCCGGATAGCCGGGTAGCAGGCTGCGCAGCATGTCGCCGATCCCCGCCCCGATCGAGAGCGAGGGCGCGAAGATGCCGCCGGGCAGGCCGGAAACGACCGTGGCCAGCGTTGCCGCAAATTTGGCCGCGCCGAACCACAGCGGCACATCGCGCCCCTCGATCACGCTGCGCGCCGCCTGATAGCCGGTGCCCCACGTCAGGCCGGTCGCGACGCCGAGACCGGCGACGACCAGCCCGCAGCCGAGCGCCAGCAGCAGCGGCCGTGCCCGTAACCAGGCCATCGGCGCGAAGCGCGTCGTGCCGGCCGACAGCATCAGGTGCGAGAAGCAGCCGCCGGCAAGGCCGCCCAGCACGCCCGCCACCGGCGTCGCGACGAGCGCTTGCGTGACGTTCAGCGTCTGGCGCATCTCGCCGAAATAGACGTAGTCGCCGGCAAGGCCCAGGCTAACCATGCCCGCGATCAGCACGGTCGCCATGACCAGCAGCGTGGTGCGCTGTTCATAGGCGGCGGCGAGTTCCTCGATGGCGAAGGCCACGCCCGCCAGTGGCGTGTTGAAAGCCGCGGCCACGCCCGCCGCACCGCCGGCAATATAGACCGAAGCGCGCAGCGGCACCCGCATCAGCCGGTGGGAATAGCCCATGATCGCGGCGGCGATCTGTACGGTCGGCCCTTCGCGTCCCACGGAAGCCCCGAACAGCAGCGCCCCAATGGTCAGGAAGAATTTCACGATCGCGGTCCGCCCCGACACGAGACCGCCGAGCGCCGCTCCGGGGTCTTTGGTCGCGGCCATCACCTGCGGAATGCCCGATCCCTTGGCCGCCGGTGCAAGGCGCAGGGTCAGCCAGGCGAAGGCGACGAACCCGGCGGGCGTCAGCACCAGCGGCATCCACCACCAGTGCGCGACGATGTCCTGAAAGCCCTCGTTCGCCCTGTCGGCCAGGGTGGCGAACAGCAGCGCGACCAGCCCGATGAGGGTGCCGCCGCCCAGCAGCGCCACGCGCCGCCGCCAGATGAACGCTTCCGGCCCGTGGCGGCGCAGCAGAATGCGGACCCGCCGGGGAAGAAAGCGCTGGAGGGGATTCACGACAAGGGCCTTTCCGGTGCCGGCGGCCATCAACTGGTGGAGCCGCCTTGCATTCGCATCGCTCTATGCGGGCGATGGCGGGGGAATGTCCACCCGGCAGGTTGGCATGGCGTGATTCTACAGGGCTTTGGCTTCAGCGATCGGGGTGCCGCAGCAGGCCCGCCTGACTCCAACGCGCGAGCAGTTCACCCGCCAGCGCGATGCCGTGGTCTGGCCCCAGCGCCTCGACCAGTTCCTCGCACATCGTCTCGAAACGCAAGCCGGTGGCGAGGCGGGGCAGCAGGGCCGCTTCCTGCGCGTCCATCAGCTGAAAGCAGCAGGTGAAATCGTGCCGCCACAGGATCAGCGCGCGCACCCCGCCGTCATGATCGGCGGCGGGTGGTGTTTCCTCGCGGTTCAACGCGGCCCATATGTCGGCAGCGTTGGTGGAAAGAGCGAGGAAGGTTGCCGAGGGGACGAGCCGCAGCGTGGCGGTATCCCAGGCCACGTCGGGAATGTCGGCCAGCGACAGGGCAGGGGCGTCGGGCGCGACGAAGGCTTCGGCCAGCGCCAGTTCCAGCCGGGCGAGGTCCGCCGCTTCGGGCTGGTCCGGAAACAGCGCCGCCAGCGTCCCCGGCAGGCCTTCGGCATATTCGTCAAGTGTCCAGCTGTGCGGCGGCACGGCATCGACATGATGGGCGGCGGCGCTGCGGAAAGCGTCTGCGCCGATCAGGGCCAGCGTCTGAGGATAGCTCGCTTCCAGGCAGTCCATCAACTGCGCGCGATAATTGTTCTGGTAAACCGAAAGACCGCGCCGGTCGGCGAGCGGCAGGCGCTCGGCCGCGCTTTCGTCCGCTTCGGCCAGCCACCGGCGGAAGTCGGCTTGCATCGCGCCGAGGCTGTTCGCGTGCGGCTTGGTCGTGTTCAGGCCCATGCCGGGCTTCCGTTGCGCGCAATCGAGCGAGCGACGTCCAGTTCGTCGAGCAGATCGGCCAGCGGCGGGATGTTGTCGTCGCGCTCGATCATCACGGCGACGTCGGTGCCGAGCTTGCGCATCACCGTGCCGAACAAGGCCCAGACCGGATCGGGCACGGGCTGGTCGTGCGTGTCGATCAGCAGTTCGCGGCCCTGCGTGTGGCCGGCGAGATGGATCTGGCGGACCTGCTCCAGCGGCACACCGGCGACATAGGCGTGCGCATCGAAGCCGTGGTTCACCGCACTGACGTGAATGTTGTTCACATCGAGCAGCAGGCCGCAGCCGGTACGCTGGCACAGCGCGGCGATGAATTCCCACTCGGTCATCTCCGCGCCGGTAAAGGCGAGGTAGCTGGACGGGTTCTCGATCACCAGCGCCCGCCGCAGAATGTCCTGCGCCCGATCGACGTTGCGGCACACCACGTCCAGCGCCTCTTCCGTATAGGGCAGGGGCAGCAGGTCGTGCGAATTGAACCCGCCGGTGCGCGTCCAGCACAGGTGATCCGAAACAAGCATCGGCTCCACCTCGTCCGCCAGCGCCCTGAGCCGCAGCAGATAGTCGCGATCGATGCCGTCGGCGGAACCGATCGACATCGAGACGCCGTGCAGCGCCACGGGATGCTTTTCGCGCACCCGGCGCAGCACGTCGCGCGGGCGCCCGCCAGGGACCATGAAGTTTTCGGAGATGACCTCGACAAAATCGACCGGAACGTCGCCTTCCAGAAAGTCATGGTAGTGCGGCTTGCGCAAACCCAGCCCGAAACGGGGAGCGAGGGGAGATGTCATGAGGGGCGCTCCGGCAGGGTTGGTGCGGACCCGCCGGCCGCGCGCGGACGCGCGACCGGCACAGGCCGCAAATCAGCGCGGAGCGGTCAGGCTGCCGCCGGCCTTGGTGCATTCGGCCGCGGTCGTGTCCTTGAAACCCTGACCCTTGCAGTCGTTCATGCCCTTGCAGTCATGGTTGCCCGACTTGCAATCGGACTGGCCCTTGCAGGCGTTGATGCCATAGCAGGCGACCTTGGGCGCTTCGTGATGCTTGGCCAGCGCGGGCGTGCTGCCGGCCATCGAAGCGGCGGCGATCAGGGCGGCGGTGGCGGCGAAGCTGATGCTCTTGGTGGACGCTTTCATGGTATTCTCCTGAAGACTTGCCTGAGTGGCATTGGTACTTCGGGCGACCGGCTGCGACGGTTACAGATTTTTGCGAGTCACCACCGCAGTAATTTCGGCCCCAGCATCGCGCCCGTCAACGCTGCCAGCGCGATGCCGAGCGAATACCACGTCAACACGAAAATCGCCGAGACTTCCGGGCAATGCAGGCAATAGAGCGTGGCCGCCCAGGCGCCCGCCGTGAGGCCGGCGGTGGCGCCCGCGGCGCGCAGCCGCGTGGGGGCCAGCCGCCGGAACGACCACAGCAGCCCTCCGAAAATCGGGATCGCCAGCAGGAATACGTTGCGCGAACAGATCTTCCAGCTCGCGCCCAGCCACATCGCCATCCATTCGGACGAGGGCGTCTTGGCCATTTCCGCGATGCTGATCGCCGCAAGGCCAGCCACCGGCAAGGCCATGATCCACAGCCAGCCGAGCGCGCCGCCATCGGGCCTGCCGAGCCGCGCGGTCGCCAGTGTCGCGCAGAGGGCCAGGGACGCGGTGTAGAGCCACTTCATCCAGAACGCGCCACCATGCATGGCGATCCACAGATCGGGCCGGAAGCCCAGCCATACGCCGACGGCAAGCAGAGTCCCTCCGCCCCCAAGGATCAAGCCGGCGATCAGCCTCCGGCGCAAGGCATGGCGCGGCATGGGTTTGACGTCCTTCGTCAGGCTGTCGATGAGGTCGTCGGTGTTCATTTCAATGTGTCCCTGACCCGTGCGGCGAGCGCTTTCAGCCCGCGATGCACGGATACTTTAACGTCGGATTCGCCCATGGCGTGCCGAGCGGCGGCTTCGGCCGTGCTGAGTCCGTCTATCCGCGTGGCCCGGATGGCGGCCGCCTGTTTGGCCGGGATCGTATCGAGCAGGCGGGAGACGTCCGAACGGGCGTTGCTGGCGTCCTCGAAGCCTTCGACGACGAGAATGTCCTCCAATCCCTCGATCGCGCACGTCCGCCCAGTACGCCTGAAGCTGTCGATCATCTTGTAGCGCGCGATCGCGAAAACCCAGGCCATCAGCGGCCGCGCGGGATCGTATGTGATGCGCCGCTGGTGAACCGCGATCAGTGTTTCCTGGACAAGGTCTTCCACATCGTCCTCGCGCCCGCTCATCCGGCGGCGATAGAACTGGCGCAGCACCGGCAGCAGCCCGCGCAACAGCAACTGGTGCGCGGCCGCATCGCCGTCCAGCCCGCGTGTCATCCACGCCTTCAGTTGATCTTCGCTTGCCTGCATGTGCATTTCCCGAAGCCGTTTCGGGGCCGAAGGGCCGATGGTTACAGCCGGACAGGCAATCCGGCAAAAATTTTACCGGTCGATGTCCGTAACCGGACCGCGCCCCTGATCGAAATGCGGTGGTCGGACCTGATACGGCCGGTGGATCAACGAAACCCGCAAAGGAGAATGGATCATGAAAATCACGCACGCGGCGCTGGCTGCCGCCATCGCCATCGGCGCCAGCACCGCTGTCAGCGCGGCGGACGCGCCGCAAATGGAAAAGTGCTACGGCGTGGCCAAGGCCGGCAAGAACGACTGCAAGGCCGGCGCCGGCACCAGCTGCGCCGGAACCTCGCGCGTCGACTACCAGGGCGATGCCTGGAAGCTGGTGAAGGCCGGCACCTGCACGCACATCCGCACGCCAAAGGGCTTCGGGTCGCTAACCCCCCGTACCTGAAGCTCCTGCCCGGCCGGTTGACTTGCCCCCGTTCCTCACCGGCCGGGCCCTTCCTTTTGCCTGGGAGACGGCTCATGAACCCTGAACGCAAATCCGGTTTAGGCGTCCTTGTCGCGCGGATCGGCAGCGACGACGTGCTGCTCCTGCTCGACCGGATCGCCATCGCGCCGGTCTTCTTCCTGTCGGGCCGATCGAAAGTGGAAGGCCTGTTCACGATCACCGACGGCACGTTCGAGCTGTTCCGCAGCGAATATGCGCTGCCATTGCTGCCGCCGGTGCTGGCGGCGTGGATGGCCACGATCGCCGAACACCTGTTCTCGACCATGCTCGTCCTTGGCCTCGGCACGCGCATCGCCGCATTCGGCCTGCTGGGCATGACGGCGGTGATCGAGATCTTCGTCTATCCCGACGCCTGGCCCACGCACCTGACCTGGGCCGCGCTGCTGCTGCCGCTGGTGCTGCGTGGCGGTGGCCGCTTCTCGCTTGATGCCGTGCTCACCAGATCGCGGGCCGCACGCTAAAAGGCACCGCTCGCCGTTTCGCGCGGTGCCTGTCGTCAGAACATTTTGCGCCGATCCACGCGCAAATTTGTGGGGCGCCAGATCGGGGGCGCAGAGCGACGGGTTCCGCCCTAAGCGCTTTCGTGTCCGGCGAGCAGGGCTTGCCGGACATCGCGCCAGTTTTCTGTCTTGGGGTAGGCGAAGCTTAGCGCGCGGATGGTTCGCAGTTCCGCCTGGGGACCGGTGAACGGTACGGTCGACGTCGATTCATAAGACCGGACCGCATCGAGCAACATGCGGCGCGCACGGTAGATTACGCGGTCGCACGTGCCGAGGTATTCGCGGCTGCGGTCCACGATGGTCCCCATCGATTCCTGCACGGCGAAATCCTCGTAGGGGTTGCCGCGGTTGACGATGCCGGACCAGTGGCCGGCCTTCATCGCTTCGCGGTTCTGATGCCAGAGGTTGGATTCATCGCCCATGTCCGAATTGAAATGGTCGGGATCACCGCTCCAGTTGCCCATCAGCGTCAGGTTGCTGCCATCGACGGGCGCGTCGGCGTCATAGGATATGTACCATTGCGCGGTGGTTTCGTCGTCGATCGGAATCGAGCAGCACACGATCCGCGCGCCGGTGGGGGCGGCGGGGATGAAGCTGAAGAAGGGCAGGGCGACCTCGCGCACCCGGGCATAGTCCTGATCGCCCAGTTCCGTGCGGATCGCTCCTTCGGTGAAGCCATAGGGCTTTTCGTCGAACTCGAACACCGGCGCGCCGTCACCCAGCATCATGTCGCTCTCTTCCAGAAAGAGCGACCGGCCGACCGCGCTGTCGAGATTGGTGGCGTGCAGGAATGTCACGTGCGCGCTGTCGAGCAGGGCTTCGAGACCCTGCAGCCAGTTGGTCTTGATGATCCCGCGCAAGGGGAACACGTGCGCATCGGGCAGTTGCGTGAACTCGAAGTCGGGGAAGGGCGGGGGCGTCTCTTGCGCGCCCATGTAGACCCACACGAGCCCGCCGGCCTCGCGCGTGGGATGGCTGCGGACGGGCACGCTTTGCGCAAACCGTTCCCGCTGGCCGCGCGGTTCCGTGGGGGCATCGACGCATTCGCCGTCGACGCTGAACTTCCAGCCATGGAAAATGCAGCGCAGGCCGTTCCCTTCGTTGCGCGCCAGGCGCAGGCTCGCGCAACGATGCGGGCACGCTTCCTGCAGAAAGCCGACTCGTCCGTCGGTCGCGCGGAAGGCGACGAAGTTCTCGCCGAAAAGGCGGACCTTCTCCGGCGCGCCATCGGCTTCCAGCTTGGCCGAGCGGCACGCCGGCACCCAGTATTCCCGAAGCATGGTGCCCATCGGCGTGCCTGGCCCGATCCGGGTAAGCAGGGTGTTGTCGGCGGCGTTCAGCATGTTCGATCTCCCAATCGCGGTGCCAAGGTCGGCCGCAAAGGCCGCCTTGCGGATTTCCCCCAAGGCTAGGACGATAATTCCTGTTGGCAAGAAATAATTCATGCGGGAGGGGCGCGAGGCCCACGCACCCGCTTGCGGAGCCCTATATTTCATGATAGCCGGAATTAATAATTCAGCCGCCCAAGAATAATGGGCGCTTAACGGGAGAGGGACCATGAAGCGATTCCATGGCAATGCGTGTGTGATGGCCATCGCGCTCGGAACGTTGCCGGCCACGGCCTATGCCGAAGCTGGTGATGCCGACCCGCAGGCAGGGCAGTTGGGCGAGATCATTGTGACCGCCGAAAGGGTGAGCCAGAGCCAGCAAAAGACACCCCTGGCGATCGACGTGGTAACGGCGGATGATCTGGCGATACAGCGCGTCACGCGCGCGGAAGACCTTTCCCGCACCTCCCCCGCGCTAGCGACCATCGGTGGCTCCGGTGGCACGACCACGTTCTATCTGCGCGGCGTGGGCAACAATACGGTCAACGCCTATTCCGACCCCGCCATCGCCTTCAATTTCGATGGGGTTTACATCGGGCGCCCCACCTCAACCTCCGGCATGTTCTATGACCTGGCCCGCGTGGAAGTGCTCAAGGGGCCGCAAGGCACGCTCTACGGGCGCAATGCCACGGGCGGCGCGATCAACGTCATTCCCAACCGTCCGAAACTGAACAGCACCGCGGGCGAGGTCAGCGCCGGCTATGGCAACTACAACTGGTTGACGCTGCAGGGGGCGGTGAACCTGCCTCTGGGCGAGAACGTGGCGATCCGCGCGGCGGGCAATCTCTCCCGCCATGATGCCTTTCTCAGCGATGGCACCGGGAACCAGCGGGAAGCCGGCGCCAGGGTCCAGATCTATGCGGAGCCGAGCGCAGCGCTCGATCTGCGGCTGGCGTTCGACTACGCCCACCAGGGCGGCGCCAGTGCCTCTGGGTATTACGTTGGCGCGGTGAACCCGACCTTCGGCCCGACGGGTTTCGCCGGATACAACTTCGTGCCCTCGGGCTTTTCCACGCAGCAGGGAACCGGCGATCCCGCGTCGCAGGGCTTGCTGGCCTCGCGCTTTCTGACGCAGGCGGGGCGTGCCGGCGCGGTGCAGGACGGCCGTCCTTCCAACGACAACAGCTACTGGGGCGTCACCGCCGAACTGAACTACAAGACCGATGCCGGGACGCTGACGATCCAGCCGGCCTGGCGCGAGGCAAACCTCGATTACGTCTTCACCAACATCTTCCGTGAATCCGGGTCGAAGGAAAAGGACCGGCAGGCCAGCGTCGAGGCGCGGTGGGCAGGCAGCTTGGGCAAGCAGCTGGATTACCTGATCGGCGGCATCTATTACGACGAGCGGATTTCGGCGAGCGCGTGGTACAACCAGTGGACGCTTTCGCCATTCCAGAACTTCAAGACCAGCACGGAATCGTGGGCGGGCTTCGGCAAGGTTACCTTCAAGCCGGTGGAGAAGCTGAGCCTGACGGCAGCCGGGCGCTACACGTCGGACCGCAAGACCTTCAACGGCACGTCGCAGGTCTATCTGCTGTTCTGCGGCCAGCCCGGAATAGGCAATGTCTGTCCGAACACGCCGCTTATCCCCCGCGTGCAGACCGCCGCCGATGTGGAAGCGTTCTACACCGCCAACGGTGTGCCCATCACCAACGTGCCGCTGTTCGCCCTGCCGCCGGTTGCTGGCGGTTCGACCACGGCGCCGTTCGTGCTGCGCTCGCCGATCCCGGTCAATTCCGGCCTGCGGAACAACAAGTTTACCTATCGCCTTGCCGCGCAGTACGATTTTTCGCCGCGCAACATGGTCTATGCCAGCTTTGAAACGGGATACCACGCGGGGGGCTTCACGTTTGCCCGCGGACTGGAATCCTATGCGCCGGAAACGCTCGATGCCTACACTATCGGTTCAAAGAACCGGTTCTTCGGCAACAAGCTGCAGGTCAATCTCGAAGGCTTTATCTGGAAGTATCGCAACCAGCAGTTCAGCCAGTTCGGCTATGACCTCGGCAATCCGCCATCGACGGTGTTCCTGACGCGCAACATCGGCAACAGCACGATCAAGGGCTTCGATCTCGATGTCGAACTCCTTGCCGCGACGGATACCCTGCTGTCCGGCTCGGTGCAGTATCTCGACACGAGCTATGACAGCTTCGTCTATTACGTGCCGAACCAGGGACTGCCGCCCAACACGGCCTGCCCCTTCGCGCCGACCACGCAGACGACGCCGGGCGGCACGATCAACGTCTTCGCGATCGACTGTTCGGGCCGGCCCGCATTCAACGCCCCGAAGTGGTCCGTCACGCTCAACGGGCAGCAAACGTTCCACGTCGATACGCTCAAGCTGGTGCTCCAGGCCAATACCCGGTTCCGCAGTTCCAGCTTCGTCAGCGCCGATTACCTTTCGTACCTGAAGGCTCCGGCCAATTTCGTCACCACGCTTTCGGTGACACTGGCGGAGGAAAGCGATCGCTGGTCGATCACGGGCTATGTCTTCAACGTGGAAAACAACCAGCGCATCGTGAACCCCTTTACCAACAGCGCCAACCTGATCGTCGCCAACGCGGAGCAGCCCCGCACCTATGGCGTCCGGGCGGCATTCAAGTTCTAGCACGAGCCAGCACCAGCGAACTGGAGCCATATCAACATGACAGTTTCGGTTACCGACCTTCAGTACGTCGCCCTCGCGGTTCCCGACATTGCGGCGGAAAGCGATTTCTTCCGCGATGTCTGGAAGCTCGAACCCGGGTTCGAGCAGAACGGGATGGTGTACCTCGCTGCGGTAGGGTCTTCGCACCCTTACGTGATCCGCCTGCGCCAGGACGAGGTCCGCAAGACCGATCTGATCGGCTATTCGGCGGCGAGCCGGTCCGATGTCGATGCCCTGTTCGCGCAAGTGCGGGGTTCGGGCGCGAAGATCATCAGCGAGCCCGTCGAACTGGACGGCCCAGCGGGGGGCTACGGCTTCCGGGCCTTCGATCCGGACGGTCACGCCTTCGAAGTGGTCACCGGCAGCGCACAGCGCACGGTGGGCGACCTGCCGCCCGCGCTGGCGGCTCCCTTGCGCATCAGCCACGTCGTGCTCCATTCGCCGGCGCACAAGGCGCTGGAGCAATGGTATCGCGACGTCCTGGGCTTCCGGCTTTCGGACTGGCTGGGCGATTTCATGGTGTTCCTGCGCTGCAATCCGGCCCACCACCGCCTGGCGATCCTGCCGGGACCGCCCGCGCTCAACCACATCGCGTTCGACGTCGCCTCGATCGATGCCCTGATGCGCGGCCTGGCCCGGATGAACGGCGCGGGGATCGAACTGCAATGGGGGCCAGGGCGCCATACGGCGGGCAACAACACGTTCACCTATTACACCACGCCCAACGGCAACACGGTGGAATACACGTCGGACCTCGAGGAAGTTGACGAGGCGACATGGCAGCCGAAGGTCCACACGCCGGGGCTCGAGACGATGGACCAGTGGGGCACCGGGCGGATCATTCCCGGAAACAAGCCTCATGCCGAAATGGCGCCCGATCCGGCGCTGTGGCAGGTGCCGGCATGATCGCCTCGGCACTGGTGATCGGTGGCGGCATCGCGGGGATGAGCGCCGCGCTCGTGCTAAGCGGGCAGGGCGTGACGGTCGATCTGATCGATGCCGATCCCGAATGGCGCACCTATGGCGCGGGCATCAGCGTGACCGGCACCTCGCTGCGCGCGCTCGACGATCTCGGCTTGCTCGATGAAGTGCGCCGGCGCGGGCACGTCGGCTCGGGCTTCAAGGGGCGCTCGCCCGATGGCGGCATCCTGTTCGAAGCGCCGCCGGTGCCGGATGCCGCCCCGATCAACTGCAGCGGCGGCATCATGCGGCCCGAACTGCACGAGATCCTTTCCGCGCGGGTCAAGGCCTCGCCGGCGACCGTGCGGCTCGGCACGACGGTCGCCGCGCTCGATGATACGGGCGATGGCGTCGACGTCGCATTCTCGGATGGATCACGGGGGCGCTTCGATCTGGTGATCGGAGCGGACGGCATCTATTCGCAGACCCGCGGCGCTCTATTCCCCGATGCCCCCGCCCCGGTTTTCACCGGGCAGGGCTGCTGGAGAGCGATAGCACCGCGGCCAGAGGGCATGACCGGGACGGAGATGTTCTTCGGCGGGCCGGTGAAGCTGGGCTTCAATCCCGTTTCGCCCACGCACATGTACCTGTTCGCGCTGGAGCACGTGCCCGACAATCCACGCTATGCGTCGGAGGACATGGTCGGCCGCCTCAAGGACCTGCTGGCGGGCTTCGGAAGTTATGTCGCCGATGTGCGCGATGGCCTGGGCGATCATTCGCTGGTGAACTACCGGCCGCTGGAATGGCAACTGCTGGCCGATCCCTGGTACAAGGGGCGCGTCGTGCTGGTCGGCGATGCCGCCCACGCCACCACACCCCACATGGCGTCGGGCGCGGGCATGGCGATCGAGGACGCGCTCGTGCTGGGGCGCGAGCTTGCCGCGCATGACAGCGTCGATGCCGCGCTGGCCTCGTTCATGGCGCACCGCTTCGAACGCGCGCGGATCGTGGTGGAGAACTCGGTGCGGATCGGCACGATCGAGATGACCGGGGGGGACCAGGTGGAAGCCAATCGTATGCTGGGCGGCACGCTGGCGGCCCTCCAGAAGCCCTATTGAAGCCAGAAGCCTGTTGAAGAAGGGGCAACCGAACGTGGACTTTACCGGTATCGCAACGATCAAGGTCGATGGCGCGCCTGCGGCGGTGGCCGTGCGCGCGGGCAAGGCCTTGCCACTCGCGCGGGTTGGCCTGGCGAACGATGCCTTGCGGCTTGTTGAGGCGTGGGAAGAAACGTGCACGGCCATCGCCGGGCTCGGCGAGGATGCCTGGGCGCAGGCCGTGCCGTTCGACATGGCGGCCGCGCTGATTCCTTACGTGCCCCGGCAGGTGTTCTGCACGGGGGCGAACTATCGCAAGCACGTGATCGGCCTGATGATGGGCGATCCGTCGATGCGCACCGCCGACATGGAAGGCAAGTCGCCCGAGGAACTGCGCGCCCATGCCGAACGCGTGATGGACGAGAAGGCGAAGACATCGCCCCCCTTCTGCTTCATCAAGCTGCCGTCCGCCGTGATCGGGCCGAACGACACGGTTGTCCTGCCGCGGCAGGTCGAAAAGCCCGATTGGGAACTGGAACTGGGCGTCGTCATCGGCAAGCGCTGCCGCCATGTGTCGCCCGAACAGGCCATGGATCACGTCGCCGCCTACGCCGTGGTGAACGACGTGACCGCGCGCGAACTGATATTTCGCAAGGACGGCTCGGCTGTGGGGCCGGACTGGCTGGCGGGCAAGAGTTTTCCCACGTTCCTGCCGTTCGGCCCCTTGCTGGTGCCGCGCCAGAACGTGGCCGATCCCTATGCGCTGAATATCCGGCTTTCGGTGAACGGCAAGGTTTATCAGGACGAATCCACGTCCGACATGATGATCGGCATCGAACGGCAGATCGCGTTCCTGTCGAGCATCGTGGAGCTGCAGCCCGGCGACTTGATCTGCACCGGTTCGCCCTACGGCAACGGATCGGCCTTCGGGGTTTACCTGCAGGATGGCGATGTGATGGAAGGAGAAATCACCGGCCTGGGGCAGCAGCGCAATCCTTGCGTGAAGGAAAGCGTCGCCGGTTAACGCCGGCGAAGCCCGTCCAGCAGGAGTTTCGGGACGAACGCCTCGTATTCCTGCTCCAGCGCGGCAAGATCGGTTCCTTCGGGCACGAGCATCTTCACCACTTCCTCGCCGGAGTGGAAGAAATCGCTGATCCCGATCACGGCCAGATGAACGAACAGAGGAGAGAAATCGGTCAGTTGCTTGTCGTGATCGGCATCGAGCAAGGCCTGGTAGGCCTCGACCGGCATGCTCTGCCACTTGCGCAGCTTCTCGCGCACTTCGGGCGAGCGGACGCTGCTCAATTCCTCCGCCATCAGCCGTTGCATGTATCGGGCCGAGCGGGTGAAGCGGAACGTGCGGTGGATCAGGTCTTCCAGCCCCGCCTCGGGCGTAAGGTCTTCCGAACGGCTTTCGACCTCGGCCTGAAGCGCGATCTGTTGCGTGACTTCCAGCAGCAGGGCCTCGCGCGAACCAAAATAGTACCGAACAAGGGCAGGGTCGGCCCCGGCCTCGCGCGCGATGGCGGCGATCGTCACTTGCGCCGGAGTCAATTCCTGCAGCAGCTTCTTGGCCGCGGCAATCAGCGTTTCCTTGCCGACGCCATCCCCCGAACCGACCGGTCGTCCCTTGCCCCTGCGCGGCTGTTTGCTGCTGCTCATTTTTCACCCTTAGCGCGCGACTTAATTCTTGAGAACAGGAATAAAAGCGTTAGGGTTGTGGCGGGAGAAGGAGACGGGAATGGCGAATTGGGCCTTCACGCAGGGCGTCCACGATATCGGCAATGGCGTTTACGGTTACGTTCAGCCTGATGGCACATGGGGATGGTCGAACGCCGGGCTGATCGTATCGCGGGGAGAAACCCTGCTGGTCGATACGCTGATGAGCCGGAGCCTGACCAGAACGATGCTGGCGGACTTTGCGCGCGTCGATGGCGGCGATCATATCGATCGTCTCGTGAACACGCACGCGAACCCCGATCATTTCGTGGGCAACGGGCTGGTCGAAGGGGCCGAGATCATCGCCACGGTCGAAACCGCGCGAGAGATGGGCGGGTTCGATCCGGTGCGCTTCGCCAGCCTGGCCGATAACTGGCAGGCGATGGGCGATGCCGGCGCCTTTCTCTACGAAACCATGGGCCGCAAGTTCGACTGGAGCGACCTCGATTCCGTCGCCATGCCCAACCGTACCTTCGAACAGTCGTTGCAGCTGAGCGTCGGCGATACCGCGGTCGAGCTGATCGACCTTGGCCCCGCGCACACCGCCTCCGACACGATTGCCTGGCTGCCGCAGCAGCGCGTGGTTTTCACCGGGGATCTGCTGTTCAACGAAGGGCATCCGATCATGTGGGATGGCCCGATCGAAAACTGGATCGCCGCCTGCGAACACATCATCGCGCTCGATCCCGAAGTGGTCGTGCCCGGCCACGGCCCGATCACGGATACCGTGGCAGTCGCCAACCTGCGCGACTACTTCGGCTATGTCCGGGACGAAGCGCGCCGGCGGTTCGAAGCCGGGATGGGCTGGAAGGAGGCTGGGCGCGACATCAACATGGCCGAGTATCGCGGCTGGACCGACCCGGAGCGCATCGTGGCCAACGTCTTCGCGCTGTACCGGCAGTGGGGCGCGCCGCTCGCGCCGGAGGACGGGGCCGACCTGTTCGGCGAAATGGGCCGCTATGCCAGCGAACTGGCAGCGCACGAAGGGTGTGGCCATGACCATTGATGCGCCGCTCAACGCCACGCACGATCCCGTCGCGCGGTCGTGGCTCGCTTCGGCCAACCTGCCCGAGACGGACTTCCCCATCCAGAACCTGCCGTTCGGGCTGTTCGAACACGGCGGCCGGGTGCGGGGCGGGGTGGCGCTTGGCGATTGCGTGATCGATCTGGCAGCGCTCGGCGCCAGCGGATTGCTCTGTGGCGACGGGGCGCTTGCGGCCGCAAAGGCGGCCAGCGGGGAAACGCTGGCGCCGCTGCTGGCCTGCGCGCCGGCCGACGTAAGCGCCTTGCGCGCGGAGCTTTCGCAGCTGTTCCGCGAGGGTGGCGGAGCCGACCGATCGGTGCTGGAGCCGATGCTCGTGCCGCTGTCGGACGTGACGATGCGCCTGCCGGTCCGTCCGCCGGCGTTCACCGATTTCTGCACGTCTTACGATCACATCGCGCGGATGGGCCGGAAGACGCCCGGCCTTGCGGCCCTGTCGCTGCCCGTCGCCTACAATGGCCGGGCGAGCTCGGTGGCGGTGAGCGGAACGCCGGTGCAGCGGCCGCTAGGGCAGTTCGAAACCGCGCCCGGCAGCGGCGAAGTGCGCTTCGGCGCGGAACCGATGCTCGATTTCGAACTGGAGTTCGGCGCCTGGCTGCGCGGCGGAAACCCTCCGGGCGAGCCGCTGACCATGGCGGAAGCAGAGCAGGCCCTGTTCGGATGCTGCCTTGTCAACGACTGGTCGGCGCGGGCCATCCAGTTCTTCGAATCCGTGCTCGGGCCGTATCTGGGCAAATCGTTCCTGACGACGGTCAGCCCATGGATCGTCACGATGGAAGCGCTGGCGCCGTTCCGCGTCGCGGCGCGGGGCCGCGACGAAGGCGAGCCCGCGCTTGCCGCACATCTTAGCGATCCCGCCGACATCGCCGGGGGAGGGCTTGCCATCGAGCTGACCGCAGAGCTCGCCGCGCCCGGCCTTTCCCCCCAGCGGATCGTACGCACCAACACGCGCGACCTGTACTGGACGCTGGCGCAGATGGTTGCCCACCAGACCTCCAACGGCACGCCGATCGATACCGGCGATCTTATCGCCACCGGGACCGTTTCCGGTCCAGAAGACGAAAGCCGGGCCTGCCTTGCCGAAATCACGCTGGGCAGCGGCGTGCCGATCACGCTGCCCGATGGCAGCACGCGCACGATGCTGGAGGACGGCGACATTCTGACCATACGCGGCCGCGCCACGCGCGATGGCTTCGTCCCGATCGGCTTCGGCGAATGCGCCGGGGCCATCCAACCTGCGCGGAGCCTTGCATGAGCCTGTTTACCTGCGGCGATCGTGCGCCGATCCCGGTTCGCGCACGCGGCCAGCATCTGGTTGTCGACATCCACTGCCATCTCGGCATTCCGGCTGCCGATGCCATCGTACAGGCGCGCTATCCCGGGCCGCCGCCGGGCATCAACGATTTCACCAGCGCCAAGACCGGCGAGGTCAACCGCGCGATGTTCGCGGCGATGGGCCGCACGCTCAACACGCTCGATACGCGCCTTGCCGACATGGACCGGCTGGGCATCGATGTGCAGGCGCTGTCGCCCAGCCCCGGACAATACTTCTACTATGCCGATGCGGAGACCGGCCGGGATGCCGCGCGGGCGGTGAACGACGGGATGGCGGCGGCGGTCGCCAGCCAGCCCGACCGGTTCGTGGGCATGGGCACGGTTCCGCTGCAGAACGCGGAAATGGCGATTGCCGAGATGCGCCGCTGCGTGGCCGAGCTTGATCTGCGCGGCATCGAGATCAGTTCGAATGTCAACGGCGAAGACCTTCACGCCGAACGGCTGCGCCCGTTCTGGGCGGCGGCCGAGGAGCTGGGCGTGCTGATCTTCCTGCACCCCCTGGGTTTCACGCAGGGACAGCGGATGAGCGAGTATTACTTCAACAACCTGATCGGCAATCCACTGGAGTCCACCCTTGCGATCGGACACCTGATTTTCAGCGGCACGCTGGACCGGCACCCGGGACTGAAAATCTGCGTGGCGCACGGCGGCGGCTATCTGCCTGGCTATTGGGGCCGCATGGACCATGGCTGGCGGGCAAGGGGGGATTGCAGCGAGCATTGCCAGCACGCGCCCTCAAGCTATCTGCGCAAGCTCTGGCTCGATACGCTTGTGTTCGATCAGGATCAGCTCGAAAGCTTGGTCCGCACGCATGGCGCGGATCGGCTGTGCCTGGGCACCGATTACCCCTTCGACATGGCGGAGCCCGATCCCGTCGGTTTCCACGCGCGGTTGGCGGAGGAGGACAAGGCGCGCATCCTTGGCCTCAATGCCGCCGATCTGCTGGGCCTGAAACGCGCATGACGCCGGTCGAGCCGGCGCCGCGGCAGGGCCTGTCGTCGTACTGGGCGCTCGCCGTCCTTTTCCTGACCAACGTTCTCAACCAGGGCGACAGGATGCTGTTCGGTGTGGTGGCCGAACCGCTACGCAACGACCTTGGATTGAGCGATACGCAGCTTGCTCTGGTCAGCGGTCTGTTCTTCGTGCTTTTCAGCCTGCTCGGGGGCGTGTTCATCGCCCGGCACGTGGACCGGGGCAACCGCGTCAGGATACTGGCGGCGGGCATCGTGCTGTGGTCGTTGGCGACAGCCTGGACCGGGCTTGCCCACGGCTACCTCACCCTGTCTCTGGCCCGGATTCTCGTCGGCATTGGCGAGGCGACGGCTTTTCCGGTGGCCATGTCGATGATCCCCGATCTTTTCCGGACCGAAGCGCGCGGCCGGGCCGTATCGATCTATCAGTCGAGCAATTTCGCCGGAATCGTCGGCGGCACGATACTGGCCGGGGTTCTTGCCGCCCTGATGGGGTGGCGCAGCATGTTCATCGTGTGCGGCGCAGCGGGCCTGGCGGTGGCCGCGCTTCTGGCCCTCACCGTGCGGGAACCCGCCCGCGCTCGCGCCGACGACGAGTCCCCCGTGGCCTACTGGACCGATCTCGTGACCGGCTTTCGCGCGGTGCTGCGCATAAGGGAGGTATTGTACCTTTCGGTGGGCCTTGGCTTCACCGCCATGATGGGTTCCGTGCTGGGAGCATGGGGGCCGGCTTTCCTGATCCGGCTGCACGGGATCGAACTGGGGCAGGTGGGGATTTTGATCGGTCCGCCGGTAGGACTTGGCGGCATCGTCGGGACCGTCGCGTCGGGTTTTCTCGCCGACGGCGTGGTGCGCCGCACCGGGCGGCGCGATGCCATGCTGCGGGTTTCGCTGGTGGCGGTCCTGCTCTCGCTGCCGTTCATGGCCGGCTTCGTCTTCGTGCGGGAAATCCAGCTTGCCCTGGTGTGCGCCGGCGTCATGAACCTTCTGCTCAGCGCGGCCATCCCCCCGATCATGAACTACGCGATCGGGCTGGTCGGACCGCGCGAGCGCGGGATCACCGCGACCGTCGTGATCATCCTGATGGGCCTCGTCGGGGGCGCGCTCGGCCCCGCTGTCGTCGGCGCGATCAGCGACGGGTGGCAGGCCGAACACGGCGCGCAGGCGCTCCGCTACGGGCTGGCGGCAATGCTGGTTTCCCCGATCATCGCCGGGTGGATCATCGCGTCCGTGCTGAGAACGGGCGACGTCAGGATCTGAACCGCGCCCGATTGCCGGCCTGCTGCGGAAGTTGGCCTTCCCCGACGTCGCCTCCTGTCCTCGCCCTCGCTGCTTACGATGCCGCAGGGATCATTGCGGGAATAACTCGACATGGGTTTCAGCGGTTCGGCCGTAGTAAACGACGCGGCGCCCCAGGAACGAAACGATATAGCCGGCGCAGCCCTTGTCTTTCACCTTTTCGCTGAAGGCGGCATAGCTATAATCGGGACCGGCGGCCTGAGCCCAGCGCACCAGCGCTTCCACGCCCGCGTTGTCGAACGTGGCAGCGACGGCGCCCGCCGAATGCGGCAGATCGAGTGCTATGCAATCGCCATCGGGCAGATAGCAGGTCTGGCTGTTGCGACGATAGTCGACCGCATAGCCTTCGAACCCGGCATCGATCAGCCTGTGGATGATTTCCGGGAAGCTCAGGCTGCCATCACAGGCCGCATCGAGGCAGGCTTTGGCCACAGCAATCCGTTCCGCGTCCATGCGCAGTTCCTTTCTTCGATGATATGGAAGTCGGTCAATCGACGGGCATGGCCGACAGCTTGTGCTTGTCGATCAGGGTGTGCAGCAGTGCGCGCAGGCTTTCCTGCTCCTTACCGGTCAGGGCAGCGAGAAAGACGGCGTCGTTCTCATCGGCAAGGTGAGCAAGCGCCGGCACCTTCTCCGCCCCGACGGTAGACAGTGAAAGGCGTTGCGCGCGCTTGTCATCCGGGTTGCCGGCACGCTCGATCAGTCCTTTCGCCTCTAACCGGTCGGCGAGCTTGCTTATGGCCCCCCTGGTCATACCCATCCTGCCGGCCAGAGCCGACGGTGCGACAGCTTCGCCACCATAGAGTGAGCGGAGCATCACCCATTCAGCCACCGTCACACCTTCGCCCGCCATCTTGCGCGCGAACTCCTGCGAGACCGCGTTCGACACCATGCGTAAAAGATAGCCGGTATGGGCGGTAAGGTCGGAAACAGCAGCCATGTCAATCCAGTTTGTTGACTAGGAAACTATGCGAAAATGTTTCCTAGTCAACATGCATGAATTATGGGTATCGAGCATGATCGAGAGCGCGAACAGTGGCTATGGCAAGGGCGTCTTTGCGACGGCGTCCACTTCAGGTTGCGCTGCCGTCCGGCACGGACCGCGCCTGTTCGTCTTGCGCCACGGCCTTGTGCAGCCAGCGCCGGAAGCGGGCGACAAGCGGCTCGTTCCAGCGTGGCCGGCTACACCGGAAATAGTAGGCTCCCAGCCGAACAGGTTCCCACGGGCCGTCATCGGGCGTCAGCTTGACCAGTCTGCCGCTGGCCAGATCGTCGGCAACCAGGTAATGGTTGGCCAGCGCCACGCCTTGCCCCGATCGCGCCGCGACGAGCGCCAGGTGCGCCTGCCCGTACCGCGCGACGGGCTGGCTTACTTTGGGGCTAAGGCCTTGTAGCGAAAGCCAGCTGGCCCATTCCGCATCGGACCGTTCCTGAATCATCGGCAGGTCCAGAATGTCCTCGCGTTTTCGCAAGGCGCCGTGCCGGCCGATCCTGAAAGACGGCGCGGCGACAGGAAACACCACAGGCCGGGCAATTTCCTCCGCGCGCATGTCATCGGGCAAGGTCTTGGCATCTTCGTCGAACAGATAGCGGATATCGCCGTCCGCTTCATCGTGCCGGAACGATGGTTCCGTGTCGGTGGAGTGAAGATCGACCAGCGGTCCGCTGCGGTCGCGCGCGCCGGTGCGAAAGTCCGGGAGGCGTTGCGCCAGCCAGTGCAGCGAAAAGCCTGCGGAACACCAGATGGTAAGCGGACGCGCGTGCGCTCCCTTCACCGCGCTCGTCGCCGCTTCCATGTCGGAAATAGCGGCAGAGATTCGCGCGTGATACCGGCGCCCGGCTTCGGTCAGTTCGCCCGTCCGGCGATTGTAGAGCGTGACGCCCAGGAAGGTTTCCAGCGCGGCCATGTGGCGGCTGACGATGGCGTGGCTGATCTGCAACGAAAGGGCCGCCTTGCGGATGCCACCCAGGCGACCGACCCTGTCGAACGCGCGCAGCACGGCAAACGGCGGAAGGGTTCCGGTGCTCATGGTGGTAACCTAGCGTTACCACTGCAACCACACAAGGCGCCTTCCGCGCGTTGGTGGAGGGCCTTAGGCCGGTCGCTATCGTGATCCGCGCCGGCTTTCCCGCGCGCGTATCCCACCCGCGCAGCAGGAGTTGCCTCATGACGAACCAGTCCATTCTCGAACGCCGCGAACGCGCTGTGCCGCGTGGCGTTGCCACGGCCACGCCGGTCTTCGCGGCCCGTGCCGAGAATGCCGAGATCTGGGACGTCGAGGGCAAGCGCTACGTCGATTTCGCGGGCGGCATAGCGGTGCTCAACGTGGGGCACCGCCATCCCCGCGTGATGGCGGCCGTTGCCGAACAGCTTGATGCCTATACGCACACGGCGTTTCAGGTCATGGCCTATGAACCTTACGTCGAGCTGGCCGAGAAGCTGAACGCGATCGCCCCGGTGGAAGGCGAAGCCAAGACCATCTTCTTCACCACCGGCGCGGAAGCGACCGAGAACGCGGTGAAGATCGCGCGCGCTGCGACGGGGCGGCCCGGCATCATCGCCTTTGCCGGCGGCTTCCATGGCCGCACCCTGCTGTCTTCGGCGATGACGGGCAAGGTCAATCCCTACAAGAAGGGTCTCGGTCCTTTCCCCGCCGAAATCTACCATATCCCGCTGCCCTCGGAATCGAGCGGCGTCACGCTGGACCAGACGCTCAAGGCGCTGGACTTCCTGTTCGCGGCGGACATCGAGCCGGAACGCATCGCGGCCTTCATCATCGAGCCGGTGCAGGGCGAGGGCGGGTTCCACATGGCCGATCCCGGCCTGTTCGAGGCGCTGGACAAGCTGCGCCAGACCTACGGCATTCTCATCATCGCGGACGAGGTGCAGACCGGTTTCGCGCGCACGGGCAAGATGTTCGGCATCGAACACCAGCCTGTAAAACCCGATCTGCTGACCGTGGCCAAGTCGCTTGCCGGCGGTTTCCCGCTTTCCGGCGTGATCGGCCGTGCCGAGGTGATGGACGCAATCGGCCCCGGCGGGCTGGGCGGCACCTATGCCGGCTCACCGGTGGCGGTGGCGGCCGCGCTCGCCGTGCTTGACGTGATCGAGGAGGAAAAGCTCAACGACCGCGCCAACGCCATCGGCGAACGCATCCGCGCGGCGATCACCGTGGCGGCAACGCGCAACGATACCGTCCGGATCGCCAATTTGCGCGGCCCCGGCGCGATGATCGCCTTCGATGTGATGGACCAGGACGGCAACCCGGACGGCGCGGCCGCCAAGCGGGTGACCGGCGCCGCACTCGAACGCGGGCTGGTGGTGCTGACCTGCGGCACGCTGGGCCAGACCATCCGCATCCTGGTGCCGCTGACCGCCAGCGATGCCGTGCTCGACGAAGGGCTGGCCGTGCTGACCGACGCGCTCGTCGCCGCGAAGGAAGCCGCGTGATGCTCGCCGACAAGGTCGCGCCGGTGCTCGCAAGCGACGAACGTGGACTGCTGCGCGATGCGGCGTTCATCGATGGCGCCTGGGTGACGGGCGAACGCACGTTCGACGTGACGAACCCCGCCGATGGCTCGCTCGTCGGTACGGTGCCGTCGCTGGGCGCGGCTGAAGCGACGCTGGCGGTCGACGCGGCCGCGCGCGCGCACCCGGCGTGGGCGCGGCTGACCGGACAGGCGCGGGGCGCAATCCTGCGGCGCTGGGCCGGCCTGATGCTGGAGAACAGGGACGCGCTGGCGCGCCTGATGACGGCCGAGCAGGGCAAGCCGCTGGCGGAAGCGGCGGGCGAGGTGGCCTATGCGGCCAGCTTTCTCGAATGGTTCGCGGAGGAAGCGCGGCGCGTCAACGGCGCGCTCCTGACGCCCCACGCCACGGACCGGCGCCTGATCGTCCGCAAGGAACCGGTCGGCGTGGTCGCCGCGGTGACGCCCTGGAACTTCCCGCTGGCGATGATCACGCGCAAGGCCGGGCCGGCGCTCGCCGCCGGCTGCACGTTCGTGCTCAAGCCATCGGAGCTCACGCCGCTGTCGGCGCTCGCGCTGGCACGGCTGGCGGAGCTGGCCGGCGTTCCCGCAGGCGTGTTCAACGTGGTGATGGGCGATGCCGTCGCCATCGGCGAAGTGCTGACCGGCGACAAGCGGGTGCGCAAGTTCACCTTCACGGGCAGCACGGCAGTGGGCAAGATGCTGGCCGCGCGCTGCATGAACACGGTGAAGCGCGTTTCGCTGGAACTGGGCGGCAACGCGCCGTTCATCGTGTTCGACGATGCCGATCTTGAGGCAGCAGTAGAAGGCGCGCTGGCGTCGAAGTTCCGCAACGCCGGGCAGACCTGCGTTTGCGCCAACCGGCTGCTGGTCCAGTCCGGCATCTACGATGCCTTTGCCGCGCGGCTGGCGGAGCGGGTGGCGACGTTCGTGGTCGGCCCCGGTCTGGCCGGGCGCACCGATCAGGGGCCGCTGATCGATGCACGCGCCGTTGCCAAGGCGCAGGCGCATGTCGAGGACGCGGTATCGCGCGGCGGCCGGATTCTGACGGGGGGCGCTCCGCTGACCGACGACGCCCACGCGGGCGGCACGTTCTTCGCGCCGACGGTGATTGCGGACGTTCCCGCCGGGGCGCTGCTGTGCCGCGAGGAAACGTTCGGCCCGGTGGCCGGGCTGGTGCGGTTCGAAACCGAGGAAGAGGCCATCGCGCTCGCCAACGACACCGACGCGGGGCTGGCGGCCTACGTGTTCACGCGCGATCTTGGCCGGAGCTGGCGCGTTCCCGAGGCGCTGGCCTATGGCATGGTGGGGCTGAACACGGGCCTCATCTCCACCGAGGCCGCCCCGTTCGGCGGGGTCAAGGAATCCGGCATCGGGCGCGAAGGATCGTCGTTCGGGATGGACGACTATCTCGACATCAAGCTGACCTGCCTGGGGATTTGAGTTCAGCCATCCCCCCGGCGCAGCTGGCGGCTGTAGAGCCAACCAATCCCGATCAGGCTGAAGCCGAGCGCGACGAAGCTGGCAATGCGGAGCAGCCCTTCGAGGCCCGAGGCATCGAACAGGAAGACCTTCACCACGGCGGCCAGCATCAGCACCAGGGAGGCGATCCGCCAGTCGTGCCGCTTGCGGCGGATGCCCCACAGCAGGAAGCCGATGGCGAGCGCGATGCCGAGGATCGAGCGGAGGATGTCCTCCGCCGGGCTGACTCCGGGTTCGACCAGCGAAGTGCCGTGGAACGCCTGCCGCAGGCTCGCCCAGGCGAAGCCGGCCACTGTCAGCATCAGCACGGGCTGCATCGCGCGGTCGATGATCCTGACGGCGGCGGGCAGGGCCTGCGCGAGCTGGTAGAGCGCCAGCGGCAGAAGGACGAACAGCGGGATCAGCAGGTTGAGCGCGGGAAGCGCGCCAACGTGCTGCGCGCTCCACAGCGGGTTGTGGAGCAGCAGGCTGTACCACAGGCCATGCAGGCCGGCGGCGACCGTCAACACGGCGGCCGGCACGGCCTGCTCGGCCGGATCGCGCCGGCCGCGTAGCAGGAGCCCGCCAGCGCCGAGCAGCATGCCAGACCAGACCAGCCGTTCGAGGAGGCCGGTTGCAATGAAGTCCGACCCAAACAGCGCCGCAAACAGGTGGCGATAGAGCCCGTGCAACGCCACGCCTCCGATGACGCCGCCGATCACAGTCAGATTGACCAGCGGGATGCGGGGCAGGCGCGTGCGCTGCAGCCAGGCCGCGCCACCCAACAGCAGCGCGGGGATGGCGAGCCGCCGGACGAGCGCCAGCGTTGCAAGATCGGGGTGATCGAGCCGCATCGGAAAGCCGGCCAGCGAACGGAGCGCGTGGTCCGACCACTGCACCAGCGGCAGGAAAGCCCAGCCGAGAACAAGGCCGACCAGCGTAACGCCTGCCGCGCGCAAGGCCGGCCAAGGGAGCGCACGGCTCGATCCGGCAAGGGCGATCAGGCCCAGCGATGGCACCAGAGGCAGAGCAATCGACGGCACGACCTGCGCCAGCGCGCCATATCCGGCTAGCACCGCCGCGACCTCTCCGGTCCAGCGCAAGGCCCCGATCCGTGCGCGCAGCGCGAGCAGGAGCCCGGGCGCCAGCAGCGCGCCCCAGCGCATCAGGGCAAGCACGCTGGCGGCGGCCTCGCTACCTCCGGTCAGCCGCCCCCATTCGTCGAGCGGGCGCGTTCCGGTCATCCCCAGCAGCAGCACCGCCGCTGCCGCGAACGGCAGCATCAGCGCCTCGTCACGCGCCTGTTCCCGCCGGCTGAGCGCCGCGAACAGGGCAACAGCGACGGCCGAGGCGATGATCGGCAGGGTCCAGCCCGGCACGCGCTGCGCCAGCGCACCATAGGCGAACAGGCCCGTGAGCAACCAGGCGCACCGCCGCAGGTTGCCGCTCCCCGCCTTCCACGCGAACAGGGCGAAACCCAGCGCCAGCCCGGCCCAGCGCAGCAGCGAGGTCAGGCCCGCTCCCGCGCCGAGGCCTTCGACCAGCGCGTTCGGTTCGGCCAGTGGGGCGGGGACGAAAGTGGCTGCAAGCTGCACCAGCGCCAGCCCCCCCAACGTGGCGGCGATCGGCTCTAGCCGGCGGTCGTCGGCTCTCGCGGAAAGGCCCAGCACGGCCAGCGCCACCAGCATCGTCCACAACGGAGCCTGCCAATGGGCGAATGCGAACCACGCGGCGATGATGAGCAGGCCGCCACCGGTTGCCAGCAACAGGGCGAAGCGCCGGTCTCCGCGCCGGTCGGGCGCACGCCAACCGAACGCGTCCGCGCCCAGCGTCAGCAGCGCTCCGCCGAGCGCGCACAAGGCTACGGGAAGGCTGTAGCCCGTCCACACATGCTCCGCATGGCGCAGCCCGAGCAGCGGCGCGGCCACGGCGATACCCGCCAGCTCGACCGCGCGTTGCAGGCGTGCCGGCGCTTGCCACAGCCTTGCCAGCAGCGGCCCCGCGTGAATCGCGGCGAGCGCCAGCCCCATGGTCAGCAGCCAGCCGGTTGCCGGATGCGGCCAGAGCATCAGCAGGAGGAACGACAGCGCCGCGCTCAGCGTGGGCACGATCGCCAGTTCGCGTTCGCGCCAGGCAAGGAACTGGCCGGCGGCGGCGATCAGCGCGAACAGGCCCCAGTGCAGCGGCATGAACCCGCCGAGCGCGACCAGCAGGCCAAGCTGCGCGGCGCCGATTACGGCGGCGGCGGACCGCAGCAGGCGTTGCGCCGCGCCGGCGAAGGCGAACAGCGGCAGGACAAGCGCCAGCAGCACCACGAAGCCGCCGATCGACAGCGCCCCGACCGTTTCCAGCGCCTTGCCGGCCAGGATCAGCCACAAGCTCCACCCCGCGCCACCGAGCAGGGCAAGAAGGGCTAGCCACGGCCAGCGCTGCGCCCGCGCCACGCCTGCAAGGCCGGCGATGGTGAAGCCGAGATAGACGGCGAGCATCGGCACGTTGGCGTCCAGCCCCACCGTGAGGGCCGGCGCGGCGAGGCCGCCGGCCAGCCCCAGCACGGCGCTGGGCATCCCGTGGCGCAGCGAGAGCCACAAGGCTCCGCCTGTCACCAGCGCGAGGCCGGCGAACGCCGCGAGCGGAGGGATCAGGTGATAGAGGTTGGCGGCCACCAGCAGCGCCGCATAGAGCGTGGAAATCCCGGCGCCCGACAGCGCCTGGCTGACGCGCGGATCGGCCACCCTTTCGCGCGCGCGCCACGCCCATTCGGCCGCACCGATCAGGCCGAAGCCGAACAGCATACCGCAGACTGCCTGCACGCCCGGCGTGAATATCCGTCCGAAAAAGCCTTGGTCGATGGCGTATTTGACGATCAGCACGCCGGCGATGGCGAGCGTGATCCCGCCGGCCCAGATCGGCAGCTTGCGCCCGAACAGTTCCTCGAAGTTGATCGCCGCGCGGCGCATGGCCGGGGCGGGTTCCGGCTCCGGAGCAGCCTCAGGCTCGTCCGGCGATTCCACCGCGGGTTCGGCCGGCATTTCCCAGGCCATCGCCGGTAGCGTTTCGACTGCCGGTTCGGGAGAGGGAGGGGCCGTTTCGATTTCGGGTTCGGGTGCCGCTTCCGCCGGTGCTTCCGGCTGCGGCGCAAGGACCTCGGCCACCATCGGCGCGGGCGCTTCCACGGGCGGCGCGACCGATTCGATACGCGGCATCGTGCCTGCCGCGATGCGCCGGCGCAGTTCGTCCTCCACCAGCCGCAGGCGGCGCTCAAGCTCGGTAATCCGCGACCGGGCGCCCAGCAGCAGCGCCCCGCCCGCGAACACGATCAGCGCGAGGATCAATCCCATCACCGGTTCTCCTTGGGACCGGATGCTACCCTAAAAATTATCATTGTTCAATTTAATAATAGACAGTGTATAATTCAGTGCTATCGTATCGTCTGCGCCGCATGGAATCGGCGCGTCCGCAAGAGGGATGCCTGCGATGAGCAGAGGGTACTGGAAAAGCCTGAAACGCGATCTGGAAGCGCCGATCGAGGCGCGCCGGTTCGGCACGGGCTGGTTCGCGGGGTTTTTCGCGATCGTGCTGGCGGTGGCCGGCCTGTGCTTCGTGGCGGCGCTGCGCTGGCCCGAATGGTTCGCCATGCCCGAGCTGGCGAAGCTGCGCGACATGGAGGGCTTCCGTCCATTCGTGCACCTGACCCTGCTGAGCGCCTATGCGCTGGCCTTGCTCAGCCTGCTGCTGCGCCCGCGCAAGGCGCTGGGCGGCACCGCGCTGGTGCTGGCGCTGGCCGCCTCGATCCTGGGCGGGGCGGCGG
Source organism: Novosphingobium sp. LASN5T (assembly GCF_003856955.1). Taxonomy (NCBI): domain Bacteria; kingdom Pseudomonadati; phylum Pseudomonadota; class Alphaproteobacteria; order Sphingomonadales; family Sphingomonadaceae; genus Novosphingobium; species Novosphingobium sp. LASN5T. The sequence goes on from NZ_RQSI01000015.1 coordinate 54,002, forward strand.
TTCAGCCGCGCGAAACGCATGACTGGGGCGTGTTCTTCGGCGTCGATTTCTTCGCGGTCAACATGATCGCCACCGGCCTGATGTTCGCGCCGATCGAGCGCATCTTCCCGCACCTTTCCAAACAGCGCCTGTTCCGCACGGAATGGCGCGAAGACCTGTTCTACTACCTTGTCAGCTCGATGCTGGTGCAGTTCATCACCTTCCTAGCGCTGGCCCCGTCGAGCTATGTCAACACGCATGTCGGCTGGCTCGACCATACCCGTTCGGCCGTGGGCAGCCTGCCATGGCCGGTGCAGTTCCTGCTAGCCATGATCCTGACCGATCTGGCGCAGTACTGGTTCCATCGCCTGTTCCACCGCGTGCCGTTCCTGTGGGGCTTCCACGCCGTGCACCACAGCGCGAAGGCGATGGAATGGCTGGCCGGCGCGCGGATGCATTTCGTGGAGATCGTGCTGCTGCGCGGGGTGACGTCGCTGCCGCTGCTGACGCTGGGGTTCGCGCCGTCGGTGATGCAGGCCTATGTCGGGATGGTCTATGTCTATGCCTCGCTGGTCCACGCCAACCTGCGCGGCGATTTCAACGTGCTGGGCAAGTTCGTGGTGGTGCCGCGCTTCCACCACTGGCACCACGCGATCGAGGCGGAAGGCGTGGACAAGAACTTCGCCATCCACTTCCCCATCCTCGACCGGCTGTTCGGCACGCATTATTTCCCCGACAGCGAGTGGCCCACCGGATACGGCGTTCCCGAGCGCGTGCCCAACGGCTATCTGGCGCAGATGAAGTATCCGTTCGTCCGTCAACGGGGATGAGCAGGCAGAAATGAGCACGCAAAACTGACATGGGCCGCCGATCCGACCACTCCCGCCCCGAACTGCGCGAAATGATCGTCGCGGAAGGGCATCGCCAGATGCTGGAAGTGGGCTTCGCCCGCTTCTCGGCGCGGGAGGTCGCGAAACGGATCGGCTATTCGATCGGCACGATCTACAACGTATTCGGCACCTATGAAGGGCTGATCCTGGCGATCAACGGCCGCACGCTGGACCTGTGGCGCGACTATCTGGAGACCCGGCTGGCGGGCGAGCATGGCGACCGGCTGAAGCGGGCGGTCGATGCCTATTTCGAATTCGCCGTCGTCAACCGCCATGCCTGGGCGGCGCTCTATGACTTTCGCCTGCCCGACGACATGGAACCGCCGGAAAGCTATGCCCGGCAGGTGACGGCGATCTTCGAGATCGTGGTGGCCGAACTCGTCGCGGTGCTGCCGCCGGAGCGCGGCGGGGAAGCGCCGGCGCTGGCGCGATCGCTGCTGGCGACCGTCCACGGGCACTGCTTCTTCACCATGAACGGCACGTTCCGCATTCTGGGCGAAACCGATCCGCTGGCCGCGGCGCTCGCCCGCGTGCGCGAAGCGGTGAGGGGATAGGCTCAGCGAGCCTTCAGCACGCGCGGCAATGTCGCGCCCATTACGGTGAGCGCTTCGGGTCCATACACGCTGCCGTTGCGTTCGAATTCCGCCTGCGTGATCCGTTCCGCCCCTTGCGCGCCGAACAGCACGACCTCGTCATCGAGCCGGACCTTGTCCTGCCAGCCAGTGACGTCCGCCATCATCGTGTTCATCGTCACCCGGCCGACCACGGGGAAGCGCCGGCCGCCGATCAGCACTTCGGTGCGGTTGCGGCTTTCCGCCTCGAACTCCGGCCGGTTGGCGTGGCTGAACCCGCGCCGGTAGCCATCGGAATAGCCGATCGGAATGTTGGCGAGCCAGCTTTCGCGGTCGAGCCGATAGGTGCGGTCGTAATTGACGGTCTGCCCGGCGGGATAATGGTTCACCGCCGCCACGCGCGACTTGATCGCCATCGTCGGCTGGAATTTATCGGTCTTTGTGCTGCCCGGATCGCCATAGATCGCGCCGCCCACGCGCACCATGTCGAGCCGGGTTTCGGGATGCTCCAGCGTGGCGAAGGTGTTGGCGGTGTGGCGCAGCAGCGGGCGGGTATCGAGGCCCGCCGAGGCCAGCCAGCGGACGTCGTCCTGAAAGCGCGCGAACTGGCCGAGGATGTCGGCGGCTTCCTCGCTGGGATAGTGCGTCATCGCGCCCGTAATGCGCAGGCTCTTGAGCGCGAGCAGCGCGCGCGCATCGGCCTGGCCATAGAGGCTTGAAAGCTCCACGCCGTTGCGGCTCATGCCCCCGGCATTGAGCGCGAGGTGGACCGCAAGCGCCCCCTTCGGCTTGCGCGCGTGCCACAGCGTTTGCAGCCGCTCGGCCGCGATCGGATTGGCGATCAGTTCGGTGATGCCATGGGCGAAGCCGTCCTCCATCTCCTCGGGCGTGGCGGTGCGGATGCGGATCAGCCGGCCGCGAAAGCCGAGCTGGCGCGCCACGCGGGCCTCGTCGTTCGAGGTGATCGCCACGTCGGCCACGCGCTTGCGCAGGATAGAGGGGATCAGCAGCGCGATGCCGTTGCCATAGGCATCGGCCTTCATCACCGCGCACAAGCGCGTGCCGCCGGTCCATTGGCGCACCGCGTCGATATTGGCCTCGAACGCGCCGGCATCCACTTCGATCCAGCCATTGCGCCGCGCGGCGCGCGCCGCGGTCAGGCCGAAATTGCCGGCCGACAGAATCGGCGCGGCAAAGGCGCGGCCAGCCCCGAAGGCGGCCAGTCCGGCGCCGGCCTTCAGAAAGCCGCGCCGCTGCATCAGAGGCTACCCCGCTTGAGGAACTGGCCCGGATAGCTGCCGGTCGGCTTGCCCTCGCGATAGACCATCACGCCGTTGACCATCACGTCGGAAACGCCCGTGGCCAGCGCGCCGGGGTTCTCCACCGTGGCGTGATCGGCGATAGTATCGGGGTTGAACAGCACCAGATCGGCCTTGTAGCCGGGCTTGATCAGGCCGCGCCCTTCCAGCCCGATGTGCTCGGCCGAAAGCGCGGTCATCTTGTGGATCGCTTCCGGCAGCGTCAGCCGGTGCTGTTCGCGCACGTAGAGCCGCAGCACCTTGGCGAAAGCGCCGGCTCCGCGCGGGTGCCGCGATCCGACCATGCCGTCCGAACAGATGTTGCTGTTGGGCCAGGCGATGAAATCGGCGACGTCGGCGGGCGACATCGCGGTGCCGATCACCGCTTCCACGCGCTCGGCATCGGGATGGGCCTTGCGCCAGGCCTGGGCCGTCTGGATCAGCCAGAGATAGGTCGCGGCCGGTTCCTCGTGCCGTTCGGCGGCGATGTCGGCGATGGTGTGGCCGACATAGGCCGGGTTGGGCGCATAGAAGCCGAGCAGCATGCCGGCGGGCGTGGTCAGGTGCGTCAGCGCGAAGCGCGCGGCGGCGATATCGGTGAAATCGCGCTTGGGGAACAGCACGGTCAGCGTCGATTGCCAGTATTCGTAAGGATAGACATCCGCCGTGACCTTGATCCCGCGCGCCCGCGCGGCATCGAGCTTGGCCAGCACCTTTCCGGCATCGCCCCAGCGATCAACGAGGCCCAGCTTGAGGTGCGAGATCTGCACGGGAACACCGGTCTTCTCGCCCAGGTCGAGCAGTTCGTCGAGCGCGGCGTCGAACGTCAGGTCCTCGTTGCGCATGTGGCTGATGTAGCGCCCGTGATCCGCCTGCGTGGTGCGGGCGAGCGCGAGCAGTTCGCCATGGTCCGAATAGATGCCGGGATCGTATTCGAGTCCGGTGGACAGGCCCAGCGATCCGGCCTTGAGATCGGCGTCGAGCAGCGCCTGCATCTGGGTAACTTCGGCGGGCGTGGCGATGCGCTTGTAGTCCTCGCCCATCACCTTTTCGCGCAAGTAGCCGTGCCCGGTATAGGCGGTGACGTTGACCGCGGCGGGCCGCGCGGCGAAGCGGGCGGCGGTTTCGGCGAAGGGGCCGTCGCTGCCCCCGTCCTGCCCGACGACCACGGTGGTCACGCCCTGCGCCAACAACACCGGCATCGCGCGATCGGCATAGTCGCCCCGGTCATGATGGCTGTGGCTGTCGATGAAGCCGGGCGCCAGCGCCAGGCCATCGCCCCGGATCACCGTGTCGGCGGGCGTGGCCGGCAGATCGCCGACCGCCACGATCCTGTCGCCATCCACGCGGACGGAGACCTTCTGCCCCGCCGCGCCGGACCCGTCGTAAACCGTCGCCCCGGTAATCAGCGTCGAAGCGCCGGCCGGTCCGGCGAAAGCCAGCGCGCTCGCCAGCGCCAGAACGACCGTCCGGGATTGCCTTGAAATCAGTCCGCCCATATCACCCCCTGCTGCCGGGGGTGCGCGGTGCCCGCGATGCGGCCGCAAGACACCCGACAAACCCCCGTGGTGATCCTATTCGCGCCGGTTTGCGCTTGTCACGCCCTTAGGAACGGCGATGCGAACAAAGGTGTGCGCTATGCCGCCCGGGAAGCCCCGCTCCCCATCTCCAGCGCATAGTCCCCGCGGGCGAGGACAAGGCTGAGCGCGCACAGCAGGCAGGGCACCGGCAGGATCAGCAGCGCCTTGTCCAGCCCGATCCGGTCGGCGATCAGCCCGGTCACGAACGGCCCCGGCGCCAGGCCGAGCAGGTTGTTGCTGAGCGCCAGGACGGCCATCACCGTGCCATGGATCGCGCGCGGCGTGAGGTTCGCCGCCATCGCCCCGGCAATCCCCGCCACGCCGGCAACGACCAGCAGCGCGCACCCGATCAGCATGAGTTGCACCGTGCCGGGCGGCGAAAGAAAGGCACCGGCAAAGAACGCGGCTGCCATCAGCGCATAAACCAGCGCGATACGCGGCTTGATCGCCGGATCGCGCCGGGCGAGGCGATCGCCCACCACGCCGCAGGCAACCATGCCGATCGCGCAGACCAGCAGGAACAGCGCGGTCGTCCGGCCCGCGCGATCGATCGGCATGGCATAGTACCGGGTCAGCAGCAGCGGCAGGAACACGGAAAGCGCGCCGGCGCAGAACAACTGGCTGCCGCTGGCGAAATAGGTCAGCCACAGCAGGCGTCGTCCGAACAGCTGGCGCCCCAGCACGCGCCAATCCAGCTTCTCGCGCGACGGGGCGGGGCCGAGGCGGCTTTCGCGCACGATCAGCAGATAGAGCGCCGCCAGCACCAGGCCGGCTCCGCCGATCGCCTCGAACGCGCTGCGCCAGCCGTGCGCGGCCGCGATCTGGCCGCCGACCGCCACGCCGACCATCTGCCCGACGACCGAGCCGGCGAGAAACGAGGAAGACAGCGTCGAACGCAGGCCCACCGGAAACACCGCCAGCACCACGGCGATGCCCACGCTGCCATAGGCCGCCTCGCCCACGCCCACGAGCAGCCGGGCGAACAGCATCTGGTGATAGCTCTGCGCCAGCGCGCCGCCCAGCGTGGCGAGGCTCCACAGCGTTGCCATCGCGAACAGGCTGCGCACGCGACCGAACCGGTCGGCCGCCAGCGACAGCGGGAAGGTGAGCAGGCCCACCGCCAGCGCGACCACGCTGGACAGCGAGGCGACCTCGGCATCGCCCAGGTTCCATTCGGCCTTGAGCAGAGGGTTGACCGCGTTGAGCACCTGCCGGGCCATGTGATCGGACATCAGCAGCCCGAAGCTCAGCGCGAACACGATCCAGCCATAGGCGCTCGTCCGCTCCGGGCCGGGCTGATCGATCGCGACGGCCGCGTGCGCCATTCAGAACATTCCACCGTTGGGGCTGATAATCTGGCCGGCATGATGCCGCTGTGTTCTTCCTAGTTCAGGCCCAGAATAGTTTCTTTTGAATTTGCGCCAATGAATTCTCTATTTGCGCCATCGATGGGTTGGCATTTCGGGCGTTATCCGCCCGTATGAGGCATGGCGGCGGCGGGATGGCGCACGCAGGCGAGCGTACCGCTCATGATGATCGCTCCCGCCACGCACAACGGCAGGACAAGACCGGCATGGATGACCATCAACGCGCCCCCGGCCGCGCCCGCGAAAATGGCCAGGATCGCGCCGAGCCTGCGGGAAAGATTGGGGTTGCCGCCCCCCGCCAGATGGGAATCGGCGGCGATGCCGGTGATGGTGAGCGTCAGGACGGTAGTAGTGAGGTCCGGCACCTTGAGCTGGCGGACGGTGGCGTTGCGGAAACCCATGGCGATGGCGGTCAACGCGATGATCGCGAACAATGCGGCCTCCGGCTCCTGTGCCGGCACGCGGAAGGTCAGCGCCACCGCCGCCGCCAGCCACAAGGCGATGGTCTCGATCAGGGCGGAGATGGTCAGCCAGCGGCGCAGCGGCTCGCGGCCGAACCGCTGGCCGACCCGGCCCGCCAACAGCGCACCGCCGAAGAAGGCGAGCAGCGCGACGAGATAGGGCGCAATGCGGAAGCCGGGGGTGCCGGCGGCGGCGAAGCCCAGGAAGACGATGTTCCCGGTCATGTTGGCGGTGAACACCTTGCCAAGCCCCAGCACGCTGACCGCATCGACCAGCCCGGTGGTGACCGACAACAGCAGCAGCAGGCCCGGAAGGGGCGAGGTCGACGGTTTGCCGGATTCAGACATTGCTTGTTCTTCCTTGGTCCTAAAAACGGAAATTGCTTTCGAAGCCGATCATGGTGATGGTGTGTGCGGGGCCGGTTTCGCGGATGAAGGTGCCTGGTGTGAAGACCGAGAGGGAGCCGGACAGTTCCAGTTCGGCCGTGGTTTGCCAGGCCAGCGTGGCTTCGGCTTCCTTGCCGATGAAGCGGGCGCGGCTGGTGCCGGGCGCGCGGATCAGGTTGCCGGGAATGTCATAGACGCCGTCGCCCGCCGTGTAGCGCCAATAGGCCATGGCGGCGATGCTGGCGGACCAGCCCTGGCCCAGCGGCGCGCTGATCCGGGGATTGAGGCTGACGATGTTGGTCGGCCCCACGGGAGAAAGCTCGCCGAAGTACTTGCCCTTGGGGAACAGCGCGTTGAACGTGCCGAGATGATTATCGCGCGGATTGCGGTCGCCGCTGACCACGTTGAAGCGCACGGTCACGTCGGGCGAGAGGTGGCCCAGCGGCACGGCGCGGCCCACCTCGCTGCCCAGCGTCCAGGCGGCGATCGGCCGCCCCGCAAAATTCCCGAACTGGTAGACACCCTCGACGTTCCAGTGCCAGTCGGCGCGCGCGCCGTGGAGCCGCGCGCCGATCGTGTGGCGCCGTTCCTGGCCGGATGCCCCGCCGAAGCGGGCATCGCGGTTGCGATAGCCGAGATAGTAGAGGTCGAGGCCCGGCACCGTGGCGTAAGCGCCCCACAGCGCTTTCGTGGGGGACGTGCGATCGTCGAAGTTGCCGGGGCCCGAGACCACCGGCTTCACCGCCAGCAGGCTGAGCTGCGCCGGCCCGTGGGTAACGATGGCGCGCACGCCGTCGAAGGCCAGCGGCACGTTCGGGCCATAGCGCGTGCCGACGAGCCGTTCGGTGCCGAGCGAGAGCATCTGGCGCCCGGCGCGCAGGGTGACCGGCCCCGTGCCCACTTCGGCGAAGCCTTGCAGCAGGTCGATCCCGGTGCGGTCGACCGGCCCGGGGGCGGGGGCGACGCCGGCGGCATAGGCGACGATGGGCTGGGCGAACAGGCGCACCGGCCCGGCATGGAGATCGGCATAGGGCAGCGCGCGCACCCACAGGAAGCTGTCGTCGGGCGCCTGCGCGCCGCCCCACAGCGCGTTGCGGTTGTTCTCGTTGCGCAGGCGCACCTCGATGCCCGTGGACAGCCAGGCATCATCGCCCAGCGGCATGTACTTGAAGGGGCCGGTCCAGTGGTGGGCGCGCTTTGCCGCGTCGGCCAGGTCCGACCAGTCCTCGTCATAGCGCGTGATGCTCAGCGTCGGCGCCTGCCAGGCTTCGGCGGTCTGGGCGGCCGCCGGGGCGGGCCGTAGCGAGGACGGCACGGCGAGCAGCAGCGCGAGGAGGACACGGCGCGCCATGTCACCGCGCCTGTCGCGCCACCAGCGCCACCAGCACGAAGCCGCCCGCCAGCCCGAGGTGCTCGAAGAAGGCGTTGGTCGCCATGAACCGGTCCGCGCCGGCGGGCAGGGTCCAGAAGGCGTTGGCCAGCGTGGCCGCCAGAAGCGTGAACACGCCGAGCATGCCGGCGCCCAGCCAGACGAGGCGGCCGGCAAGGATCAGCAGCGGACCGGTGATCTCGACAAGAATGGTAAGAGCGGCCCATAAGCCAGCGGGATGCAATCCAAAATGCGCCTGCTCCGCCAGCGCGCCCGGCCAGTCCGCCAGCTTGGTCACGCCGCCCAGAAGGTAGGCGCTGACCAGTAGCAGGCGGGCGGCGAACCACGTCGGCGTCCAGCCGAGCAGCTGGTCCACGAAGCGGGGCGGGGCATCGGCGGCCATGTCACTGCGCCGCCGCGGCGTGGATTTCGGCGATATAGCCGCCGGGGAAGCGCACGATCGCGCTCTGGCGGGCGTTGGCGGTGAACGGGGCGACCAGCGTCTCGACACCGGCGGCCTTGGCCCGCGTCAGCGTGGCGGCCAGATCCGCCGTCTCGTAGCCGGTCATGTCGCGGCCATAGGGCCAGGGAAGCTGCCCGTCGGTGACGAAGACGACCATCCGGCCATAGCCGCTGTCGATGGCGACGCGGCGGATCGTCTTGCCGGGCTGGCCCACCTCGGCCCCCGATGCGGCGCGGTTGTCCGCCGTGACCCGGCCGTGCGCGAAGCCGGTCCAGCTCGCGATGAAGCGGTCGGCGGCATCGGCCGTCAGGTAGATGCGGTTCTCGGGCACGGTGGCGAGCGGCGCGTAGCTCGGCTTGGCGGTGTGCCAGTAGAGCTGCATGTTCACGCCGCCCGGCCACTGGATCACCACGTCGCGCCCGATCGGATCGGGAAAGGCATCGAGCCGGCGCACCGCGCCATGCTTCACCGCGGAAGCGATGGCGGCGTCCATGTCGGTCACCAGATAGCCGGTGCGCTCGTCGCCGAAGGGGTAGGGGATCGGCGTCTTGAAGCCGAAGGCGGACACCGTGCCGGCGGGCGTCAGCGCAAGCTGCGACTTGGTCAGGCTCCTGGTGGGCGTGACCTGGAATTCGCCCTGCTTGCTGGTGCTGCCGCCGAAGGTGGCGACGAAGCTGGCGACGAAGGTGTCGAAGGCGTCTTCGGGCACGTAGACATGGGTCGTGTCGTACTGCGGCCCCACGGCGTAGTCGGCGGCGGCGGCGGCGGCATCGCGCGCGAACGCTGCCGGTGCGGACAGAACCAGACTGACAGCAGCAAGATAGGCAAGCTTTCTCATGTGATTTCTCCTGTGTTCCCGGGATCAGACCGCCCAGCAGCCGCAGCCGAGCGCGCCCCAGAAGGTCTGCACGTCGGCCGCCGGCACGGACGCGCCCAGCGCGGCGGCGTGATCGTGGCCATGGACGCCGCAGGCGGAGTGGCAACCGCAGGCCGAAGCGAGCCTGGCCCGCGCCTCGGGCGTCTTGTGGTAGCCGCCGAAGGTCGCGACCGGCGACCAGTCGGGCATCGGGCGCGGCAGGGCCGGGGCGAGCGGCGCATAGTCCCCCTCGCCATGGACGACCTTGCCGCCCAGCAGCGTCAGGACCGAGCGGATGTGGACGATCGCGTGCTCGGGCACGCTGAAGTAATCGTCCGACAGCACCGCCAGATCGGCAAGCTGCTCCGCCTTGATCTGACCTTTCTTCCCCACTTCGTTGGAAAACCACGTATTCTCGTAGGTCCACATCGCCAGGGCCTTTTCCCGGCTGACGCGGTTGGCGCCGGGATAGAGCGCGAGCCCGCCCACCGTGCGCCCGGTGACCAGCCAGGCCAGCGACACCCACGGGTTGTAGCTGGCGACGCGCGTGGCATCCGTGCCCGCGCCCACCGGGATGCCCGCGGCGATCATCCTCGTGATCGGCGGGGTGCGCTCGGCCGCCCTGGCGCCATAGCGTTCGACGAAGTATTCGCCCTGATAGGCCATGCGGTGCTGCACGGCGATGCCGCCGCCCAGCGCGGCGATGCGGTCGATGTTGCGGTCGCTGATCGTCTCGGCATGGTCGAAGAACCAGTTGATCCCGGTCAGCGGGATATCGCGGTGGACCTTCTCGAACACGTCGAGCGCGCGGCCGATGGTCTGGTCGTAGGTGGCGTGGAGGCGCCAGGGCCAGCGGTGTTCGGCCAGCAGGCGGATCACCGGTTCGAGATCGCCTTCCATGCTCGGCGGCATGTCGGGCCGGGCGACGCGGAAGTCCTCGAAGTCGGCGGCCGAATAGACCAGCATCTCGCCCGCGCCGTTGTGGCGGTAGCTGTCGTCGCCCTGGCCCGGGCTGACCTGCTTCACCCAGCCGCTGAAGTCGGCGAGTTCCTCCTTGGGCTTCTGCGTGAACAGGTTGTAGCTGACGCGCACGGTCAGTTCGCCGTCCTGGTGCAGCTTCTCGATGATCCGGTAGTCGTCGGGATAGTTCTGGAAGCCGCCGCCGGCATCGATCACGCCGGTCACGCCCAGACTGTTCACATCGCGCATGAAGTGACGGGTGGAATTGATCTGATAGTCCTCGGGAAGTTTGGGCCCCTTGGCCAGCGTCGAATAGAGGATCGTGGCGTTGGGCTGGGCCAGCAGCAGGCCGGTCGGGTTGCCGGCCGCATCGCGCACGATCTCGCCACCGGGCGGATTGGGCGTGTCCTTCGTGTAGCCCACCACCCGCAGCGCGGCGGCGTTGAGCAGCGCGCGGTCGTAGAGGTGCAGGATGAACACCGGCGTATCGGGCGCAACGGCGTTGAGCTCGGCGATCGTCGGCAGGCGCTTCTCGGCGAACTGGTGCTCGGTGAAGCCGCCGACCACGCGCACCCATTGCGGCGCGGGGGTGCGATCGACCTGCTGCTTCAGCATGGCCATCGCCTCGGCCAGCGAGGGCACGCCGTCCCAGCGCAGTTCCATGTTGAAGTTCAGGCCACCGCGGATGATGTGCATGTGGCTGTCGATCAGCCCCGGAATGACGCGGCGGCCCCCGGCATCGATCACCCGCGCATCGGGCAAGGCCGCGGCGCGGACTTCCGCCTCGCTCCCCACCACCAGAAACCTCCCATCGCGCACCGCAACAGCCTCCGCCACCGGATTGGCGCGATCAAGCGTCGTTACCTGCGCGTTCACGAGAATAAGATCGGACATGGGCTTTCCCCTCGGGTGGGCCGACGTGCCGGCCCGGATGCGGTTCAGTCGGTTGGAAGATCGCGGTGGAGCGCGGTCCGCCGGGCGAAGGACCCGGCCCGTTCTCCGGCCAGCATCCCCAGCAAGCCGACCAGGGCGATGACCGGAGGCGCTGGCGAATGTACGCCCAGCAGGGCATAAAGGATGCCGATCAATGTGCCGGCGCCCAGCGAGAGCAGGTGGTTCTTCATGGCGGCTTCCCCGTGCCTGGAAGGTTTCCGTGATTTCGAGCGGCAGAATACGCGGCGGGGATTTTCCGAAAATCAGGATAAATTGGTTCAAGCTTTTCCGAAAAATAGAAAAGTTTGAAAAAGCCGCAGACCGCGTTGCCTGTCCCTGCGACGCGCCCTATAGTGTTCGGATCGTTGCCATTCTGGCGGCTGGGGGCGGCGTGGACGGACAGGACGTCTATCAGTTCAAACCGCATGAACGGCCCACCCTGCCAGGGTCGCCCGCCAATCCCGATCATCCCGCGCGGCGGCGCGTGGGTTATTTCGCGGTCGGCGTGCTGATTGGCGTGACCGCAGGCTTGGGCAATGCGCTGGTGGCGGTCAATCTCAACTTCGCGCAGGGCACGCTCGGCCTCTATTCCAACGAGGCGGCCTGGCTGACGGCGGCCTATCTCATGACCAACACCACGGCGAACCTGCTGCTGGTGAAGTTCCGGCAACAGTTCGGCCTGCAGAGTTTCGTCCGGTACATGCTGGGCGCCTATGCGCTGGCGACGCTGCTGCACCTGTTCGTCCACGGCTTCTGGTCGTCGGTGCTGGTGCGCGCGGCCAGCGGCATGGCGGCGGCGGCGCTCACGTCGCTGACCATCCTCTATCTGATGCAGGCCATGCCCGCGCCAAAGCGGCTGGTCGGGGTGATGCTGGGCATCTCCATTCCGCAGCTGGCGACGCCGCTGGCGCGCGTGCTTTCGCCAGGCCTGCTGGAATGGGGCGACTGGCACATGCTCTATTGGTTCGAGCTGGGGCTGGCGCTGGCCATGCTGGCGGCGATCATGATGCTGCCCCTGCCGCCGAGCGAGCGGTTCAAGGTGTTCGAGCGCTCCGATTTCCTCACCTTTGCGTTGCTCGGGCCGGGCCTGTGGCTGCTGATTGCGGCGCTGACGCAGGGCCGCATCGAATGGTGGACCGACCGTACGTGGATCGGATGGGCGCTGGCCGGCAGCATGGTGATGATTGCGGGGGCGCTGCTGATCGAGCATTTCCGCGAGAACCCACTGATCAACACGCGCTGGCTGGGCACGCGCGAGATGCTGCGGCTGATGGCCGTGGCGGCCTCCGTGCGCATTCTGCTGTCGGAACAGGCGTTCGGGTCGGTAGGCCTGCTCAACGTGGTGGGCATGATCAACGACCAGATGGTCACGTTGAACCTCGTGATCGTGCTGGCCTCGATCGCAGGCATGACCGTGGCGGTGCTGACCTTCAATCCCGAGAATCTTACGCGCCCGATCACGCTGTCGGCCGTGCTTATCGCGATCGGGGCTTTCATCGATGCGGGATCGACCAACCTCAGCCGGCCGGAGATGTTCTATTTCAGCCAGGCGCTGATCGGGTTCGCCTCGCTGCTGTTCATGGCGCAGGCGATGGTCATCGGCATGGCCCGGACGCTGCTGGCCGGACCGCGCAATTTCATCAGCTTCGTGGTTCTGTTCAGCCTGAGCCAGAGCATCGGCGGTCTTGTCGGCACCGCCGCCCTCGGCACGTTCGAGACGGTGCGAGAGAAGTACCATTCGCACGAACTGGTGCAGGACGTGGTCATGACCGATCCGCAGGTGGCCTTGCGCGTGCGGGCAGGTTCGGGCGCGGTCGCGCCGGTGATCGGCGATCCGGCGCTGCGGAGCGCGGAAGGCGTTGCCCTGCTTTCGCAGCAGACCACGCGCGAGGCGCATATTCTTGCCTTCAACGATCTCTTTCTGGTGGTCTGCGTGCTGGCCGTGGCAGCGGCCCTGTGGGGCGTGGCGATCCGCCGCGCGATCCTGCGACGGCACGAGATTTCGCCGGTGATTCTCCTGCAACAGAAGATGGCCGAGCAGGCGGCCGCGATGACGAGTCCCGCCACGGGGCGAAACGGGGAAAGCGCATGACGGATCAGGGGCCAAGCGAAACGATCAGGGCGGAACCGGCCCCGGCCGATCCACAGGTCAACCCCGTGCCCAACGGCTGGAGGCCGCCGGCCAAGAGCCGCCTGACCGTGATCGTCATCGCCACGATCGCCGTGGCGGCGGCGCTGGCGATCCTTTACGCTTGGCAATTGCCCCCGTTCGCGGGCTGGAGCGAGGGCACGGACAACGCCTATGTGCGGGGCAGGGTCACCGTGATCAGCCCGCAGGTGAGCGGCTATGTGACGTCCGTGCCGGTTCGCGACTTCGCGCAGGTGAAGGCCGGGCAGGTGCTGGCCACGATCGATGACCGCATCTATGCGGCGCGGGTCGAACAGGCCAAGGCGAACCTAGCCGCGCAACTGGCCGCGCTCGCCAATTCGCAGCAGAGCCAGCGCGCGCGCGAAGCGGCGCTGACCGGGCAGGAAGCCGGGATCGCCAATGCGCAAGCGCAGCTCGTGCGGGCCGAGGCTGACATGAAGCGCGCGAACGCGCTGGTGGCCGATGGATCGATTTCCGAACGCGAGCGCGACCAGACGCGCGCCGCGTTGCTGGCGGCGCAGGCGGGCGTGCGGCAGGCATCGGCAACGCAGCAGGTCGGCCAGCAGGACGTCCGTTCGGTGCTGGTCGGCCGGGGCGGGCTGGAAGCGGCGGTGGAAGGGGCGAAGGCGCAGCTCCGGCTGGCGCAGGTCGATCTCGACAACACCGTGATCCGCGCGCCGTCGGACGGCCAGCTTTCGGAGATCGGGGTGCGCAACGGGGCCTTTGTCACGGCGGGCACGCAGCTCATGTTCCTGGTGCCCAACGACTTCTGGATCATCGCCAATTTCAAGGAGGCGCAGACCAGCGGGATGCGGATCGGCCAGCCGGTGACGTTCCGTGTCGACGCGCTGAACGGAACGAAGCTGACGGGCAAGGTGGAGAACCTCTCGCCGGCGGCGGGGTCCGAATTCGCGGTGCTCAAGCCCGACAACGCCACCGGCAACTTCGTCAAGATTCCCCAGCGGATCGCGGTGCGCATCCGCATCGATCCCGGGCAGGCAGCGGCGGCCCACCTGCGGCCGGGCATGTCGGTCGAAGTGCGCGTGGCGACGAGGCACTGATGCGCCGCACCGCGATCCATCCGCTTCCCGTGGCGCTCTGTGCCGCGCTGGCAGCCTGCGCCGGCCCGCGTATCGAGACGGCTCAGGTGGCGCCCGTGGTGCCGCCGGCGGAATGGCGGGTCGATACCGCGCAGTCCGGCCTGGTCGAACCGGCCTGGTGGCAGGCATTCGGGGACCCGGTGATGACGGGGCTGATCGATCATGCCCTGGCCGGCAATCCCGATATCGCCATCGCCGCCGCGCGCGTGCGCGATGCGAAGGCGCAGGAGATGGCGGCGCGCGCCGCCTTGCTGCCCACCCTGGACGCCACCGGCGCGGCGGCCCAATCGCGCAGCGTCAATGCCTTCGGCAAGCCGGCCGAGCAGACCGCCGCGCAACCGCAGCTGCAGGTGGCATGGGAAGTCGATCTGTTCGGCCGCCTGTCCGATCAGGCGTCGGCGGCCCGGTCCGCGTGGTTCGCCAGCGAGGCGGCGCGTGATGCCGTGCATCTGTCGATCGCGTCGGCGGTGGCGAGCGGGTATATCACGCTGCGCGCGCTGGATGCCCGGCTTGAGGTTGCGCGGGCGACGCTCGCCGCGCGCGAACAGGCGCTGGGCCTGATCCGGCGCCGGACCGACGCCGGCTATGCCTCGCGGCTGGAACTGGCGCAGGCCGAAGCCGAATACCAGTCTGCCGCGCAGATCATCCCGGCGATCGAACAGGGCATTGCCCGGCAGGAAAACGGATTGCGCGTGCTGGCGGGCGATCTTCCCGGCGATGTCGCGCGCGGCACCACGCTGGCCGCGCTGCACGAGCCGGCAATCCCCGAGGCGCTGCCGTCCGACCTGCTGCGCCGCCGTCCCGATGTCGCACAGGCGGAATGGCAGCTGGCCGGGGCCGATCATGCTCTGGCGGCGGCGCGCAAGCGCTTCCTGCCACAAGTGCGGCTTTCGGCTTCGGCGGGAGCGGCGTTGTCGACACTGCTCGCCGATCCGATCACGATCTGGGCGGCAGGGGGCAGCGTGCTGGCGCCGCTGTTCGAAGGCGGCCGCCTGCGCGCCGGCGCGGAAAGTGCGGCGGCGCAGCGCGATGCGGCCGCGTTCGCCTATCGCAAGGTCGCGCTCAACGCCTTCCGCGAAGTCAACGATGCGCTGGTTACCGTTGTTCGCACCGACGAGCAGGCCGCCATCCTGACCGCGCAACGCGATGCGCTGGCACGGGCATACCGGCATGCCAGCGCGCGCTATGCGTCCGGCTATTCGCCCTATCTCGAACAGCTCGATGCCCAGCGCGGCCTGCTCGCCGCGGAACTGGCCTTGATCCAGTCCCAATCCGACGCGCTGACGGCGCGCGTGGCCTTGTTCCAGGCACTGGGTGGGGGATGGATGCCCGAAAGAGCGGCTACCGATCCCCAGAACCGGAAGTGACCGCAGGACGGTTCGTGCGCCGGCATATCCGGATGGTATCGCCTGCGCTCACGCAGTGGAACCCGCGTTGCAGCATCGCTTCGGCGGCCGCGGTGAAGCCCTGCCAGCGCCGGTTGAGTTCGGCAAAATCGGCAACGGGCGTCACGAAAGTGCCCGGTACCAGCGGCTGATCCTCGGGAAAATCCACGATGAGGTAATCCGCCTTCACGGCGCAGGCCAATATGCCATCGAGCACCTTGGCGTCGGTGAACCGGTACTGGAAGAAGCGCGGGCAGACGAGCCGGTCCGACCGCGTGCCCGAAGCATGATGTAGATCATTGTCGGAGCCCAGCCGCGCGTAGCGGACCGGAGCCGGCCCCGCCACCTGGTGAAGCGCGATGGCTTCGGGCGGGTCGGCATCGAGTTCCTCCAGGCGGTCGAAGAAGTCCAGCGGGCTGTCGTCTGTCCAAGTCTCCGCGCCGGCAAAGGACAGCACCCCTGCCGCCCCGAGGATCACCGGCAAGGCGATGAGCGGGCCGTAGCTGGCCAGCAGGTCCGGGATCGCCACTGCCGCCGCCAGCGCCAGAAAGACATGGAGCACGGCGAGGTGCGGCCCCCAGATGGCCGTCAGGCCGATCACGGCAAGCGAAACGGGGTAGATCGCGAGGCATCCCGCCAGAAACGGGCGCAGCGCGTCACCTGCCGGCGCGCGCAGGAACCGGACCAGCAGGAACAGGAACGCCGCGAGCGACAGCGCCAGTATCGCCTTGCCGAAATACAGCGCGGTAAGCGCGTGATTCCCGATGTTGCCGATCAGCGTCGGCGCGGAAAAGACGTTGCTTTGCGAATAGAACAGATTCGCCTGCTGGGCTGCCAGATAGCCGTGCAGTTCCCCGCGCATGGCCAGACCCGCCAGAACGATGGCCGAAGCGAGCGCGCAGGCCGATCCGCATCGCCACAGGAACCCGGCGGCCGGTTCGCGCGGGGTGTATCGGGCAATCGCGTGAACCAGCACAAACGCCAGCGCGATCGGCGCGTAGATCAGCTTGGTGAGCAGCAGGGCCGCCAGCGCCACGCCGGTGGCGATGCTGCGTCCTGACGTGGCAAGGCCGATGGTCGCCAGCGTCAGCACGATTCCCGGCGGAATGCTGCCGCCCCGATCGTACATCGGCCCGGTCAGCATGAAGGCCGATGCCACGAGGACCAGTCGCTGGCCCAGAACGCATCCGGGATGGAAACGCCGCGCCAGGGCCGCAGCGATCAGCGCGGCCCCGCCCACGCAAGCCAGCTCGAAGCCGTATTCCGCAAGAGGACCGATCAGGCGCTGCACCGCGATGGCGTAGTAGAACAGCGGGTCCTTGTTATCGATCACATCGACATAGAGCCGATCGCCGGCCAGCATCCGCTCGGCAACGGACTGATAGAGCGACCGGTCCGCCACGGGTTCGGGCACGAGACGGGTCGTGAAGAACAGGAGGAAGACCGGGATCAGGAGCCAGTCGAGCCAGGTGCCGAACCACTTGGCGGTGGAACGACCGTCGGCATGGCTGCTTCTACGCTCGGAAAATCTCCGCCAAGCCTGCCATCGGTGCGTCATTGTCATGGTGCGGCGTCTTTACCAAGATCGGAACAAAGTCCTATCAGGAATGATGATTTCCAACACAGACCCCGTCGGGACGGCTGATCGAGTAAGGCTGGCGCGCGTCGATATAGTCGCACTGACGGCCGGGCAACTGATTGCCGAACTCGGACTGAGGCTGGGCTAGCCGCGATGGCGCCGGCCTATCGTATCGATGCTTCGGCGCAGCAGATCGCAAAGGATCTGGGTGCCGATATCGACGGAGACGTTTGGCAGGGTGGTATGGTCGAACCCGGCGGCTACGCGCCGGTGATCGTGACCACCCGGGAGAAAGGGCGCCACCTCGTCCCGCGTCAGTGGGGTGTCCCGCCTCCTCCACGCGGCGAACACCTGATCCCTTTCGTCCGCAACCTGGACAGCCCGTTCTGGATAGGCACGCTGCGGCACACGCAGTTTCGCTGCCTTGTTCCCATGACGCATTATCGCCAGGGCGATAGCTGGTTCACCGATCCCGCGGCGCCGCTGCTTGCCGTGGCCGGCATATGGCGGGATTCCGAAATTCCAAGCTTTGCCATCCTGACTTCGGGCACGCCCGCCCCGCTGCCCGTCATCCTGCGGCCCGAAACATACGACGTCTGGCTGCGGGCCGACATCAAGATTGCCCGTCTCCTGATCGAGGAGTCTCTGCGCTGAATCTCGGCCGGCCTCTGGACGAGACCGCTTCCCGTATCTATATACCGCCCGGTATGGAAATGGCAGTTCAATCCGGCAGGGGCCGCCCCCGGGAGTTCGATCCCGAAGAAGCGCTGGCCGCCGCGCTCCAGGTGTTCTGGCTGCGCGGATACGAAGGCGCGTCCATGGCCGAGCTGACCGAGGCGATGGGCATTACCAAGCCCAGCCTCTACGCCTGCTTCGGCAACAAGGAGGCGTTGTTCCGCAAGGCGCTCGATCTCTACGAGCGGGACAAGCTCTGCTACGTGAAATCCGCGCTTCAGGAGCCTACGGCAAAGGCAGTGGCGGAAAAGCTGCTGCGCGGCGCGCTGGCCCTGCAGACGGGCGAGCCCGATCCGCGCGCTTGCCTCGGCGTGATCAGCATGGTGGCCTGCACGACTCACGCCGATACGATCAAGGAAGAAGTGATCGCGCGCCGCGCCTCGTCGGAACAGGCGTTGGTGGAACGGTTGGAGCGCGCGAAGACGGAAGGGGACTTTCCCGAAAGCATCGATCCGGCAGCTCTGGCAGCCTATCTCAATGCCGTGATGCAGGGCATGGGCGTCCAGGCGGGCGCGGGCGCCACGCCCGAGCAACTGGCGCAACTGGTGGATATGACGCTGGCTGTGTGGCCCGGTCGATAGGTGATCAACCCGCTGGAAAAGCAAATCTTTTTGCATTCCCTCATTTAATCTACTAATCGGTACAAAATTCCGGTTGACGCCCCATCGCTCCATATTATATACCGCATGGTATGGAATAAAGCAGAGGCATCCGGGAGGGGGTTGTGTCCAACCGATCTGTTGAGCCCGATTTTCTAGAATAGCCGCACACTTCGCTCTCTGGGGCGGGGCGTGCCCATCAGCCCCTGCGGAAGACGCCCGCCGAATCTCACCCCGGTCGGCGTGCCCTTCCGCTCCTCCCGCAGCCGGTTCCGGCGTCGCGAGCGCGTGCGCATGCCGCCCACGTGCCGGAGCCGGCTGCATCCTTTGCGTGGCGCGAGCCGCGCAGCCCCGTCCGCTTCGCCCGCGTGCGAACGGCGTTCCCATTTTCGTGTCCGTCAAGCCGGTGCAGGGCGCATCCGGCGTTGCGCGGGCGCGTCTGCCAATGACGGAGTCTTGCAATGAACATGGTCTCACGCATCCAGGCCGAAATGCCGACCATCCCCGTGGAAGCGCCCGGCAAGGAACGCCGCCCCCGCCGCCGCTGGCGGACGGCTGCGCTGGTCGCGATCGGGCTGGCGCTGGCGGGTGGTGCCGGCTGGAAGGCGTTCGACCGGCCTCAGGCCGAGGCCGCCGTGATGCCGCAGCCGACCGTCGGCGTTGCCGTGCCGCTGGTGCGCAAGGTGGTGCTGTGGGACGATTACGTCGGCCGTTTCGCGCCCAGCCAGGCGGTGGAAGTCCGCCCGCGCGTGTCCGGGCAGATCGTGGCGCTGCATTTCCATGACGGCGATATCGTGCGCAAGGGGCAGCCGCTGTTCACCATCGACCAGCGCCCGTTCCTGGCCGCGCTGGCCGAAGCGCGCGCCAACGCCGCCAGCGCGCGCAGCGCCCTGCGGCTGGCGCAGGCCGACTACGGGCGCGTCAGCCGCCTGAGTGGCGACGAGGCCGTCTCCGCCGCCGAAGTCGATTCGCTGCGCGCCCGGCTGCAGGCCGCGCAGGCCGCGCTGGCCGCCGCCGACGCGCGGGTGCGGCAGCTGGCGCTCAACGTGGAATTCACCGTGGTGCGCGCACCGATCACCGGGCGGGTTTCGGACCGCCGGATCGATGTCGGCAACCTGGTTTCGGGAGCGGACGCGGCCAATGCCACGCTGCTGACCACGATCAACGCGCTCGATCCGATTTACTTCACCTTTGATGCCTCGGAAGCGCTGTTCCTGAAGACCCAGCGCGATCGCGCTGAAGGCAAGGGCGGCGGCGAGGTGGAGATCCGCCTTCAGGACGAAGGCGATTTCCGCTGGAAGGGCCGGCTCGATTTCACCGACAACGGCCTCGATCCGCGCTCCGGCACCATTCGCGGCCGCGCCGTGCTGTCCAACCCGGACCTGTTCCTGACCGCCGGCATGTTCGGCAACATGCGCCTGTCGAACGGGGGTGAGGTCGATGCCCTGCTGGTCCCCGACGAGGCGATCCAGTCCGATCAGGCGCGCAAGGTCGTGCTGGTGGCTGGAACCGACGGCGTCGTGGCGGCCAAGCCGGTGGAACTCGGCCCCGTGGTCGATGGCCTGCGCGTGATCCGTTCCGGCTTGGCGCCTACCGACCGGGTGATCGTTTCCAACACCCAGGCGGCCGCGACGGGCACCAAGGTCCTGACCCGTGCCGCGCCGATCAAGGCCGCGAAAGCGCCCGCCGCACAGGCCGGGGGCTCGCCGCCGCCGGCCGCGTCGCAGGCGACGTTCGCCCGCTGATCCGCGCGCCCCGTTTCTCCTTTCCCAGGAATCCCATTCCATGCGTTTCTCGCGCTTCTTCATCGACCGGCCGATCTTCGCGGCGGTGATCGCGGTGATCATCTCGGTCGTCGGCGCGCTGGCTTTCATCGGCCTGCCCGTCAGCCAGTATCCCGACATCGTGCCGCCGACGGTGACCGTCGCGGCGCAGTACCCCGGCGCCTCCGCCGAAACCGTCGCCCAGACCGTGGCCGCGCCAATCGAGCAGGAGATCAACGGCGTCGACAACATGCTCTACATGAGCAGCCAGTCGACCGGCGACGGCAAGGTTACGATCACCGTCACGTTCAAGATCGGCACCGATCTCGATGCCGCGCAGGTGCTCGTGCAGAACCGCGTCGCCGTGGCGACGCCGCGCCTGCCCGAGGAAGTGCAGCGGCTGGGCGTGGTGACGCGCAAGACCACGCCGAACTTCCTGATGGTGGTCAACCTTCAGTCGCCCGACGGCACGTTCGACCGCGATTACCTGTCGAACTATGCGCTGACTCAAGTGCGCGACCGGCTGGCCCGGCTGGACGGCGTGGGCGACGTGCAGCTTTTCGGCGCGCGCGACTATGCCATGCGGATCTGGATCGATCCCGGTCGCGCGGCCGAACTCAATCTGACGGCTGGCGAGATCGTCGCGGCGCTGCGCGCGCAGAACGTGCAGGTTTCCTCCGGTTCTATCGGCCAGCCGCCCTACAATCGTGGTGAAGCCTTCCAGATCGGCGTGGAGATGCAGGGCCGGCTCACCGATCCGCAGCAGTTCGCCGATGTCGTCATCCGCAGCGACGCCGATGGCCATCAGGTCCGCGTGCGTGATGTGGCGCGCGTGGAGCTTGGCGCGCAGGACTATGGCATCAACACCTACCTGTCGAACAAGCCCACCGTCGTTGTGGCGGTGATGCAGCGCCCCGGCTCCAACGCGCTGGATGCCGCCAACAAGGTCAAGGCGGAGATGGACACGCTGTCCAAGCAGTTCCCCAAGGGGCTGGAATACAGCGTGATCTACAACCCCACCGAGTTCATCAGCCAGTCGATCGACGCGGTCTATCACACGCTGTTCGAAGCGGTGATCCTGGTCGTCATCGTCATCCTGGTGTTCCTGCAGAACTGGCGCGCGGCGGTCATCCCGATCATCGCCATCCCGGTCTCGCTGATCGGCACGGCAACGATGCTGGCCGCCGTGGGCTATTCGCTCAATTCCCTCTCGCTGTTCGGGCTCGTCCTGGCGATCGGCATCGTCGTCGACGATGCCATCGTCGTGGTGGAGAACGTGGAACGCAACATCGAGCACGGCATGAGCCCGCTGGAGGCCGCGCGCACCTCGATGGACGAGGTCGCGGCCGCGCTGGTCGCGATCGTGCTGGTGCTGTGCGCCGTGTTCGTGCCGACGCTGTTCATCACCGGCATTTCGGGCGCGTTCTACCAGCAGTTCGCCGTGACGATCTCTACCGCGACGGTGATCTCGCTGCTGCTGTCGCTGACCCTGTCTCCGGCCGCCGCCGCGCTGCTGCTGCGCCCCAAGCACGGGTCTGCCGCCGACGATCCCACCGCCCCCAAGTGGAAGCGCGTGCTGGCCCAAGCCGGCGATCGCTTCAACGCCGGCTTCGATCGCCTGTCCGATCGCTATGGCCGCCTCACGCGCTGGCTGCTGGCCCGCCGCAAGAAGGTGCTCGCGACCTATGCCGCGCTGATCGTCGCCACGATCGGCCTGTTCTGGGCGACGCCCGGCGGGTTCATTCCGGCGCAGGATCAGGGCTACTTCCTGGCGGTGGTGCAACTGCCCCCCGGAGCCTCGCTGGAGCGCACCGACGCGGTGACGCGCGAGGTCGCGGCCAAGATCCTGCCGATCAAGGGCCTGCGCGGCGCGGTGATGTTCGCCGGCTTCCACGGCCCGTCGCAGACGTCCGCTCCCAATTCGGCCGCGATCTACTTCCCGTTCAAGAGCTTTGCCGAACGCGGCGCGGAAGGCGTGACTTATGCCGGCATCATGGAGCAGGCGGGCAAGGCCGTCGAAGGCTATGACAAGGCGCGCATCCTGCTGGTGCCGCCGCCGGTCATCCAGGGCATCGGCGCGGCCGGCGGCTATCGCTACATGCTGCAGGATCGCGAAGGCCGGGGCTACGACGCGCTGAACAAGGTGGCCGGCGACGTGATCGCCAAGGCCAATCAGAAGCCCGGCCTCAGCGAGGTCTATACGCTGTTCGATGTCGGCACCCCGCGCGTGTTCGCGGATGTCGACCGCCGCAAGGCCGATCTGCTGGGCGTGCCGCCCGAACGGGTGTTCGAAGCGATGCAGGTCTATCTCGGCTCCGCATTCGTCAACGATTTCAATCTTCTGGGGCGGACTTATCGCGTAACGGCTCAGGCTGATGCGGACCATCGCGGCTCGGTGGCGGACATCGCCAACCTCAAGACCCGTTCGAACTCCGGGCAGATGGTGCCGATCGGATCGGTCTCCACCTTCCGCGACAAGACCGGACCCTATCGCGTGGTCCGTTACAACCTGATGCCGGCGGTCGAAATCGACGGCAGCACCGCGCCGGGCTATTCGACCGGGCAATCGCTGACGACGATGGAGAAGCTCGCCGCATCGACCGTGCCCGCCGGCTATGGCGGCGAATGGACCGACATCGCCTTTCAGCAGAAGACCGCCGGGAATACCGCCGGCGTGGTCTTCGCCATGGCCGTGTTCTTTGTCTTCCTCGTGCTCGCGGCGCAGTATGAAAGCCTGACGCTGCCGCTGGCGATCATCCTGATCGTGCCGATGTGCCTGTTCGCGGCGATGCTGGGCGTGAACCTGCGGGGGATGGACAACAACATCCTGACCCAGATCGGCCTTGTCGTGCTGATCGCGCTGGCCGCCAAGAACGCGATCCTGGTGGTCGAGTTCGCCAAGCAGGCGGAAGAGGAACGCGGCTTGTCGCCCGTGGAAGCGGCGGTCCACGCCGCCCGCGCGCGGCTGCGCCCGATCCTGATGACGAGCTTCGCCTTCATCCTCGGCGCGGTGCCGCTGGTGGTGGCGAGCGGGGCAGGGGCGGAACTGCGGCAGGCGCTGGGCACGGCGGTATTCTTCGGCATGACCGGGGTCACCGCGTTCGGGCTGCTGTTCACGCCCACTTTCTACGTGGTCTGCCGGGGCCTGGGCGAACGCCTGGGCCGTGGCCGCCGCGCCGCTGCCGCCTATGCGCCGCAGCCGGCCGAATAAGGAACTGCGATGATGATCCGGAAACTTCTCCCCCTGTTGCTGGGCGCCACGGCGCTCAGCGCCTGCGCCACGGTGCCGGCCTACACGCCCCCCGCCGCGCCGCAGGCGGCCGCCGGGCCGTTCCTGGGCAGCGCCTCGCCAACCGTCAGCACGACGGCGACGGCGGACCGCTGGTGGACGCTGTATCATGATGCCCGGCTGGATCGCCTGGTCGAGGATACGCTGGCGCAGAATACCGACGTGCGCGTGGCCGTGGCACGGATCGAGCGGGCGCGGGCGCAGCTGCGCGGCGCGCGCTCGCAAAGGCTGCCGCAAACCGGCGTCACCACCTCGGCCGACTATGGCCGCTCGGCCGCCGCGCAGACGCCCGTTGGCGTGGACCGCGAAAGCTGGACGTTCGATGGCGGTCTCGATGTCTCCTACGAAGTCGATCTCTTCGGCCGCGTGAAAAGCGGGATCACCGCCGCGCGCGGCGATCTGGAAGCCGCCGAAGCGGATGCCGCCGCCGTGCGCGTGGCGGTGATCGCGGATACGGTGCGCGCCTATTTCGATGTGACCACGTCCGCCGAGCGGCTGGCCGTGGCGCAGCAGACCGTCGCGCTGCTCGATCGGTCGATCCGCATCACCTCCGCACGGTTCGAGGTGGGCCGGTCGGACCGGCTCGACGTGATCCGCGTGACCGCGCTGCGCGATCAGCAGCAGGCGCAGATTCCTGCGCTTCAGGCGGACCGCGATGCCGCGCTGTTCCGGCTGGCGACGCTGACCGGCCGGACGCCGCAGGCGCTGCCGACCGAGATCGCCAATGCCGGCACGGTCACGCCTGCATTGGCGCAGCCGATCCCGGTGGGCGACGGCGCGGCGCTGCTGGCGCGCCGGCCCGACGTCAAGGCGGCGGAACGGCGGTTGTCGGCCGATGCGGCGCGTGTGGGCGTAGCCACCGCCGACCTCTATCCCCGGATCACGCTGGGCGGATCGATCGGCGCGACGGCGCTGGGCAGCGCGAACCCGTTCACCGGCGGACCGTTCCGCTGGCTGCTGGGGCCGCTGATCAACTGGTCGTTCCCCAACCAGGAACCGGTGCGGGCGCGGATCGCGGCGGCCAAGGCCGACAGCGCGGCCTCGCTGGCGCAATTCGATGGCACCGTGCTGCGCGCGCTGGAGGAAACCGAGCGGGCGCTGGCATCCTACAGCCACGCGCTGGAACGCGAACAAACCCTGACAGCGGCGCGCGATGCGGCGGCCCGCGCGGCGGCGATCAGCGTCGCGCGGCAGCGGGAAGGGCGGATCGATTTCCTGACGCTGCTCGATGCGCAGCGCACACTCGCAAGCGCCGACGCCGATCTCGCAGCGGCCAAGCGCGCTGTGGCCTTCGCGCAAGTGGACGTGTTCCGCGCTCTGGGCGGTGGCTGGGAAGCGGCTTCACCGCCCCGCGCTTGAGACAGGCAATCCGGACAGCGCCGACACTGCGGCTTTGGGGTCAGGCCCCTAACGCCGCTGCCAGCGCCCCGGCCGGCGTTCGGCGACCGCCTGTACGCCTTCCTTGAAGTCCGCGCTGGCGAACAGCGCGATCTGTTCGCGGCATTCCCGTTCCGTCTGCGCGGCCACCGCATCGGCAAGCCCGTGGCGCAGCGTGGCGCGCGTGGCTTCGACCGCGAGAGGCGCGCCTTCGGCGATCTCGGTGGCAAAGGCGAGGGCGGCTTGCGCCAGGTGCTCGGCGGGCACCACCTCGTCCACCAGGCCCATGGCCGCGGCTTCGGCTCCGGTGTATCGGCGGCCGGTGTAGAACAGCTTCGCGGTGTTCTGATGGCCGATCACGCGCGGCAGGATATGGGTCAGCCCGAAGCCGGGATGGATGCCGATCTTGACGAAATTCCCCGCGAACCGGGCGTCTTCCGCGGCGATCCGGAAGTCACCCACCATGGCGAGGCCAAGCCCTCCGCCAATGGCGGCGCCCTGAACCGCGACAACGATGGGTTTGCGCGTCCGGAACAAGCGGACCGCCTGACGATAGAGGTCGCCCGGATCGGCCAGTTCGCCCTGGCCAGACCCTTCGCGGCCGGAAAAGCTCGCGCCGGCGCAGAAGACCTTGCCTTCGGAACGCAGCAGGACCGCGCGCAGATCGTCGGTACGATCGATTTCTTCCAGCGCATCGGCCAGCGCATTGATCAGATCGACATCGAAATAGTTGAGCGGCGGGCGCGAAAAGCTGACGATCGCGACGGCATCCTGCCTGGTGATGGTGACGCCATCGAACACGGTCTTCATGCGTTTTCCTCTCGCTTTCCAGGCGTGGTGGCCGGACTTCTGCGGATCCTGGCCACCGCAAACCGCGCGGCCTTCGTCCGTTGCCGGCAACGATGGCGGATACAAGCGTATCGCGCAATGACAGGCACGCACTCGCGCGGATGGAGATTTTACATAATCTCTATTATCACCGTAATGGACGCCGTCCGGGACCGGCGCCAAGGCCCGTTTCCATCCAGCCGAAACCTCTAGAGGCGCGGCAAAGCCATGGCCTTGCGGGATTGCCGCTTCTCGGGCGCGCCACCGAGCTGTTCCTCGTGAATGTCGAGCAGGGAATCCAGCAGCTCGGCATCGCTGCTCGACATCACGCCAAGCACCTCGGCCTCATCACAGCCTTCCGCGGCGAGATAGGCATGGCCCATGCTGGAATCGATGTAGAGCGATTCCCCCTCATTAAGCACCATCGCGTCATAGAACTCCGTCACGACCACCACGCTGCCACGGACCACATAGACGAACTCTTCGCCCGCGTGGCGCACGAGATCGCCGAACTGTTCCAGCGTCTTGGCGCGGATCTTGGTGATCGCCGGAATCATGCGCTTCCGCCGCAGTTCGGTGCAGAGGTAGTAATAGTCGTAATTGGGCGTTTCGACGCGCAGCGCTTCGTTCAGGAGACCTTTGCTGCGCCGGGCGGTGACCTGCGCGGCCGGCGTTTCCTCGCGGCTGCTTTCGGCGAACAGTTCGGACATCCGCAAGCCAAGCCGCTGGCTGATCTGCTGCAGCTTGTCGTAGGTCAGCGTAAGCCGATCGTGTTCGACCTTCGACAAGGTGGAGACCGGAATGCCCGCCTTCTCGCTCATTTGCTTGAGCGTCCACCCGTTACGGCTGCGCAATCCGCGTACCAGCGCGCCGAGTGTGGGAGTAGCTGCGGACATCCGGACGATCCTTATTCGTTGACTGATTTTCCAATCAGGATAAAGTAATCCCAATTGGAGCATTTGCACACTGTACTGGTCTGGCGTGGCCAGAGCAATCCCGGTGAGCATCAAGGGAGTTCAGGATCATGCGAACATGGCGCAAGGCCATCGTCGGCGGACTTTTGTTGCTGTGCGGCGGTGGGTTGATCCAGGGACAGGCCCCCTCTCCCACTGTCGCTGGCGCGGCACCCCAACCCACGGCGCAGCCGGCGCCGGCCGTGCTCACCAAATCGGATGTGGATACCTGGCTCGATGGCTATATGCCGCAAGCGCTGCGCAGCGGGGATATTCCCGGCGCGGTGGTCACCGTGGTCAAGGACGGCAAAATCCTGACCGCGCGCGGGTTCGGCTATGCCGATGTCGCCACGCGCAAGCCGGTCGATCCCAAACGCACGCTGTTCCGGCCCGGCTCGGTATCGAAGCTGGTGACCTGGACCGCGGTGATGCAGCAGGTCGAACAGGGCAAGATCGACCTGGATCGCGACGTCAACGCCTATCTCGATTTCCGGATTCCGCCGTACCAGGGCAAGCCGGTGACGATGCGCCAGCTGATGACCCACACCGGCGGCTTCGAGGAAACCGGCAAGGGCATCATCTTCTACGACAAGAAGTGGGACATGCCGCTGGGGGATTACCTGAAGCGCGCCATCCCCGTGCGCATCTTCGCGCCCGGTTCGACGCCGGCCTATTCCAACTGGGGCACCGCCCTTGCCGGCTATATCGTGCAGCGCACCTCGGGCGAGGACTTCTTCGCCTATACAGAAAAGCATGTGCTGGGTCCGATCGGGATGCGCCAGTCGTCGATGCGCCAGCCCCTGCCCCAGCGGCTCGTGCCCGACATGTCGGTCGGGTACAAGGACGGCAAACCGACCGAGGGCTTCGAGATTCTGGGGCCGTGGCCGGCGGGTTCCCTGTCCGCATCGGGCACCGACATGGGCCGCTTCATGATCGCCCACCTGCAGCGTGGCGAGATCGACGGCCAGCGCGTCCTGAAACCGGAAACGGCGGACATGATGCACAACAGCCCGCTCGCCAAGGTGGACCCCTTCTCGCTGGTCCCGCCGCTCAACCGCATGGAACTCGGGTTCTTCGAAACCAACGTCAACGGGCGCGAGGTCATCGGGCATCTGGGCGATACCGAGGCCTTCCACACCTCGCTGCACCTGTTCATGAAGGACGGGATCGGCTTCTACGTCTCGTTCAACAGCGGCGGGCGGCAGGGCGCTTCGGGCGACCTGCGCAACGCGCTGTTCATGGATTTCGCCGATCGCTACCTGCCCTATGCCGGCCCGGCCGACGGACGCGTCGATGCCGCAACGGCGAAAGAACACGCGAAGATGATGACGGGCAGCTGGGATGCGAGCCGCCGGTGGCAGACCAACTATTTCTCCGTGGTGAACCTGCTCGGCCAGTTCAAGGTCGCCACCGATGACAAGGGCGAGCTGGTCATCCCCGGCCTGAAAGGGCCGAACGGCCGCCCGCGCGAATGGGTCGAGATCGCGCCCTTCCTGTGGCGCGACAAGTTCGGCCATGATCGTCTGGCCGCCAAGGTGGTGGACGGCAAGGTCGTCCGCTGGTCGATGGACTTCTTTTCCCCGTTCGAAGTGTTCGATCGCGTGCCCGCCAGCCGGTCGGCCACGTGGGTCTTGCCGGCGCTCTACGCCAGCCTTGGCGTACTTGTGCTGACGCTGATCGCCTGGCCATGGGGCTGGTTCACGCGGCGGCGCTACAAGGCGGCCTTTGGCCTCGAACGCGGTGCTCTCAAGGCATACCGGGCGGTGCGCGTCGTCAGTGCCATATCCGTTGCCGTGCTGATCGGCTGGGTCGTGGCCTTCTCGCTCCTGCTGGAAAGCGCCAGTTTCCTGGCGGGCGGGCTCGATCCCTGGCTGTGGGTATTGCAGATCCTTGGCCTGATCGCGTTCTTCGGCGCGGTGCCGATCGCCGCCTGGAATGCCTGGCAAGCGTGGAAGGGCAAACGCGGCTGGTTCAGCAGGCTGTGGGCGGTGCTGCTGCTGCTGGCCTCGCTGATGGTGCTCTACTTCGCGGTCACCTTCGGGCTGGTGGCGATGACGGTGGCCTACTGATGGCCGCCCTCACACTCACGGTCGCGACGGAGACGCTGCGGCTGGCGCAACCTTTCCGCATTGCGGGCCACGTGTTCGAATGTTCCGAGGTGATTGTCGTAACCCTGGACGATGGCGATCACACCGGGCGCGGCGAAGGCGGCGGCGTGTTCTTCCTGGGCGATGACGTTCCTCATATGCTTGCCGGAATCGCGGCGGCGCGGTCCGCTATCGAAAGCGGGATCGGGCGCGAGGAACTGCGCACGATCATGCCACCGGGCGGCGCGCGCAACGCGGTGGATTGCGCGCTGTGGGAACTCGAAGCGAACCGGGCGGGCGTGCCGGTGTGGCAGCTTGCCGGGCAGTCCAGCCCGCGGGCCTTGCGGACGACCTTCACGCTCGGCGCGGATACGCCCGCGGTCATGGCGCAAGGCGCGGTGAACTATGCGGAAGCGCGCGCGATCAAGGTCAAGCTCACCGGCGATCTGGACCTCGATAGCGCGCGGGTACGGGCCATCCGCGCCGCGCGGCCTGATGTCTGGCTGGGAGTGGACGGGAACCAGGGCTTTGCGGCGGCCGATCTCGGACCGCTGATCGAAGTGCTGGTCGCCGAAGGGGTTTCGCTGCTCGAACAGCCGGTGGCGCGCGGATACGAGCGCGATCTGGAGGGGCTCGCCTCGCCGGTTCCCATCGCTGGCGACGAGAGCATCCTCTCGCTCGAGGACATCCCGGGCGCCGTCGGGCGCTATCAGGTCGTGAACATCAAGCTCGACAAGTGCGGCGGGCTTACCGAAGGCCTGCTCATGGCCGAAAAGGCGCGCGCCCTCGGTCTCGACGTGATGGTGGGCAACATGGTCGGCACCAGCCTGGCGATGGCGCCGGGCTTCGTCCTGGGCCAGCTTTGCGATGTCGTCGACCTCGACGGACCGACCTTCCTCGCCCGCGACCGGGTGCCGGGCGTCACCTATGCCAACGGCGATATCTTCGCCGACCCGGCCGTGTGGGGATCGGGCGCGCCCGTCGCCGCATGATGCCGGAACAGACCTGGTTCGGGCAGCCGCGCGGGCTGACAGTCTTGTTCCTGACCAACATGTGGGAGCAGTTCTCGTACTACGGGATGCGGGCGCTGCTGGTCTATTACATGACCAAGCAGCTCCTGCTGGGCCAGGCGCACGCGTCGTTCATCTACGGCGCCTATACGGCGGGCGCCTATTTCACCCCGATCCTTGGCGGGTTGATCGCCGACCGTGTGCTCGGCAAGCGACGGGCCATCGTGCTGGGCGGCGCGATCATGTGCGCCGGGCACTTCATGATGACCTTCGAGCCGCTGTTCTATGCCGCGCTCGCCACGATCGCGATCGGCAACGGCCTGTTTCTGCCCTGCCTGCCAAGCCAGGTTGGCGATCTCTACAAGCCCGACGATCAACGCCGTGGCTGGGCGTACAACGTCTATTACGTGGGCATCAACATCGGCGGCTTCCTGGCGCCGCTGATCTGCGGCACGCTGGGCGAGGTCTATGGCTGGCATTACGGTTTCGGCGTGGCCGGGATCGGGATGGGTCTGGGGCTGGTGATCTACCTGTCCGGCCAGCGCCACCTGCCCCCCGAACACAAGCCCGCCCGCGCCACCGAGACACGGCCGCTCGCATTCGATCCGAAAGTGGCCGCCGTCCTGCTCGGCATCGGTCTGGCGGTAACGCTGTTTCGCTCCGCCTACGAACAGGTGGGCAATACCGTGGCCCTGTGGGCCGATAGCGGGATCGATCGGAGCGCGGGCAGCCTTGCCATACCGATGACGTGGTTCCAGTCGCTCAATCCGCTGTTCGTCATGCTGCTGACCCCGCCCCTTCTCCACTTCTGGCGCCGCCGGGCGGAAACCGCGGGCGATACCGCGCCGCTGCACCGCATGGCGATGGGCGCATTGATCGTCGCCGGTGCCTACGCGATGCTTGCCACCATCGCCTGGACGACCGGACCGGCGCGGGCCAACTGGATGTGGCTTGCCGCGTTCTTCCTGATTTTCACCTTCGGCGAACTGTTCATCCTGCCGACCGGTCTGGGCCTGTTCGCGCGCCTGGCGCCCCTGAGCCTTGGCGCGACCACCGTCGCGGCGTGGTTTTTCATCACCTTCACCGGCAGCCTCAGCGCCGGCGTGGTCGGCACGTTGTGGAGCCGCCTCGCTCCCGCGCCGTTCTTTCTCGTCCTTGCCGGGCTGGCCTGCCTGTCCGCTCTGCTCCTCCGCCTTCTGAGCGCCCCGACAGAGACGATCGAACAACGGACAGCGCAGAATGTGCGCAAATCGGCCGAAATGGATTGACAGTTTTCTTATTGAGACAATAACGTCCTTATCAGGATAATAATGTCACGCGGCGTTCTGGACGGGTTTGGGGTTCACATAGGGCCCTTCCGGCACGCCTTGTCCCAACGGACCCGAATTCGGGAGGAATACCATGAGACGAGCTCGCACCACCTTGCTGATGACCGCTTGCCTGGCGGCCATCGCATCCGGCCCAGCCCTGGCACAGTCGGCGACCGATTCCGACAAGGGCACGTTCGGCGACGATGAAATCGTCGTGACCGCGCAGAAGCGAGAACAGACCTTGATCGACGTGCCGCAATCGATCTCGGTCGTTTCTGGCGATCTTCTCGAACGATCGCAGGCCAACAACTTCCAGGACTTTCTCAACCACGTCCCGGGCCTTCAGCTCAATCAGGCCACACCCGGCGCGGGCCGTCTGGTGCTGCGTGGCCTCAACACCGGCGGCGTCGCCTCGACGGTGGGTGTCTATGTCGACGAAACGCCGTTCGGCTCGTCGACGGCCCTCGCCAACGGCGCGGTGCTGGCCGGCGATTTCGATACTTTCGACATCGCGCGCGTCGAAGTGCTGCGCGGGCCGCAGGGCACGCTCTATGGCGCCTCCACGCTGGGCGGCCTGATCAAGTACGTCACCAACGCGCCCAAGCTCGGCGCCACCGAAGGCGCGGTGCGCGGCGCGGCTGAGGCGACCAAGGGCGGCGCGATGTCGTACCACGGCAACGCCATGATCAACCTGCCACTGGGCGAGACGCTCGCGTTCCGCGCATCGGGCTTCTACCACAAGAACGGCGGCTGGATCGATTCCATCGGCACATCGGGCACGTCGTTCGCCAGCCCGGTCACCTCAGACGTCGCCAGCAACATCAACGATTCCAAGGTCTATGGCGGCCGCGCTTCGCTGCTGTTCAAGCCGAACGAGATGTTCGACGTCCGTCTGACAGCCTATCTCCAGAACATCCGCGCCAATGCCGATTCTTCGGTGGAGAGCGATCCGGCCACGCTGCGCACGCTCTATGGCCGCCCCACCCAGTCGCAGTTCTCGCCCGAATTCACCAATGTCAATTATCGGGTCTACAGCGGCACGATCACTGCCGACCTCGGTTTCGCCACCCTGACCAGCGCAACCAGCTACGCGACGCAGAAGCAGACCTTCCGCGACGACGCGACGTTCAATCTCAGCGGCATCGTGCAGGCATTGCTGGGCGCGCCGGCCAACGATTTCGTGCTCAACCAGAAGGTCAACACGCGCAAGTGGACGCAGGAATTGCGGCTCGCCGGTGCGGTCGGGAACAGCCTCGATTGGTTGATCGGCGGCTATTACAACGATGAAAAGGGCCTGCTGCTGCAGGACTACGCCGCCTATACGCCGGGCACGACGACGCCGATCGTCTTCCCCTTCGTGCTGGGCCATGTCGACCTGCAATCCAAGTACAAGGAATATGCGGGCTTCGCCAACCTGACCCTGCATCTCGGCACCATGTTCGATATCGATTTCGGCGGGCGCTATAGCCACAACAAGCAGGTCGCCAGCCAGGCGGCGAGCGGCGTCCTTGCCGGCAATGTGCCGGTCAACAGCAACCTGCGCTCGTCCGACAACGTCTTCACCTATTCGGTGGCGCCCAAGTTCAAGATCAGCGACCGCGCGACGCTCTATGCCCGCGTCGCCAAGGGCTATCGTCCGGGCGGCCCCAACGTGATCGCGCCGAACGCCCCGGCGGGAACCCCGTCCAGCTTCGATCCGGACACGGCCGTCAGCTACGAAGCAGGCTTCAAGGGAGAGACGGCAGATCGCAGCCTCGGGCTGGACCTGGCGGTGTTCCATATCGACTGGGACAAGATCCAGCTCCTGACGGTGGTCAACGGCTTCGGCGTGAACATCAATGGCGCCGGCGCAAAGAGTCAGGGCGCCGAATTCACCCTGACCATGCGGCCAACCAAGGGCTTCGTGGTTTCGTTCAACGGCGCCTATACCGACGCCAAGCTGAAGGCGGACGCGCCGGCGCTGGTGGGCGGCCGCAAGGGCGATCAACTGCCGTTCACGCCGAAGTATGCCATCTCGCTCAACAGCGATTACGACTGGGATCTGGGCGGAACCACCAAGGCCTTCATCGGCGGTTCGCTGCGCTATCTCTCCAAGCAGAGCGGCAGCTTCGACGCCGCCTTCCGCGCCGCCAACGGCCGGCAGCGCCAGCTTCCTTCCTACGCCACCGTCGATCTGCGCGCGGGCCTGGATTTCGGTAAGTTCGGCATCGAGGCCTACGTCCGCAACCTGACCGATGCGGAAGGCAAGACCTCGACCGGCGCGCTGACCGCGAATGGCTTGCCATTGAACCCGGGCGGGGCGATCATCACCGGCGTTATCCGCCCGCGCACATTCGGACTTTCGCTCAGTGCTCAATACTGATTTTCCACTGGCCGCCGAACCGGCCGCCAAGGCGTCGGGCAGCCTGACGCTGCCCGGCCCTTACCTGCTCTTTCTCGGTGACACGACCGAACCGGGATTTGCCAAGACCGCGTTCGGATTGCGTGACTGGGCGCCAGACCGCTGCGTCGGGGAATTCGTGCTGCCGGGTGCGGCAGTATCCACCGGCCTTCCACGGCTCGAGCTGGAGCAGGCCTATGCCCGTGGCGCCCGTGCATTGCTGATCGGCGTCGCCAGTCCCGGCGGGGCAATCCCGCCGCACTGGGTGCCGAGCTTGCTCGCCGCGCTGGATGCCGGGCTCGACATCGTCGCCGGCATGCATGTGAAGCTGAACGCCATTCCCGAACTGCGCAGCCTGGCCGAAAACAACGGCCGCCGGCTCGTCGATGTCCGCACCCCGCCAGAGGGCGTTAGTGTGGCGACCGGCCGCAAGCGTTCGGGCAGGCGCCTGCTGACCGTTGGCACTGATTGCGCGCTCGGCAAGAAATACACGGCGCTGGCCATCGCCCGGGGGCTGCAGGAGCGCGGGCTGGATGCCACGTTCCGGGCGACCGGGCAGACCGGGATCATGATCGCGGGATCGGGTATCCCGATCGACGCGGTCGTGGCCGATTTCGTCGCCGGTGCCGCCGAGGCGCTGACTCCCGCGGCCGATCCGGCGCATATCGACGTCATCGAGGGCCAGGGTTCGCTCTATCACCCCGCCTATGCGGCAGTATCGCTCGGCCTGCTTCACGGCAGCCAACCCGATCTCTTCGTCGTCTGCCACCAGCCTGGTCGCGAACGCATCCTCGGCATGCCCGACTATGCCGTTCCGGCGATCGAGGATGTCATCGCGCAGACGATCGCGCTGGGCCGGCTGACCAATCCGGCGATCCGCTGCGCCGGTGTCAGCCTCAACACTGCGGGCATGAGCGAGGACGCGGCGGCAGCGGAAATCGCCGCCGTGGCCGCGCGTCTAGGCCTGCCCGTTGCCGATCCGATCCGCGGCGGCATGGCGTTCGAGCGCCTGCTCGACGCCTGCACCGGATGAGCCAAGCCGCTCCGGAGAGCTGGTTCAAGCGGCTCCTCCTGCCGGGGCTATCGTTCAAGGCCGTCGTGATCGGCGGCGGCTATGCCACCGGGCGCGAGATCGCCGAGTTCTTCCTGCCGGCCGGCGCCTGGGGCGGGATCGCCGCGATCGCGCTGGCAACGGCGATCTGGAGCGCGGTCTGCGTGGCGACCTTCCTTGTCGCCCGTGCGGCGCGGGCGCGCGATTATCGCGCCTTCTTCAAAGTGCTGCTGGGCCGTGGCTGGATCCTGTTCGAGATCGCCTATGCGCTGTTCGTGATGCTGCTGCTCGCTGTGTTCGGCGCGGCGGCGGGCGAGATCGTTCACACCACCGGCCTACCGCCGATGGCCGGCACGGTTGCGCTGATGGCCGGCATCGCCGGCTTCGCCGCCTTCGGCAACACGGCGGTCGAGCGGCTGTTCACCTGGGTTTCGGTGCTGCTCTACGGCGTCTATGCGGTGTTCCTCGTCCTCGCGCTGTCGAGCTTCGGAGACCGCATCGCCGCCGCCTTTGCCCAAGGCGCGCCGGCCGGTCACGGCTGGTTTGCCGATTGGTTCGGGGGCGGGCTGACATATGCCAGCTACAACATCATCGGCGCGATCGTGATCCTGCCGGTCACCCGCCACCTCGCCAGCAACCGCGACGCGGTGATTGCCGGGGCGATCGCCGGGCCGCTGGCGATGCTGCCCGCGTTGATGTTCTTCGTGTGCATGGCCGCCTTCCTGCCCGGCATCGCCGGCGAGGCGCTGCCTTCGGACTTTCTGCTGCGCCAGCTTGGCCAGCCCCTGTTCCATGTGCTGTTCCAGCTGATGATCTTCTCCGCGCTGCTCGAAAGCGGCACGGGTGCCGTCCATGCGATCAACGAGCGCATCGCCGCAGCCTGGCGGCACAACCGCGGCGCCCCGCCGACGGTGCCGTGGCGGGCCGCGATCACGATCGCGCTGCTGGTCCTGTGCATGGTGGTGGCCGACCGCGTCGGACTGATCGCGCTGATTGCCAACGGCTATCGCGCGCTCGCCTTCGTGCTCCTTGCCCTTTACATCCTGCCGCTGCTGACGATCGGTCTCTGGCGGTTCCGCAATGGCCAGCTCGCCCCAGGAGAAGCCCGATGAAACGTCTGTCCCTGCTGGCAGGGCTTTGCCTTGCCGCTTCCGTTCCCCACGCTGCCCTTGCCGCGCCACCGGCAGACATCGACGCGCGGATCGAGGCAATCCGCCAGTCCTCGGGCACGCCGGGCATGGCCGTCGCCATCGTCGAGAACGGCAAGGTCGTGCTCGCCAGGGGTTATGGCGAACGCCGGCTTGGCGCGCCCGCGAAAGTGGACGCGGACACGATTTTCATGATCGGTTCGACCGGCAAGGCCCTGACCGCCGCCGCGCTCGCCACGCTGGTCGATGCCGGCAAGATCGGCTGGGACGACAAGGTCATCGACCACATCCCCGATTTCCAGATGTTTGACGCCTGGGTCACGCGCGAGATGACGATCCGCGACCTTCTGGTGCATCGCAGCGGGCTGGGGCTGGGAGCGGGAGACCTGCTCACCGTGCCGCGCGGCGCGATCTCGCGCGACGACCTGATGCGCCGGCTGCGCTACATCAAGCCGGCAACGAGCTTTCGCAGCGGCTATGCCTACGACAACATCCTCTACGGCGTGGCGGGGCTGCTGATCGAGCGCGTCAGTGGGCAGACCTGGGAAGATTACATGAAGGCGCATATCTTCGCGCCGGCCGGGATGCGCGATGCGGCGGCCGACTTCAGGACGCAGACCTCCGCGCCCAATCGCGCGCAGCCGCATGGCCGGGTCGGCATGGTGCGCGGCGATGGCCCGCAAGTGGTGCTCGACGAGCGCGACCAGCTGGGTCGGGCGATGGCCCCGGCGGGCCTGATCGCGATGAGCGCCAACGACATGGCGCGCTGGTTGCAGATCCAGCTCGCCGGCGGCGCGCTGCCCGAAGGCGGCCGCCTGTTCAGCGCGGCGGCCGGCAAGGAGATGTGGTCGCCGGTCACGCCGATCCCGATCACCCCGGCGCCCCAACCGATCGCGGCGACCACGCCGACGTTCGATGCCTATGCGCTGGGCTGGGAAGTGCGTGACTACCACGGCACGCGCATCGTCTGGCACGCCGGCGGGCTGCTCGGCTTCACCT
Organism: Novosphingobium sp. LASN5T; assembly: GCF_003856955.1. Lineage (NCBI taxonomy): Bacteria > Pseudomonadati > Pseudomonadota > Alphaproteobacteria > Sphingomonadales > Sphingomonadaceae > Novosphingobium > Novosphingobium sp. LASN5T. The sequence continues at coordinate 90,859 of NZ_RQSI01000015.1, forward strand.
CGATCGTGTGCCTCATTCCCGAAAAGAACGTCGGCTTTGCCATCGAGGTGAATGCCGAGGAGAGCGAGCCGCGCCACGGGCTGATGTACGAACTGATCGATCATTACCTGGGCCTGCCCCGGCAGGACTGGCCGCAGCGCTTCCACGACTATCGCGCCAAGCGCATCGTCGATGCCGTTGCGGCGATGAAGCAGGCGGCGGCCACGCCGGCGCAGGTTGGCCCTTCGCTGCCGCTCGATCGCTATGCCGGGACCTACAGCGATCCCTGGTATGGCAAGCTCGCGGTGGGTTCGGACGCCAAGGGGCTGACGGTCAGCTTCGTGCCCACGGCCGGTATGAGCGGGCGCCTCGTCCACTACCAGTACGATACGTTCATCGCCCAGTTCGACGATCCGGGGATCGAAAAGGCCTATCTCACCTTCCAGCTCGATGCCGACGGCAAGGTATCGTCCATTTCCGCGAAGCCAGTCTCGCCGATTGCCGATTTCAGCTTCGACTACAAAGACCTGCTGTTCACCCCCGCGCCCGAACCGCGCAAGTGATCGGACAAGCCGGTTCCGTCGCTGCGGAGCCGGTTAGCCCACCGGCGACCGGACCTCAAGATGCTGCGGTAACAAATTGTAATATATTATCTATTTGATGAAATATCGGTCATCGGTATGACCGTTCCGCACTATTCATCTCCGCGCAAGGGCGCACGGATCATGGAACCGTGACGATACGGAACGGAGCCACCCGATGCGTCGCTCGCTGCTCGGACAGAATTTGGCCGCCCTTGCCCTGGCGCTGGTCGCAAGACCGGCGCTCGCCGAGGACAAGCCGTCCCCCGATTTCGACCTGGCCCTGGTCAACCGGCTGACCTGGGGGGCAACCTCAGCCGAAGTGCAGCGCATGCGGGCGATGGGTGCGGAAGCCTGGTTGCAGGCGGAGCTGCATCCACCCGCTTCAGAACGATTGCCCCCCGCAGCCCAGGCCATGGTCGATGCCTTGCCGATGCGCGGCCAAAGCACCGTCGCTCTGGTGCGCGATTTCCGCGAACAGGTAACAGCGGCGAAGGCGGCGCAGGCGACAATGTCGCCGCCGGGTCAAGGCGTTGCCTCCGACGGTCCGGCCGCTCCGAACCCGATGCAGGCCGGGCCATTGGGTGCCGCGGCGACACCGCCTGCGCCCACCCCGCAGGACGTACGCCGCGACTTTCTCGGCGAGGCCTTAAAGCAGGACCAGACTAGGCTGATTCTGCGAGCGCTCTATTCGCCCAATCAGCTGCGCGAGCAGCTCACCGCGTTCTGGCTCAACCACTTCAACGTCTATACCGACAAGGCTGAAATCCGGCTGTTCGTGCGGGATTACGAGGATCAGGCCATCCGCCCGCACGCCCTTGGGCGCTTCCGCGATCTGCTGGAGGCGACGCTGCGCTCCCCGGCCATGCTGCAATATCTCGACAACGCCCAGAACGCCAAGGGCCGCATCAACGAGAACTACGCGCGCGAAATCATGGAACTGCACACCATGGGCGTGGGCTCGGGCTATACCCAGAAGGACGTGCAGGAACTCGCGCGCATTCTGACCGGGGTGGGCATCGTCAACCCCGAACGGCCGGAGCGACCGAGCCCCACCAACCCCGCGGCGATCCGCGATGGAATGTTCGCCTTCTATCCCGGCCGCCACGACATGGGCGACAAGGTCTTCCTCGGCCATGTCATCAAGGGATCGGGCTATGACGAGGTGCGCCAGGCGCTCGATATCCTGTGCGCCCAGCCCGCCACCGCCCGGCATGTCTCGCGCCAGCTGGCGCAGTATTTCGTCGCCGACAACCCTCCCCCGGCGCTGATCGAGCGGATGGCGGCGCGCTGGGCGCAAAGCGGGGGCGACATCGCGGCGGTGCTGGACCTGCTGTTCCACAGCCCCGAATTTCAGGCCTCGCTATCCCGACCGCTGCTAAAGGACCCGCAGCACTTCGTGCTCTCGGCGGTGCGGATGGCCTACGACGACCGGTTGATCGCCAATACGCAGCCGATCGTGAACTGGCTGAACCGGCTGGGCCAACCCTTCTACGGTCATCTCACCCCGGACGGCTATCCGCTGGAACGTACCGCGTGGAACGGCCCGGGGCAGATCGAACAACGGTTCGAGATCGCGCAGGCGATCGGCAACGGCTCCGCCGGGCTGTTCAAGGGCGAGGCGCCGTCGAGCGCCCCGCGCCAGGCCTTTCCGGTGCTGCAGGGCGCGCTTTATTACGGCGGGCTGGACAAGCAGTTGTCGCCAGCCACGCGTACCGCGCTGGATCAGGCCGCCAGCCCGCAGGAATGGAATATCCTGTTCCTTGCCTCGCCCGACTTCATGGGGAGATAGCACCATGACCGCATTCCCGTTCTCCCGCCGCGCGTTGCTCGCTGCCGGTCTGGCCGGCGGAGCGCTCGCAGCCAGTTCGCGCGTTCTGGCGGTGCCCGCGCTGGGATCGCAACGCCTGCTCGTGGTGTTTCTGCGCGGCGCTTACGATGCCGCCAATATCGTCGTTCCCGTGTCGAGCGATTTCTACTACGCCGCGCGACCCACGATCGCGATCGCCCGTCCCGATCCGGCCAATCCCAAGGCCGCACTGCCGCTCGATGGCGACTGGGGCCTGCATCCCGCACTGGCGGAGAGCCTCTACCCGCTCTGGCAGAAGCGCCAGCTGGCGTTCGTACCCTTCGCCGGCACCGACGACATGAGCCGCAGCCACTTCGAGACGCAGGATACCATCGAGCTTGGCCAGCCCCTTGCGGGCAGCCGGGACTATCGTTCGGGCTTTCTCGGGCGGCTTGCGGCCACGGTAGCAGGATGCCATCCGATCGCGTTTAGCAACCAGGTGCCCATCGCGTTCCACTCGGCCAGTCTCCAAGTGCCGAACCTGGCGGTGAACACCGTCACCAAGCCCAGCTTCGACGCGCGGCAGCAAAAGCTGATCGAGGCGATGTATGCCACGCCAACGGCACAGGCCCTGGCCCCGCAAGTCGCGGTGACCGAAGGGTTCAGCGTGCGCGAAGACGCCTATGGCGCGTTGCAGGACGAAATGGCCAAGGCCAGTCGCGGAGCGATCAACCCGCGCGGCTTCGAGGCGCAGGCCCGGCGCATCGCCGCGCTAATGCTGGACCGCTTCAACCTCGCGTTCCTCGATGTCGGCGGGTGGGACACGCACACCAACCAGGGCGCGGCCGATGGCGCACTGGCCAACCGGATCGGCGATCTGGGGCGGGGCCTGGCCGCTTTCGCTGAGGCCAGCGGGCCGCAATGGACCAATACCACGGTGATCGTCATTTCCGAATTCGGCCGCACCTTTCGCGAAAACGGCAACAAGGGCACCGATCACGGGCATGGCAGCACCTATTGGGTGCTGGGCGGCAATGTGCGGGGCGGACGCATGGTCGGCCCGCAAGTGCGCGTTTCGGCCGACACGCTCAACCAGCAGCGCGATTTCCCCGTCCTGACGGATTACCGGGCGATGCTCGGCGGCATTTTCGCGCGGCTCTATGGTCTCAGCGCCCGGCAGGTGGCAGCGGTTTTTCCGGAAATGCCGCCGGTGGACCTGGGCCTCGTTTGACCGACATTCCGTGCCATTCCATCACCGTTCCAACCCTTCCCACGCCCGTTGCGCGCGGAATGCGCTGGCCGTTTCGCCGGTGCGATTCTTGAAGAACCGGGCGAAATAGGCGGGATCTTCGAAGCCCAGACGATGCGCGATCTGCGCCATGCCCATTCCGGTAAAGGCCAGAAAGCGCATCGCTTCCAATGCCAGGCGATCGTGCAGGATATCGCCCGGGGACTTGTCCACGACAGCCCTGCACGCTCGCGTCAGGGTCGATGAGGTGACGCCAAGGGCGTGGGCGTACCGCTCGATCGGCCAGTGATCGCGATACTGCGCTTCGATCATTCCACGATAGCGGGCCACCAGAACCGCGCGGCGGTCCTTTCCGGCATCCTGTGGCAGGGATGCGGCCAGCGTTTCGCCCAGCGTGGCCAGCACAAGGCCAAGCTGCGCGATCAGCGCCGGGGTGGCGCGAAGCCCCTGCTCCAGCCGATCTGCCATATCCGCGAGCAGCCAGCTCAGCCGGGCGCGTTGCCGGTCTTCCGTCTCCAGCGGGATCACGCGCAGGCCGCCGCCATCGAGCCCCAGTCCTTCCAGCAGACCGGCGATGCGCGGATCGTGCAAAAGCGCGATGGCCATGGAAAGGACCCAGCCTTCAGCCGCGACAGCAAAGCGAAAGGCGTGAACACAGCCGCTGGGCACGATCATGCAGGCCGGCGCCGCGATCTTGCGCGCCGAACCATCGCTGGCGACATCGACAGTTCCGGTTTCGATCATCAGCACTTGCGCCATGCCGGGATGGCTGTGCGGCGCGATAGTCCAATCGTGCAGGCTGGAGCGATCGGCAATCCTCTCGATATGGACAAACTCCGGACCGATGGTGCGGCCATCCTCGCCATAGAGCGTAAACCGCTTCACTTCCTTGCCGCGCATGACAGGCCCCTTCCTTCACCAAGATGGCCAGAGTGCGCGAAAAGTGCAAGAAATTGCCGTAAAGCTGCGTGGCAGCGGCGATCCGCGCGGGGCATGATGCGGGCCTGTGCCACAAGGCACGAGAGAAGTTGCCGAGAGAGGATAGCGCGATGAACGATGCCCCGGTGATGGAGCGCGCGGCGTTCCGTTTCGACCCTTATTCTCCCGCGATCGATGCCGATCCATTTCCCGCCTACAAGACGCTGCGCGACGAATACCCCTGCTTCTGGTCGGAAGAGGCGGGAATGTGGGTGCTGTCGCGCTATCAGGACGTCTTGAACGCCCTGCAGGACTGGCGCACCTACAGTTCGGCCAAGGGAAACCTGGTCAACGAGTTTCCCGGCCGTGCCGGGGCCACGCTGGGCAGCAGCGATCCGCCGCGCCATGACCGGCTGCGCGCGCTGATCCAGTCCGCCGTGACGAAACGGGCGCTTGAGCACATCATCGAACCGACGCGCGCCTCGTGCCGCAAGCACCTAGCCGCGCTGGAAGGCAGGCCGGTGTTCGATCTGGTCAACGATTATACCGGGAAGGTAACGGTCGATCTCCTGTTCCACCTTTTCGCGCTTCCGGCCGAAGGGGCGGACCAGGTCCGCGACAATGCGGTGCTGATGGTGCAGACCGATCCCGTCACCCGGCAGAAGACCGAGGCGCACCTCTCGGCGTTCCGCTGGATGGCCGACTATGCCGAACGGCTGGTGCAGGCGCGCAAGAAGGCACCGGGCGAGGATCTGCTGTCGAACTTCATCACCGCCGAAATCGACGGCGAGAAGCTGCTCGACCGGGAAGTGCAGTTGACGGTGACGACGCTGATCATGGCCGGGATCGAAAGCCTTTCCGGCTTCATGGCGATGTTCGGGCTGAACCTGGCGGACTATCCCGAAGCGCGGCGCGCGCTGGTCGCCGATCCGGCGCTGATCCCCGATGCGATCGAGGAATCGCTGCGGTTCAATACATCGGCCCAGCGGTTCAAGCGGTGCCTGACGCGCGATGTGGATCTGCATGGCCAGACGATGAAGGCCGGAGATTTCGTAATCCTGGCCTATGGCGCCGCCAACCGCGACGAACGCATGTTCGATAACCCCGATGTCTATGACATCGCCCGGCGCGCAAAGCGGCATCTGGGTTTCGGCGGCGGCGTTCACGCCTGCCTCGGCTCGATGATCGGCCGCCTGGCGACGCAGATCGCCTACGAGGAACTGCTGGCGCGGATACCGGAATTTGCCCGGACGCAAGCCGTGCTGGACTGGGTGCCCTCGTCCAATTTCCGCAGCCCCAAGGCCCTGCCGCTGACGCGCGGCTGACGCCGTTGTCAGCAACTTGCAATTCATGCAAGCCGAACCCCGTTCTTCGCACTTGCAGGAAGGTGGTCAGACCGCTTTAGAGAACGGGCCTTTCAGGCATCCTCTCCCAAACTTTCCAAGGCCAGCCTTCGTGCTGGCCTTTCTTTTTTCGCAAGCGATAACTTCGGCTATCGGACGAGCCGGTCGACAGCCTCAAGATCCGGTCCGGCGCTGTCGGGATGCGGCGAGAGCGTTTCTTCCGGCACGCTCAGGCGGTTGATCCAGGCGGTACGGTAGCCGAACCAGCTCGCGCCCAAGGCATCCCACCCTCCGAACGCGACGAAGCCGATCTCCTGCGCCGTCAGGCCGAAATGCGCCGGCCCCATCGCATAGGCGCAGGGCGATGGCTTGAATGCCCGGACCCGGTCGGTGCTCAATGGCGTCTCGAACAGACCGCCCAATCCGTTCCGGCGCGTGTTCGCGATCAGCACTTCGGCTTCGAGATTGGACAGGAAGGCAAGACGGATGCCGGCGCTGCGCCACCGTTCAAGCGCGGCTGCCGCATCGGGCCAGGCCGGAAGCTGCCCGAACACCGCCACCAGATCGCGCCGGATCGCTGGCGTCAGCGGGATGCCCATGGCTTGCGCGCTGAAATCCAGCGCGGCATCGGCCAACCGACCGAACCCGCTGTAGCGGCCTGCCGCCGTTTCCAGCCATGACAGCGCGAACAGCTTGTTCGTCCATGCCGCAGCCAAAGCCGCGCCCCGGTCCGGCACGGCCGACACCACCGCCGCGGAGACGGCGCGCGGGTCGAATATCGTGAAACCATCGAATGCAAGGGCACGGATCGGTCGCGCCTCCCCATTGGGCGCGCCTCGCAAGGGAGACGCGACGGCCCTGCGCACGGCGGAAAAGGCGGCCATGCCGCCAAGCGCAAGGCTCAGGAAATGGCGGCGCTTCGGAAACCGTTGGAAATCGCTCATCTCGGGACCTGCTCCGCTCCGCATGGTACAGGGCAGCCGGTGCGGAGGGGGAGCACCGGCTGCCACCGGCCCGAAGGCCGGACGATGCCTCAGCGGGCCTTGGCGACCTGCCGATCGTAGAAATCGATCATGTGCCCCGCGATGTAGGGGAGGTTGTCCTCGGTCGCGAAATGCCCCGCGTTCAGCCGGTGCATTTCCGCCTTGGGCAAATCGCGCAGGAAGGCTTCGCCGCCGGCAGGCAGGAAGAACGGATCGTGCTGGCCCCAGAAGATCACCGTCTTCGGCTGGCGGTCGCGCAGCAGCTTCTGCCACGCCGGGTAGAGCGGCGGGTTCGTCCGGTAATCGTAGAACAGGTCGAGCTGGATACGCAGGTTGTTGGGGCGGGCGACGAAGGCGCTGTCACTGAGCCAGGCATCGGGACTGACCAGCTCCGGGTGGCCCGCGCCAGCGAGATAGACGCCCTTGATCCCCTCCGGCGTGTTGAACGCGGCGAGCGGCTTTTCTGTTTCGGCATTGCGGTTGACCCACAGCGCATTGCGGAAGCCGTCCCACGCGGGCGAGAAGCCTTCCTCGTAAGCGTTTGAATTCTGGACCACGAGCCAGTCCAGCGCCGCCGGATTGCGCGAAACGATGCGGAAGCCCACCGGGCCGCCATAATCCTGCACGAACAGGCCGTAGTGGTCGAAGCCCTTGGCCGCCAGGAACTTTTCGATCGTGCGGGAAATGCCCTCGAACGAGTAGGCATAGCTCACGGGATCGGGGGCGTCGCTGTTGCCGAAGCCCTGGTAGTCGGGAGCGATTACATGGAAGCGGCGTGCAAGCAGCGGGATCATATCGCGGAACTGGTGCGAGGACGACGGCCAGCCATGCAGCAGAACCAGATTGGGAAGGCTGGCGTCTCCGGCTTCGCGGTAAGCGATGTTCAGCCCGTCCACGGGGACCGTGCCGTAGCGTACCTGTGCCGGATCGGCGACGGTGGTAATCGGGTGTTCGAGCGTTCCGGCGGCCAGCGCGGGCGCGGCAAGGCCGGCCACGGCAACCGCGCCGGTCAGTGCGACGCCAGCGATGCGTCCGGCGATCCGGGACGCTGTCGGGGAAGTATCAGACATGGAATTCCTCATCGGCTAGGGGCGATGGGAATGATCTATGTAATCCCGATATGATGGAGTATCCTGCCAATTCAGGAAGCATTGTTCTAAATTATGGAAGAGTTTGATGGACCGGTTCGATGCCATGCGAACGCTGCTGGCCGCCATCGAAGGCGGGAGCCTGACCGCCGCGTCCCGCGCCCTCGGCATGCCGCTGGCCACGGTCAGCCGCAAGATTTCCGATCTGGAAAGCCATCTCGGCACGCGCCTGGTGGTACGCACGACGCGGCGGTTGCAGCTTACCGAGGCCGGGGCGCATTACGTCGCCAGCGCCCGCCGCATTCTCGATGACGTCGAGGAAGCGGAGCGCCTGGCCATGGGCGAATACCGCGCGCCGCGCGGGCACCTGACCATCACCGCCCCGCTGATGTTCGGACGGCTCCATGTCGAACCCGTGGTGCGCGAATTCCTGCAGGCCTATCCCGAAATCGACGTGCGGCTGGTGCTGGCCGACTATGTGGTGAACCTGATTGATGATCGCGTCGATGCCGCCGTGCGCATCGGCGCGCTGCCCGACAGCACGATGGTGGCGACGCGGCTGGGCGAGGTGGTCTGGCGGGTCTGCGCCAGCCCTGCCTGCATTGCCGCGCGGGGCGCGCCTGTCGCGCCCGAGGATGTATCACAGCACGATTGCGTGCTGTTTGACGGCATATATGGAACGAACGTGTGGCGCTTTGGCCGGGGCAAGGATGCTCAGACCGTGACGGTAAAGCCCCGCCTCTCGGTCAATTCGGCCGAAGCGGCGATCGCGTCGGCGTGCGGCGCGCTGGGGATCATCCGGCTGCTGAGCTATCAGGTGCGCGAGGCGATAGAGGCCGGGCAGCTGGTACGCCTGCTGGGCGCGTTCGAGCCGGAACCTTCGCCGGTTCACCTGGTCCACACCGGTCAGGCGATCCTGCCCTTGAAGCTGCGCGCGTTCTGGGATTTCGCCGCGCCACGCCTGCGGGCAAGGATACCGCAGGATACGTAAGGATAATCCTCGGCAGGCCCGAGCGGGGAGGCGTGCCCGCCTCAGTAATCCATCAGTTCGAAGTCCTGCTTCTCGGTGCCGCAGTCGGGGCAGTAGAACGCATCCTCCGGCACGTCCTCGAACCGCGTGCCGGGCGCGATGTCCTGTTCGGGAAGGCCCAGCGCTTCGTCGTAGATGTAGCCGCAGCTCCGGCAGCGCCAGCGGCGTGAAGGGGTGCCCATGCGCCTGCCCTTCCCTTACTGCGCGGTGAAGCGGATCGGCACGTGCTTTGGCCCGCACACGAAATTGGAAATCGTGCGCGAGGGCGTGCCGGCCATTTCCACGGCCTTGAGCCGCGTGAACAGCTCTTCCCACAGGATGCGCATTTCCATCCGCGCGAGGTGTTGGCCAAGGCAGACGTGGACGCCATAACCGAAGGCGATCTGCGGGTTGGTGCCGCGGTCCAGCCGGAAATCGAAGGGATCGTCGAACACCGTCTCGTCGCGGTTGCCGGACTGGTAGCACAGCATCAGCCAGTCGCCCTTGGCGATCCGCTTCCCGCCGATCTCGCAATCCGCCACGGCCGACCGCATGAAGTGCTTTACCGGGACGACCCAGCGGATCGATTCCTCGACGAACGCGGGAATGAGCGAGGGATCCGCCTGCATCTGCCCAAGCAGTTCCGGCCGTTCGGCCAGCGCCCACATCGCCCCCGCCGTGGTGTTGGAGGTGGTGTCGTGCCCCGCCGTGGCGGCGATGATGTAATAGCCCATGATCTGCCGGTGGTTGAGGTATTCGCCGTTCACTTTCGCGTTGGCGATCAGGCTGTTCACTTCCGTGCTGGGGCTTTCGCGGAACCGCTTGGTCACGGCGCCGAAATAGGCTTCCAGCTCCATCGTGGTTTCCCACAGCGACTTGAGGATTTCCTCCGGCGTCTGCTCCTTGCCGGAACGGTTCAGTTCGGGATCGGCGTTCGAGAACAGCTCCTGCGTCAGCTTGAGCATGAACGGTTCGTCTTCCTGCGGCACGCCCAGCACCGTCATGATCACGCGCAACGGATAAAGGAAGGCGACATCCATCGCGAAGTCGCATTCGCTGCCCTTCGCCAGCATGTGATCGACGAATTCGCGCGCGATCTTGCGGACCTGTTCCTCCAGCGGGCGGATCGCGCGGGGCGTCAGGTGCGGAAACAGGATGCCGCGCAGGTCCTTGTGTTCCTGCCCGTCCAGCGAAACGAGGCTGCGGATCAGGTTGGGATCGCCACCGGTCAGCGCCTTGACCTTGGCCTCGTTCTCCCGGCTGGACATGAAAGTTGACCGATCGCCGTTGTGGAACAGGTCGGGCTGGCGCTCGATATCCTTGATGTCGGCATGGCGGCTGACCACCCAGAACGGATCGAAGCCTTCCAGTTCCGCCACGTCGAGCGGCGCTTCGGCGCGGATACGCCGGAACGCGGCATCCACCCTGTCTCCGTCGGCATAGGCCTGCGCGTTGATGACCGTTTCCGCGAGCGTCTGTTCCAGCGCCATGGCTATCCTCTCCTCTTGCCTTTCCGCGTCGGGGCGGAGACTCGTATATCTTGACCGGGAAGCTATTTTTATGTTGGTTGTTGGTCAACAAATAAATTGGAGAGTCACGACGTGGAACGTCCCGCGCGCCGGACGCAGCGCGAACGCAGCGAGGATTCGGAAAACCGCCTGCTGGCAGCGGCGGCGGCGATCATCGCCGAGGATGGCTATACGGCCGCCACGCTGGAGCGCGTGGGCGATCGGGCCGGCTTCAGCCGCGCGCTCGCCAGCCGCAAGTACGGATCGAAGGATGGCCTGATCGAAGCCGTTATCCGGCGCGTGTCCGATCATGTTCATGCCCAGCTCGATCTGGCCGTGGCCGATGTCTCCCGCCCGCTCGACCGACTGCTGACGATGATCGACCGGTTCACCGACCTGATGTCCACCGACATCTCCGTCCGCGCCTATTTCGTACTGTTCAGCGCCATGCTGGCCAACCGGCTGGAAACGCGGGTGGTGTTTCAGGAGGTGCAGGACCGCTATGCCGAGAGGCTTCAGGCCATGATCGCCGAAGGCCAGGCGGCCGGCGAAATAAGTGCAGCACTGGACCCGCTGACGGCGGCCTATGTGGTGGGCAGCCTTCAGGCCGGGCTGGCGATCGAGGCGGCGATGGGTACCGAGATGGAGAGCGGTCCGATCCGCACGCACCTGGCGGTAATGCTCAAGGGCGCGCTGGGCGTTGCGCGCGATCAGGGCTGAACAGCATAGCCACGGTCGAGGACGGCGCGGACGAACGGCGGCACGGTATAGACCGCTAGCCGCTGCGCGCCCCGGTTTTCGTGATCGACGCGATACCCCTGATAGTGGCGCTTGACGAGGCCGGCCTTGACCAGTTCCGACACCGCGCGGCTGACCGCCGTCATGCCTGACGCGCGCAGGCGGTTGGCGATTTCCTCCTCCACCACGCGCTCGCATGCGGCCGCGTCATCGGGCAACTGCCCCTGCTCCTCCAGCGCCTGGCGCACCTTGCCCACCGTGACGCGGCGATAGTGGTGCCGCGCGGCGGTGGGTGCGATCGCGGCGGACAGCCATTCGCGGATCGGCACGAGCTGCTCCCCTTCGCGCACATAAGGGCCAGCCGCGCCACCCCGCCCGGCGGCGCGGGCGATCAAGTCGAGCACCATGAAGGTATAACGTGGCCGCGCCGAATGATCGGCGATGGCGCGCATGATGCCGGGCAGGTCAAGCGGCCGCTCGCTGGCGACGGCAACGGGTTTGGGCACCGAACTGAAAGGCAATTCCAACATGGAACGAATCAAGCACAAAGCGGACTCCGTGTGAATCGTGAAAGTGCAGGCGCCTTGTAACAACTGCACTTTTTCCATCTGTGTCACTTTACCGAAGCACCTTGGTAAAGTGACATTGTTGGTACTTTAGCGGCTTGGACAGACTTCGGCTCGGACGGCCCGGCCGCTATCCGACGCTTTTTTGAAGAACGGTCTTTCCGGATTCGACAATCTAGCGGACGTTTGCCTCGCGGAGATCTAAGCCGCAGTTATGGCACGTCTTGTGCGGCCAGGGTGTGTAGACTGCGAACCAACCCTTGCCGCTCGCAAATGCGGAACATCCGCATTCGGGACAGCGGAGACCCATACAGTCGCAACACCATGGGCAAGCCAAAAGGCCATGCCGGGCAGTGCGGCCAACGGCCCCCACTTGATGAAAGGACCGAAAAGCCACCAACCTGAGGTGAAGAAGACCAGCACGGTCCACAGCATGAATAGCCACGATCTGCGGTAGAGTGACACCCGAGAAGCTTAGATGGGCGAGGAGGATTTGCAAGGTTTGGAAATCCACCATTCCGGCCGAACGCGCCTTTCCGGACACGATGCGATTGCGAACGTTGAGCTTACGGAAACCCCGTTCGTCCTGAGCCTGTCGAAGGACGAACGGATGGGATTTGGCAATCCGCACCCCTATGCTCTCTATAGCTCCGTGAAGTCAGAGCCCGGCCAGAGCCCCGAACAGATCGGCCTCTGCCGCGCCCGCACGATAGAATACCGGCGGCTGGCCGAAAGGCGCGGGCACGGTCACGTCCCTTCCCCCTTCATACTGTTCGCCGCTCCACACATGCACCCAGCGGGTGCCGGCGGGCAGATAGGTGGTCCAGTCCATCCTCCCCTGCTCGATCACCGGCGCGACCAGCAGGTCGGGGCCGAGCAGATAGGCCGTCTGGATGGCATAGGTTTTCGGATCGTCCTCGAAATGCAGGAACAGCGGGCGCTGGATTGGCAGGCCCGTGTCCGCCGCCTCGTGCGATAACGTGCGCAGATAGGGCGCGAGATGCGCGTAGATGCGCGTCATCCGCGCGAAATGGGCGAGCAGTTCGGGGCTGTCGTCGTATTGCGTATTGGCGCGCGGCCGGTTGCCTTCGTGCGTGCGGATCATCGATGTGAAGGCCGCCATTTCCGCCCAGCGCATCGCCAGTTCCGGCGAACGCGTGGTATCGAACAGGCTGGTATAGCCGCCGGTGTCGCTGTGATGGTGCGCGTTGCCCAGCAGACCGGCCGAGAGTGCGGCGCAGATCACCGTGCCGATCCCGTCATGCCGGCTGAAGTCCACCGCCTGGTCCCCGGCCCACAGCATCGGGCAATGCCTTTGCACGCCCGCCGCGCCCGATCGCATGAAGAACATCACATCGCCGGTCCTGCCGCGCCCGGCGACGCCCTTGGCGTTGACTTCGCCCCACAGCGCGGGCCAGCGGTTGTGCGCGGTCATCCCGCTTTCGCCATTGGCCAGACGGACGTCGACGGGCAGGTATTCGCCGAAATCGGCCATCCAGCCCGACAGCCCGAAATCGAGCATGTTGCGGCCGATCACGGCCTCGGCGAACCAGTCGGCCGCCGCCGGGTTGGTGAAATCGACATGGCCGCAATCGAACTCGCCGAAGTCGATGACATAGGGTTCGTCCGCATCGGGCCGCATGACGAGATAGCCGTGCTCCGCCGCGTGAGCGTAAAGTTCACCGTCGACCGCCAGATAAGGATTTACGTAGCCCAGGAAGCGGATGCCACGTTCCCGGAGTTCCGCGATATGGCGAGGCAGATCGGGATGGCGTTCGGTGTTCCACTTCCAGTCCCAGAACAGTCGGTTGCCGAAGCTGGTGATGCGCAGCCCCACCCAGTCCTCGCACCACAGGCCCGAGACGGCGACGCCGGCCTCCTCATAGCGCTTGAGCCGCGTGAAACTTTCCGCGCCGTCCTTCAGCCCGATCACCGCGCCCTTGTAGAGCCATTCGGGCAAGGGCGGCTGCTTGCCGAAGCGATCCGCCAGTGCGGTTACTATGTCCGCAAAGCGCGGGCGCGCCCACAGTTCGATCCGGGCCGGAATCTCCCAGACCTCGACCTCGTGGAAGGCAGCATCGCGAAAATCGAACGCAGCATAGGCATAGCTGTCGATGTGCAGCGCATAGCGGCGCGAGCTGATGTAAGTCGGCTGCGGATAGTTGGTGTGGGCAGAGGTACCGCCGCCACCCTTGGCGAGCACCTCCACCTGCTGGAACAGCGTCGCTTCGGGGTCGCGGCCGACGCCGGGTTCGGAACTCCACAGCGGAAAATGGCGGCCGCGCAGGTCGAAATAGGAAAACTGCTCGCCACCGCCCCACACGTGCTCGTCCGCTTCGGCCGGCACGCGCAGCCACAGCCGGTTGAGCGTGGGATCGAGCGCCCTGGGCATGATCACCGCATCGTCGCCGGTGATGGAAACGGTAAGTTCGAGCAGCCACGGGCCACCCGCGTGCTCCGCCAACCGGATGCAGTCGCCATCGGCCTCGGCGTGGGTCAGCGCGATCCGTTCGACATCGCTCTGCGAAACATCGAAATGCCCCCGGCGCGCGGCAACATGCGCATGCCCCCGCCCCACCGCGATGCAGGGCGCCCCCGCCGCGTGCGACAGGATGGTGGTTCCGCCGAGGCGGATCGCGAAGCCGGTATCGAGCGCGTCAGGCGCCATGGTTTGCAGTCCTTTTGCTATCTGTCATCGCGGCAAAGCGCGCGCGCAATGCCTTCTTGTCGATCTTGCCCGTCGCCCCCAGCGGCATCGCGTCGATGAAGGCCACCGTATCCGGCATCCACCAGCGGGCGATACGGCCTTCGAGCGTAGCGAGCAGCTCTTCCGCCGTCGCCTCTTCGCCGGGATGCAACGCCGCGACCAGCAGCGGACGTTCATCCCAGCGCGGATGCGGAACGCCGATTACCGCACAAAGCGCCACCTTGGGGTGGCCGGCCGCAATGTTCTCGATCTCGATCGAGCTGATCCATTCGCCGCCGGACTTGATGACGTCCTTGGCGCGGTCGACGATGGCCATGTAGCCTTGCGCGTCGATCGTCGCGATATCGCCAGTATCGAAGAAGCCCTCGCCGTCCAGGATCTCGCCCGCCGCGCCGCCGAGATAGCCGGACGCCACCGTCGGGCCGCGCACATGCAGCCTGCCCGGCGTCACCCCATCGTGCGGCAGGTGCGCGCCGGCATCGTCCACGATCTTCAGTTCGATGCCGAAGGGCGGGCGGCCCTGCCTGAGCCGGATCGGCAGCTGCTCCTCGAACGGAAGGGCCGCGACTTCGGGCGTCAGCTTGCCATGCGTGCCGATGGGCGAGGTTTCGGTCATGCCCCAGCCCTGCGCCGTCTCCACCCCGTGTTCGCGCAGGCGGCGGACCAGGCTTTCGGGTAGCGCGGCGCCACCGATAATGACCCGGCGCAGGCTGGTCAGACGGCCGCCGGTGGTATCGAGATGGTGGAGCAGGCCTTGCCACACGGTCGGCACGGCGGCGGAGAACGTCACGCCCTCGCTTTCGATCAGGGCGTGAAGCGACGCGCCATCAAGCTGCGCGCCGGGCAGCACCAGCTTGCAGCCGACGGCCGCCGTCGACAGCGGCATGCCCCAGGCATTGGCGTGGTACATCGGCACGATCGGCATGGCCACGTCGTTGATCGAAAGGCCGAACACGTCCGGCTGCAGGGTCAGCAGCATGTGCAGCACCGTTGAACGGTGCGAATAGAGCACGCCTTTCGGGTTGCCCGTGGTGCCACTGGTGTAGCAGAGCGCGCAGGCGGTCTCTTCGTCGAAATCGCCCCAGCGCCCGTCGTCCGGGGTTTCCGCGATCAGGGCTTCGACCGGGACCGCACCGGGCAGCACCCCGGCATCGACGGCAGCGGCATCGCCCAGCACGATGACCGCGCCGTTGAAGGCCGTTCCGTTCAGGAACTCGGCCAGAAGCGGCTGAAAACAGGGATCGACCAGAATCGCACGGTCATCCGCATGGTCGACGATATAGCGGAGCTGGTCGGCGAACAGGCGCGGATTGAGCGTGTGGCACACCGCGCCCATGCCCATGATCGCGAACCACGCTTCGAGATGGCGCGCATTGTTCCAGGCCATGGTGGCGACCCGGTCGCCGCGCCCGATGCCCAGGGCGGTGAGCGCGGCGGACAAGCGCCGTGCCCGCGCGCGGATCGCGGCATAGTCGGTACGTTCGAGAGAGCCGTCGGCCTGGCGGCTGACGACGGGGCGATCCCCGTCCCAGTCGGCAGCATGGTCGACGATCCGGTCGACCGTCAACGGCCAGTCCTGCATCAACCCGCGCATCGCATGGGCCTTTCGCGAGGTTGCGGTCTTTTGCGTAACGGGTGTGCCGCCCCGGCGCGAAACCGGGGCGGCTCTGCGACCCGATCAGAAGTTCATGCGCGCCGAGACGCCGAAATAGCGCTGCGCATCGCGCGGCGTGATCTGGCGCATGAACGCCGTGCCGTTCGGAATGCGCTGGATGACAAAGTGCTTGTCGGTCAGGTTCTTGGCGATGAACGAGACGCTGTACTTGTCGTCCTTGGTCCGCACCGTCACGCCCAAGTCCCACAGCGCATAGGCGGTCTGGATGGCATAGGGGTTCTGGTTGATGTCGAAGCTGGTCTTGCTCTGATAGACCACCGACGTGTTCAGATCGACGTTGAACGCTTCCAGGCCCAGCGGCAGGCGCCAGTCGGCGGTGACGGTGCCCTTGTACTTCGGCGCGAAGGGCAGCGGCTTGCCGTTGATGGCATCGGCGCACGTCACTGCCGCGCCAGTCGGGCAGTTGAACTTGTTGATGTGCGCGTCGGTATAATTGAAACCACCGTTGAGCGAGAAGTTGTCGGTCAGCGAGGCATTGAAATCGACTTCCACACCGCGCGTCGAAACGCTGCCCGCATTGGTCAGGCGCGTAACCACCTGGCCCGCCACCAGATCGAGGAAGTTCGCCTGGTAGTTGTTGTACTTGGCGTAGAACGCCGCGATGTTGAACGTCAGGCGGCGGTCGAACAGCCGCGTCTTGAGGCCGATTTCATAGGCGTCTGACTTTTCCGGAGCGATCGGCCCGGTATCGCGCGCCAGCATGTTGAAGAACACGTTGATCGCCGGCCCCTTGTACCCTCGGGTATAGGTGCCATAGGCCATGACATCCTTGTCCACGTCGTACTGCAGGCCGACATTGCCCGACCAGCCATCCTTTGCGGTGGCCCCGGTCGAGGCAAAGGCTGGGTTCACGCCGGGGAAGGCCGTGGCGGAAGTGGAACGGCGGCTGAAGTCGAACGCCACCTTGTCATGCGTATAGCGCGATCCGATGATGCCGCGGAACGTGGGCGTGAAGTTGGCGGTCGCCTGGCCGAAGGCCGAATAGCTGGTCAGCTTGGTGGTGAAATCCGCGTTGCCCTGCTGCGTCAGGTAGGTCGAACTTGCATCGCATGGCGTCAGGCCGTTCACCGGCGCCAGTGTCGAGGCCGTGCAGGCCTTGACCGTGCGATTGAAGAAATCGACTTCCTTGGTGTGGTAGTAATAGAGCCCGGCCACGTATTCGAGGAACTGCTTGCCCGACGAGGCGACGCGCAGTTCCTGCGTGAACTGGTCGAACTTCAGATCGCCGCGGTCGTGCGACAACACGTCGCTCGCGGCGGCGCCGGCGGCCACATACTTCGGCGCATCCGAACGGAAATCGCCGTCACGCTGCTGATAGTTGTACCAGTGGCGGTAGGCGGTGATCGAGGTCAGCGTGGCACTGCCCAGATCGATGTCCATCTGCGCGGAAACGCCGCTGTTGCGGTCCCTGGTTAGCGGATCGAGATCGTTGTCGATGTTCTTGTTGCGGTCGTTCAGCGTCAGCGGCGCCAGCGACGGAATGAACACGCCCGTGGTGTAGGCACCGGGGAAGACCTGGCCGATGCTGTCGGCATAACCGTTGTCGTTGTTCTGCGCGTAGTCGCCGATCACGGTCAGCTTGAACGTGTCGTTGGGCTGATAGACGACCTTGCCGCGCAGCCCCCAGTGTTCGTAGCCGTTGATCTTGTGCCCGTTGAACACGTTCACGCCGTTGCCGTCATACTTGGCGTAGAAGCCGGTCAGCGAGGCCGTCAGTCCTTCGCCCAGCGCCCCGCCGACGCTGCCGCGCACGCGGAATTCGTTACCTTCGTACCAGGCCGCATCCAGATAGCCGCCGAACGCCTTCGGCGGATCACGCGTGATGATGTTGATGACGCCGGCCGAAGCGTTCTTGCCGAACAGGCTGCCCTGCGGGCCGCGCAGCACTTCGATGCGTTCGACGTCGAGGAAGTCAGAGGTCTGCTGGCCGGTACGCGCGAAAACCACGCCGTCGATCACGGTCGAAACCGAAGGCTCGACGCCCGAAGCGAACGAGATGGTGCCAACGCCGCGGATCGACAGCGCCGAATCCTTGTTGGTGTTGCCCTTGCGGAAGGTGAGCGTCGGCACGCGCTGGAACAGCTGCTCCGCAGAATTGACGTTGGCGCGTTCGAGCTGCGCGCCCGAAACCACCGAGATCGCCAGCGGCACATCCTGCAGGTTCTGCGCGCGCTTCTGCGCGGTAACGATGATTTCGCCAGTGCCGATGCCGCCGTTCTCTTCACCGGCCGGCGACTGCGCCTCGGCGGCAATAGCCGGCGCGGCGAACAAGGACATGCCCAGCGCGGTCGACAACGCAAGGCACAGCTTCGCTTTCGTTTGCATACTCAATCCTCCCCAACAGTCATCCAGCGGACCGCGCCCGATTAAGCGACGCAGGCTGGAGATCGACACCCGCTCCGTTGTCGGATGGCGTGCATGTCGACCGTCTACGTCATGGAGTGCGCAATTTGGTCATTGCAGTCCAATCGAGAAAAATCGGTATGCTATGTCCAAATGCTATGGCCTTGTGGCGATGAGCTTGTGGACATGATCGAGACAGGCCGCCGTTTCGCGCATGATTTCAACATGCAGCCAGCTCACGATCTCGGGTGTCGGCCCGATATCCGGCTCGAGCAAGGCGAAATCGAGATAGACCGGCGGCGTGATCGGGCGGATCGCCACCCCCACCCGGTGAAACAGGGGTGCGCTGAACGGCTCGGCGATGGAGATGCCCAGGCCCGCTTCGACAAAGGCATAGAGAATCTGCGAATGCTGCGTTTCGAGCCGGCGGGAAACCGCGACGCCCGAAGAGGCGAGCGCCGCGTCGATGCCATTCCACAAGGCATCAGCCTCATGCATCGGGCCGATGAATTCCTCGCCGGCAAGATCCGCCACAGCCAGGCTGCCGCGCTGCGCCAGCGGATGCCCCGAAGGCAGGATGCAGACATATTCCGCCCGCGCCACGCTGGTCGTGCGGATGCCTTCGCGCGGGGGAATGTCCACGCCCACGCCGAGGTCGGCCTGCCCCAGAAACACGCGTTCCTCGATGCCGCGCTGCCCCAGCGACTCCACCGTGACCTTGATGTCGGGATAAAGGATACGAAAGCGCTGGATCACCGCCGGCAGAATCGACATCGCGATCGCTGCCAGCGCGGCAATCCGCACCGTGCCGACGGGATGCGCGCGGATGCGCCGCGCCGCCTGATCCAGCAGGTCGAGACCGGTGTAGCTGCGCCGCACCGCCTCGAACAGCATCTGCGCCTGCTCGGTGGGGTGTACGCGCGCGCCGCGCCGGTCAAACAGGCGGAATCCCACCGCCCGCTCCAGATCGGCGATCAGCCGGCTAACCGACGGCTGGCTGACATTGAGCATCTGCGCGGCGGCTGTAATGCCCCCGCTCATCATCACGGCGCGGAACGCCTCAACCTGTCGCATACGCATGGTCATAGTATAGGCGTATGATTAGCTAGCGCAATTTGATTGGATGCGATGGCCGATCGCGCTCTACGAACGGGTCAACCACACGACACCGGGAGAGTCCAATGAGGTTTGCCGAGCAACGCGCCCAATTCGAGCGCGAGGGATACGCCGTGTTCGAGCGGGTTCTGGAAGGACCGCTGCTGGACCTGCTGCGCAACGAATGCGCCCGCGTGATCGAACGCGAGGATGCCCGGCTCGATGCGCTTGGCGTCGAAGTCGATGGCATCAGCCACAAGGGCAAACGCTATTTCGCCGGCGAATGCCAGCGCGTGCAGCCCGAACTGCGCGACATGCTGTTCAGCGAAACCATGGCCGACATCTGTCGCGCGACGCTGGGTGACGATGCCTACTTCTTCTATGACCAGTATGTCGTGAAGGGCGCTTCCAAGGGCATGCCGTTCAGCTGGCACCAGGATTCGGGCTATGTCGTCGGCAACGGCGGCCCGGCGGACCACAAGCCGTACCTCACCTGCTGGTGCACGCTGGACGACACCACCGTCGCCAACGGCACTGTACGCATCCTGCCGTTCTCGCAGGCGCCGGAAACGCGCGACGGCATCGTGCCGCATATCCGCCAGGAAGGCAGCAACGACTTGGTTGGCTACGCCGGCGATGCCGAAGGCGTGACCCTGGAAGTGCCGGCGGGCAGCGTCGTGGCGTTCTCCAGTCTGGCGCTTCATGCGACGGGCTCCAACTCCACGCCGAACATGCGCCGCGTCTATCTGGCGCAATATTCGCCCGAGCCGATCATCAATCCCGGCTCCAACCATCTGCGCCGCAACGCCATCGCGTTCCTGCGCGGCGGGCGTCAGGTCACTTTCAACTGAGCCGCCGACGCACCGACGCTCAAGGCGCCAGATCGATTAGGTCTGGCGCCACCTTGAACCGGAATCGCATGTCTAACGTTCGAGCGATCACGGCATCCGGCAGCCTGCCCCTTGCGCGATCGCATTCGTCCGTATATGGCTCACGTTGTCATATCGAATAATCGATACCGAGAGGAGGATCGGGCGCGGCCCGGTCCCGGCATCCCTGACGCAGCAGCACCCAGGACATCTGCATGAGCCAGCTTCCCCTTCCCGCCGCATCACGCCCGCTGGGCGATAGCGGCCTTTCCATCTCTCCACTGGCATGGGGCATGTGGCGGCTGGCCGAGGATGGCCGCACTGCGGCCGACGCCGCCCGGCTGGTCCATGCCGCGCTCGATGCCGGCATCACCCTGCTGGACACGGCGGACATCTATGGCTTCGACGGGACCGGCGGTTTCGGCGATGCCGAAGCGCTGCTGGGCGAAGTGCTTGCGGCCGAACCCGGCCTGCGCGCGCGGATGGTGCTCGCCACCAAGGGCGGAATCCTGCCGCCGCTGCCCTATGACCAGAGCGCGGCCTACCTGAACGCGGCGATCGATGCCTCGCTGCGCCGCCTGCGCACCGATGTGATCGATCTGTGGCAGGTCCACCGGCCCGACATCCTCGCCCATCCGCTGGAAGTGGCGCGCGTGCTGGACGACGCCGTGGCCGCGGGCAAGATCCGGACGCTGGGCGTATCGAATTTCACCATCCACCAGATCGCCGCGCTGCAGCACTTCCTCGGCCACAAGCTGGTCGCGACCCAGCCCGAAATCAGCCCCCTGCGCATCGCCTGCTTCGAGAACGGCGAGCTGGATCAGGCGATGACGATGGGGCTGGTGCCGCTCGCCTGGTCGCCACTGGGCGGGGGACGCCTGGCCGCGCCGGCCGACGAACGCGCGCACGCCGTCGCCGCCGCACTCGACAAGGTCGCCAAGGCGCAAGGCGTGTCGCGCACGGTCGCGGCCTTTGCCTGGTTGATGGCCCATCCCGCCGGAATCGTGCCGATCGTGGGATCGCAGCAGGCCGACCGGATCAGGGAAGCCGCGCAGGCGGCGCATGTGCGCTGGACGCGCGAGGAATGGTACGCGGTGCTGGTTGCCGCGCGTGGAGAGAGACTGCCCTGAAGGGCAGCGCTGAGGAGGCAAGACAATGACCCAGCAATGCGAAATCGCCTGGTTTTCCGCCCTTTGCGATGATGACTACGAGTTCCTGGGCGTTCCCGATCCCTATCTGCAATCGAGCTGGGAACACTGCCGCAACATCGTGTTGCGGGCGGAGGAAGGCGGCTTCGACAACATCCTCCTGCCCTCCGGCTATCAGCTCGGGCTGGACACGACCGCCTTTGCCGCCGCGGTGGCCACGCAAGTCCGCAAGATCAAGCTGCTCTGGGCGACCCGTATCGGCGAAGACTGGCCGCCGCAGCTTGCGCGCCGCATCGCCACGCTCGATCGCATCCTCGGCCCCAACGCGGCCGGCACGGGCGGACGGCTGAACGTCAATATCATCTCGTCCGACATGCCCGGCGAAACGCTGGCGTCGGGTCCGCGCTATCGCCGCGCGACCGAGGTGATGAAGATCGTCCGCACCCTGCTGAACGGGGAGCATCTGGATTTCGACGGCGAGTTCTACAAGCTCAAGCTCGATCCACCGCGCATCGCGACGCTTTCCGGCCGCTGCCCAGCCTTCTATTTCGGCGGACTGAGCGAAGACGCGCGCGAATGCGCGGCCGAAGGCTGCGACGTCTACCTGATGTGGCCCGATACCATGGACAAGGTGCGCGAAACCATTGCCGACATGAAGACGCGCGCAACCCGTTTCGGGCGCACTCTGCGCTTCGGCTATCGCGCGCATGTGGTCGTGCGCGAGACGGAGGAAGAGGCGCGCGCCTATGCCGATCGCCTGCTCTCGAAGCTGGATGACGATGCCGGCAAGGCGATCCGTGAAAAGTCGCTTGATGCCGCGAACTACGGCGTCCAGCGCCAAAGCGAGCTGCGCGGCGCGGCCGGCGGCGATGGCTTCGTGGAAGACAACCTGTGGACCGGGATCGGCCGGGCGCGATCGGGTTGCGGCGCGGCCATCGTCGGCACGCCCGATCAGGTGCTGGCCAAGCTGCGCGCCTATCAGGCCGAAGGGATCGAGGCCTTCATCCTTTCGGGCTATCCGCACGCGCAGGAAGCCGACCTGTTCGCGCGCCATGTCCTGCCGCATATCGCACACGGCCCGCTGGCGATCTGAAGTCGGGAAGGGATCGTCTACGAAAGGGCCGCGAGATCGTTGTCGGTGGCGGTCCAGGTCTGCGCGAACAGTCCGCCCGCGCCGAACAGCGCCCGCGCGACAGCGGAGCGATCGCCTGCCTGCCACACGGCGCGCAGGCGATCGGCCATCGGATCGTCCACCGGCCCCCAGGCGGCGACATTGTCGCCGCGCACATGGTTCATCCAGGCGTTGATCGCGGACAGGATCGCCGGGCAGGACCGGCCCTGCCGCTGGTTCGCGGCCAGCGTTTCCAGCCAGCGTTGCGGAATCTTCTGGCTGCCATCCATCGCGATCTGGATCAGCCGGTGGTTGAGCGCCGGATTGGCGAAGCGCTCGATCAGGGCGGCGGCATAGGCGGACAAATCCTGCCCCGGCGCTGCGGCGATCGTGGGCGCGGCTTCCTCCAGCATCAGGCGCGTGACCATGGCGCGCAGGTCGGGATCGCCGATCGCCTCGTGGACATAGCTGTAACCCGCCATAAGCCCGCGATAGGCGAGGGCCGAATGCGCGCCGTTGAGCATACGCAGCTTGGCCGTTTCGTAGGGGGCGACATCGGCCACCAGTTCCGCGCCCACCACGTGCCAGCGCGGACGCGCCCCGGCGAAGCGGTCTTCGATCACCCACTGGCTGAACGGCTCGGTGACGACGGCGGCGGCATCGTCGAGCCCAGACACCCCCGCCACCGCCTTGCGGTCGGCGTCGGTCGTGGCGGGCACGATCCGGTCGATCATCGTCGCCGGGCAGGTGCAGTTGTCCGCGAACCAGGCGGCCATGTCCGGTTCGTGCCGCGCGATATAGGCTTGCATGAGCGCCTCCAGCTGACGCCCGTTGTCGGCAAGATTGTCGCAGGAAAGAAGCGTCAGCCCCGGCAATCCGGCATCGCGGCGGCGGCGCAGCCCCTGCGTCACGAAGTAATAGAGGCTCTGCGAATGGGCGAGGTTGAAGTCGAGCGACCCGTCCGCCGCGCGGCAATAGCCCTTCTCCGTCACGGTGAAGCTGGCGATCCGCGTGGACGGCGCGGCCAGTTCGGCAATCACCGCCTCCGGCTGCTCGCTGGCCACCAGCACGCGCCGCACCGATCCGACCAGTCGCACCCCGATGCCTGCGGCGGACCGTTCGCTCAGCGTGTAAAGGCCATCCTGCGGATTCATCTGCGTGGCGACATCGGCCGAACGCAGCGAAACACCGGTGATCATCCAGTCGCGATCGCCCTGCCCCATGGCACGGTCGGTGTACCACGCCTGATGCGCGCGGTGGAACGCGCCGATGCCGAAGTGGACGATCCCCACCGCCTGCGCGGCGCGGTCGTAGCCGGGACGGACGACATCGGCGGACAGGCGGCTGGCGGCAGTGGTGGAAAGTCTCATCAAGCGATCCCGTCAGGTCAGAGTTTGTAGGCCCGCTTGGCGAGAGTGTAGGTGAGATCGCGCGCCAGCTCCGCGGCTTCCCAGTCCTCGATGCGATGTTCCGCCACAAGCTGCGCCAGGAAGCCGCAATCGATGCGACGGGCCACGTCATGCCGCGCCGGGATCGACAGGAACGCGCGGGTATCGTCGTTGAAGCCCACGGTGTTGTAGAAGCCGGCGGTTTCCGTGGTCATCAGGCGGAAGCGGCGCATCCCTTCCGGGCTGTCATGGAACCACCACGCCGGGCCGAGCTTGAGGCAAGGGTAATGCCCCGCCAGCGGCGCCAGTTCGCGGGCATAGGCGCTTTCATCCAGCGTGAAGAGGATAATCGACAGATCGCGCGCGTTGCCGAAGCGGTCGAGCAGCGGCTTGAGCGCGTGGACGTAGTCGGTGCGGGTCGGGATATCCGCCCCCTTGTCGCGGCCGAAGCGTTCGAACAGCTGCGCGTTATGGTTGCGGAACGATCCGGGGTGAATCTGCATGACCAGCCCGTCGTCACAGCTCATCCCTGCCATTTCGGTCAGCATCTGGGCGCGGAACAGTTCCGCCTCGGCCGGGGTGAATGCTCCGGTCGAGACCTTGCCAAACAGCGCTTCGGCCTCGGCCGGCGAAAGATCGGCGGTCTGCGCGGTGGGATGGCCGTGGTCGGTGCTGGTGGCGCCCATCTGCGCGAAGAAGGCGCGGCGCTGGCGATGCGCGGCCAGATAGCCGCGCCAGGTGCGGCAGTCCTCGCCGGTAAGGGCGGACAGCGCATCGAGGTTGGCGGAAAAGCCTTCGAATTCGGGATCGACCACCGGGTCCGGGCGATAGGCGGTAATCACCCGGCCCTGCCAGCCGCCCGCCCGTGCATTCTCGGCGCGGATCGCCGCATGGTGCTCCAGCGTATCGAGCGGGCTTTCGGTGGTGGCGATCACTTCGATGCCATAGCGGTCGAACAGCGCGCGCGGACGGAAGCTGTCGGTCGCGAGCATTTCGGTGATCGTGTCGAAATAGAGGTCGGCGGTCTCGGCCTCCAGTTGCACGCCCATGCCAAAGGCTTCGGCAAAGACCCAATCGAGCCACATGCGCGATGGCGTACCCCGGAACAGGGTATAGCGTTCGGCGAACAGCCGCCATGCCGCGCGCGGATCGACGCCCGGATTGCGCACGCCCAGATCCTCGAGCGCGACGCCCTGCGAATAGAGCATGCGGAACACGTAGTGATCGGGCACCAGCAGCAGATCGGTGGCATTGCCGAACGGCGCGTTGTCGGCGAACCAGCGGGGATCGGTATGCCCGTGCGGGCTGACGATCGGCAGGTCCGCGATATCGGCATACAGGGCGCGCGCCAGGGCGCGGACCGAAGGGTCGGCCGGCAGCAGGCGGTCGGGATGCAGTTCAAGCGATCTTGGCATGGGTTGCGTTATGTCTTTCTGGGCTTCAGCCAGTATTTTCAGGCAGTGGCGCGCGCGTAGCGATCGCGCTTGGCCTGCACCGCGCGGCGGGCTTCGGCCACGGCGCGTTCCTCGGTGGCGAACAGCAGGCTTTCCAGCACGGCCGACAAGTGCGCGCGCATCGCCGCACGGGCAGCGGACGGATCGTGGCGCTTCAACGCCTCCAGCACGGCGGTATGTTCGTCGACCACCGGCTTGATGTTCGCGGTGCGTGCCTTTTCGTGCAGCAGCGAGGCTTCGGGCGAGGTGTAGCGCTGATTCCACAGCCGCTCGACGATCTCGATCATGGCGTTGTTGCGCGTGGCCCGGGCGATGGCGACGTGGAAACTGTGATCGGCCTTGTCCGATCCGGCGGGATCGAGGTTTTCGCGCGCGATGGCCCGCAGCAGTTCCTCCAGCTCGGCGATTTCCTCGTCGGTGATCTGGGTTGCCGCCAGCGCGGCGGTTTCACCTTCCACCAGCAGGCGCGCCTCGGTCAGCTCGAAAGCGGTGACGTTGAAGCCGGGCATGTCATCGCCGCCGGGCAGCCGCACCACATAGGCGCCCGAGCCCACGCGCACTTCCACCAGTCCCTGCACTTCCAGCGCGATGATCGCCTCGCGCACGGTCGGCCGGCTGACGTTGTAACGCACTGCCAGTTCGCGCTCGGCCGGCAAGCGCGCGCCAACGGGGTACTTGCCCGATGCCAGTTCATCCAGCAGCGCCCGCGCCAGATCCTGATAAAGCCGTTCCTGCGCCGATCCCGTCGAACTCATGCCGCCTCCGTGGCTTTACCAATTTCAAAAAACTTGACAGACCAAATTGGACCCGTCAAGTCGTCATACCAATATGGCCGCCATATCGCGAGGGATTCCATGAAAATTGAAGCCGCCAAGGTGATTGTTACCTGCCCCGGGCGGAACTTCGTCACGCTGAAGATCGTGACCGACCAGGGCGTGTACGGCATCGGCGATGCCACGCTGAACGGGCGCGAACTGGCCGTCGTGTCCTATCTGGAAGACCACGTCATTCCGTGCCTGATCGGCATGGACCCGCGCCGGATCGAAGACATCTGGCAATACCTCTATCGCGGCGCGTACTGGCGCGGCGGACCGGTAACGATGCGCGCGATCGCGGCGGTGGACGTCGCGCTGTGGGACATCAAGGCCAAGATGGCGGGGATGCCGCTGTATCAGCTTCTGGGCGGGCGCAGCCGCGATGGGGTGATGGTCTATGGCCACGCCAACGGCGCCGATATCGCCGAAACGGTCGATGCCGTGGGCCAGTACATCGACCTCGGCTACAAGGCGATCCGCGCCCAGACCGGCGTGCCGGGGATCAAGGATGCCTATGGCGTGGGGCGTGGCAAGCTCTATTACGAACCGGCCGACGCCGCGCTGCCCTCCGTGACCGGATGGGACACGCGCAAGGCACTCAACTACGTGCCCAAGCTGTTCGACAAGCTGCGCGAAACCTATGGCTTCGATTACCACCTGCTGCACGATGGCCACCACCGCTATACCCCGCTGGAGGCGGCGCAGCTAGGCAAGGCACTGGAGCCCTACAGCCTGTTCTGGCTGGAAGACTGCACCCCGGCGGAGAACCAGGAAGCGTTCCGGCTGGTGCGCCAGCACACCACCACGCCGCTGGCCGTCGGCGAAATCTTCAACACGATCTGGGACGCCCGGGACCTGATCCAGAACCAGCTGATCGACTACATCCGCGCGACCATCGTCGGCGCGGGCGGGGTGACGCACCTGCGCCGGTTGGCCGATCTCGCCGCGCTCTACCAGGTCCGCACCGGCTGCCATGGCGCGACCGATCTGTCGCCAGTGACGATGGGCGCCGCGCTGCATTTCGATACCTGGGTGCCCAACTTCGGCATCCAGGAATACATGCGCCACACCGAGGAAACCGACGCGGTCTTCCCGCACGACTATACCTTCGCCGATGGTTTCCTGCTGTGCGGGGAAACACCAGGCCATGGCGTCGACATCGACGAGGATCTCGCCGCAAAATACCCTTACAAGCCGGCCTACCTGCCCGTCGCCCGCCTTGCGGACGGCACGATGTGGAACTGGTGAGACGCATGCCGATACTGCCGCGATGATGCGAAGCGGGCGCGCGGAGAAATGCGCGTCCGCAAATCCCGGAGAGGCCCATGACGATCAACTGGCGCGCCGTTCGCGTCCGCATCCTGCTGCTGGTGATGGTCGGAACCGTCATCAACTATCTCGCGCGCAATTCGCTGGGCGTGCTGGCCCCGCAATTGAAGCTGGAACTGTCGATATCGACGCAGCAGTACAGCTACATCGTCGGCGCTTTCCAGATCGCCTACACGGTGATGCAACCGGTCGCGGGGATGGTTATCGACCGAATCGGTCTGACCGCTGGCTTCGCGCTGTTCGCCATCGCCTGGTCGCTGGCCAACATGGCCCATGCCTTTGCCCGCGGGTGGTTTTCGCTAGCGGTGTTCCGCGGCCTGCTGGGCATGGCGGAAGCGGCGACGATCCCGGCGGGGATGAAAGCCATCGCCGAATGGTTTCCCGATCGCGAACGGTCGATCGCGACCGGCTGGTTCAACGCCGGCACCGCCGCCGGCGCCGCGCTCGCGCCCGTGGTGGTGGCGCTGATCGCCAAGCAATGGGGCTGGCAGGCCGGCTTCTTCGTCACCGGCGCGATCGGGCTGGTCTGGGCGCTCGCGTGGTGGCGCCTCTATCGCCCGCCGGCGCAATCGCGCGTTCTCACCGACCAGGAACGGCGCCTGATCGCGGACGTGTTGATTTCTGCTGAGAGTTGACCCGGGAGGGGCGTAAATTTCCACTGAGAAGTGACCCATGTTTTGACCTTCCCCCTGGCTGACAGGTCGGGGGAACGAGGAGTGATCGACATGGACCTTTTGAG
>NZ_RQSI01000016.1:0-106502 GCF_003856955.1 Novosphingobium sp. LASN5T
AGCAAGGCGCAGGCGGCCGCCGACTGGATGCACGCCCAGCAGCCCCAGCCTGAGGAGATCGCCGCATGATCCGCGCCCCGAAAATTTGCGGTGGAAGTCACATTAGGGCTGGACTGTCAGGATATGTGGCCGAACTCGCAAGCGCCATGCTGGGCGCCGAGCTGGGGCTGCCGGTCACGCACCTCGATAGCCACGCAAGCTATATCGAGCATTGGCTCAAGCTTCTAAAGGATAACGACCGCGCCATCCTGACCGCTGCAGCCAAGGCCGAAGAAGCCGCGAGCCTGCTGCTGAAGCTCGGCGGCAGGGTCACCCTCGCGCAGTTCGACGACGCGTCAGACGACGCTGCGCTCGCGGCCTGAGGGAGGATATCATGGGCCGATCGGTCAGCTATCCCAGCGGCGCAATCGTCGCCTTCACAGTGCTTGAGGTCGAAGCCGAGGACGACTGGGAATTCGAGTACGAATGGCTGCGTGACGATCTGTGCGAGCGGGCCGCCAAAGCCTTCCCGTCGCTGATCCCGCACGACGGCTGGCGCGGACGCGAGGACCGGATCCTCATGCGCAATGCCTATGCGGATTTCGGTGTATCGGTCTATGGCGGGCTAGTGGCTGTCTGGATAGCGGAACGCGATGACGGCGCCTATTGGGACGCCGATTGGCGCACAGCCCGGTCACCACGGGCACAGCGCTGGCTGTCCCAGATCGCATCCCGCTTCGATGCCATGTTTGGCGACTATGACTGCCTCGGGCACATGTCGAACGGCGAGGGGGTCTACACCAAACGCGCAGCTTGCGGCCTGTGAGTTGGTTGGTCGCGGCGCTGGGTTGCCATCCCTGACTGCACTTTGCCGGCCGCTCATGGTCTGTCGCCATGCGAGAGAGGCCCTGGGCCAGCCGCCAGTCTTGCGCAACCCGGCTTGGGCGGGCCCGTGTTGGCCTTCGCCCTTCGGGCTCAAGGCCTGCCCGCGCCAGCCCGCCAAGCCGGGTTTCCCCTCGCGGGTGCGCAATCCTGCCTGAAGCTGGCCCTGACGGGCTCTCGCTGGCGCAGCCATGAACGGGTGCGTCGGCCTCACACCAGTCAGGAGGACTTCCCCATGCACACGTCATTTACCGATCAACTCGCCGGGCTCGATCTCGCCGGCTTCTCAATTGGACCCGCTCCGCTATCGACAAGCGATTTCCCGGTCCGGGAGGCGGTTGTCCAAACCCTCGAAGCGGTCTGGTCCGATCTTTTCGCCATGGTGTCCGGGACCGCTCTTGAAGCCGACGCCGAGGATCTTGGCTGGGCCTTCGTCAACATCTTCCATCGTTCGGCGGAACGCAAATCATCGGCTCTCGACCGGGCGACCGACGAGGTCCGTGCGCTGATTGCGACGGCCGATGGCTCCGAGGTTCACACACATGAACTCGAGACCCAGGTCGAGCGGGCGCAATGTGCCGAAAGCGCGATGCTGGCGCTTGAAGAGATGCGCGAGGTCGCCGCAGCCTTGTACCTCAACGAGTTCGGTTCCTCCTGGAAGCCGGTCTCCAGTTCTCGCTTCAACCACAGCGTCATGCTGACTTCCGCACTCGTCGAAGGGCGCGACTTCCTGCGCGCCCGTGCCGAGGCCAAGCGCCGTGCGGCAGTGCCCGAAGGAACCCCTGTCGTGTTCGCTGGCGGGCGCACCCGTCATGCGACCGAAGACGATGCACTGACCTTCGGCAACAACGTCTGGGCAACGCTCGACAAGGTCCGCGACCGCGTGCCCGACATGGTGCTCATCCATGGCGGCGACACCAAGGGCGTCGACCGCCTGGCATCGAGCTGGGCCGAACGGCGCGGCATCCCACAGGTCACGTTCTCGCTCGATATGCGCCTGGGTGCCCGTGCCGGATTCAAGCGCAACGAGCGTATGCTCTCCCTCGATCCGCGTTACATCATCGCCTTTCCGGGCAATGGCGTGCTCGAACGTCTGGTCATCGAAGCCAAGGCCCGGCGTATCACCGTGGTCGATCGGCGCGGGCCCCTGGGCACCAATCCGAAGAGCACTTCGGCAGGCACTGACTGAGGTCATGCCGGTCCTCGCGCCAGCGCCGGGTCGGCGCTGGCGTCGTCCGTCAGAGGAAAGGCGCGCGCCTGTCGATTGGAGCCAGCGAATGGCCGTTGGCTTCAGTTACCAGGAGGCATTCCATGATCGATATCGAGGCTGTGATGGCTGACTTTGCCGTTCGCCAGGCCGAGCGGCAAGTGCAAGTGACCGAAGAAATCCAGCAGCTCAAGTCAGCCATTCTTCCGCGCTTGCAGCAAGCTGGCATCGCCCGCGTCGAGATCCGCTTTGACGGATGCGGCGACAGCGGGGCAGTTGAAGAATGTGCATGCCTCGATGCAGCCGGCGCAGCGATCCCGTGCCCGGAAGTCTACCTCATGGAAGGCGAAGCAGACAGCCTTGATTGTACCGGTTCCGAAGAGCAGCAATCGCTTGGGCAGGCCCTCGAGCAGCTGACCTATCTGGCCCTCGAACGTCATCATCCTGGCTGGGAGATCAACGATGGTGCCTACGGCGAGCTTGTGATCGATGTGGCTGAAGCGACCTTCGTGCTCGACTGCAGCCTGCGTTTCACCGCGACCGATGATCACTCGACCGAGCTCTAGGAGACCAGGCATGGCCCACTGCTACTACCACGCCCTCTCGTCGGTCCGAAAATGGGGCGGCACGGTCGATGACTATCTCCCGCTGCACCAATGGTTCGACCAGTCGAAGGCAATCCTCGCCGACCCCCGGCACCGCGCGCTACGGCACCATGCCGAGGGGATATTCATGCTCGAAACGATCTTTGGCGAGACCCTCGTCAACGCCGACGGCCGGGTCGTTCCGGTGCGTCTGGTCGGCGAACAGCACGTACGCGAAGACCTGGGCTCGATCCCCTCCTTTGCTGATTGGGCGCGCTTGATCACGCCGCAGACCTGGATGCTTCGAGGCAACCCTCTAGACGGCGCTGAAGGGGTGACGATCGATATGCCTCTCCCCGACGAAGCATCTTCGTCCAGGAATGAGCCACCGGTTGGAGGATCGGTCAGTATCGCGATCTAGGAAGGGGTTCTCCCGTGGAAGGTCGGGCAGGGATGATACAGCCAAGACCGGATGGAAACGAGGCAGGGCAAACCTGTTCAAGGCATCCAGCTCCATCCGGCTTCGATGCAAACCTGTCCCTGAATCACCCCCCGTCGAAACGCGCAACCCGGATCAGGTCCGGCCGAGTTGCCGGGCTGTGCCCGGCTGCCCGCACCACCCGAACCAGTTCCGGGTTCCCCTTCGGTGCGCTTCGCCATGGGGCGCTTCTGCTCGGGTTTGCAGCCGGGATGGACCCGGATTGCTCGATCAGGAGAAAGCCCATGACCAATCTCGTTATCCTCGTTGGCCGCATCGCTCGCGACCCCGAAACCCGCACCACCCAGGGTGGAACCAGCATCACCTCGATTTCCGTCGTGACGGACCGTCCCGCCCGCAAGGATGGCAAGACCTACAAGGACGAAAACGGCTACACCGCCAAAGACAGCGAATTCCACCGGATCACCTGCTTCAACGGCCTGGGCCAGAACGTCGCCAAGTATTGCACCAAGGGTCAGCTCGTGACGGTCGAAGGGCGCATCCACTACACCCAGTGGGAAGATCAGAGCGGCACCAAGCGCTACGGCTGCGAGATCATCGCCGACAAGGTCGACTTCCTCACCAAGGGCCGCTCAGGCAGCAACGAAGGTGCTCCCGATATCGACGAGGACTGAATGTCCTTGCCTCACGACAAGGCCCCGGTGGCAGACGCCATCGGGGCCTTTTCTTTTATAGGCCTGCGATGCGGCGGCGCGGGGCATCGAACCCCTTGCCGCCGCGGGATGGGCCTTACGCGGG
Source organism: Novosphingobium sp. LASN5T (assembly GCF_003856955.1). NCBI lineage: Bacteria > Pseudomonadati > Pseudomonadota > Alphaproteobacteria > Sphingomonadales > Sphingomonadaceae > Novosphingobium > Novosphingobium sp. LASN5T. The sequence continues at coordinate 3,890 of NZ_RQSI01000016.1, forward strand.
AGCAATCCGCTTCAGCGTTTCCTCGATCCCGAGCGCCATCGATGCGCGAACGATCTGGCGTAACTGTACCGGTTCGATCGTCTCCGCGCCGCACTCGATCAGCAGCTTTCCGAGTTCGGTCGCTGCTTCTTCGCGGAGACGAGCTTCCTCGTTCTCGAGTTGGGCACGCTGTTCACGCAGCTTCTTCAGCGCATCGCGGGCAGTGGGTTTGGACCTGGCCATAGTGCTTCCTTCTTGCTGGCCGTTGGTCCCCTCCGCTCTCGATCCTGGCACTGCGAGGGCATGTAGGTGAACTTCGTGAGGGCAGGGGTGAAGGTCGTGTCAGCGCCGGCATAGGCGGCGCTCGCCGCAAGCGCCGCGATTGCGACCGGGATGGCAATGTTGAGGGTCTTGCCGAGACCCTTGACGCTGGCGCGCCGGGGGAGGGTGAGAGACTGCATGTGAAGCTCCGGTTGGAGGGGTTGTCACAGCGTTCTTGCGTTCGCTGTGTGTTCCACATGCATCTAGGAAATGGTCGTAGGAAAGTGTCGAGCGGGAATCCCGCCTTGATGTGGAAGGATGCGGACGCATCTTTTGCAGTCCGACGCTCCAAACCAGCGATAAAGACGCTAAACCTGAAATTTTATGTCGGTAAATACCGTCGCAACTGACGGGATTCGGCGACGACTCGGGTAGAGGAACCGAGTTGCCTCAAAACGAGATGTTCCGCGTCTGTTCTTTTAATTTTCCTACATGGGATGCTTCGCGTTATGCCTGCGAGTCGCACCAGTGCAGAAGCTAGGAGACAACCATGTACCATCCAACCGCCGCCGCCAGACCAGCCAATGAAAGCCTGGCCCGCGTTCTTGCCCATGCGATCGAAGCCGCCGGCAAACCCCGCCACAGGATTGCCAATGAATGCGGCATGCATCGCGAGACCCTGCTTCGCCTTGCGCGCGGCGAGCGGCCTATCGGGCTCGACGAAGCAGCACGTGTGCTCTCCGCCTGTGGAGCGCACCCCCGCGCATCGATGATTCTCGCGCTCGCCGGGCAGGAAGATCTCGCTTGCGAGTGGATGCATGGCGAGATGGGCGAATTTCTCGAAGAGTTCTTCACCAGCCTGCCCCTCCATCTGCAGCGGACGCTGGGACGCCGGATTGAGGATCTGCGGCCGCGGTGGGCTAACGGCACCTCACAGCTCGTGGCGCGAATGCTGGCCAAGCACATCGATGATTTTGTGGGCCGCGACATCGCAATGTCGCTGTCCCGGTAAATCCTTGAGTTCGGAGGGGACCGAACCTTGCGAATGAGACCAGCAATGCCGCATGCAACACAAGATGAAACGCAAACGCCTCAACCGCCCGAAGTGTTGCCGCCGGCACGGCTTTTACGCCTGCCGGAGGTTATCGCCCGCGTCGGACTACGCCGCTCCGCCATCTACCAGCGTATGAGCGAAGGGCGCTTCCCAAGGTCGCGATCGCTCGGCCCCAAATGCGCAGTTTGGGTTGAGGCAGAAATTGACGCTTGGATCGCATCGATCGCTGACACGCGGTAGGCGTGGATTTGTCATGATAGGTAACCTATCACGTTTCGCTTGACTCTTTGGTCATGATAGGTCACATATCATTTCCATAGGAGATCGGCATGGACATTCCCTCAATCGAGGCGCTTGAGCATAACTTGCGCGAGACACTCGTACTCAAGGCGGAAGAGCTCGCTGTACTCGCGGGCGGTGAAGTCGGCGCACGGTTGGTCGCCGAGTTAACGGGGGTGAATGACGTAAGCGGCGTTCCGACGGATTGGTTTGCAAGCGATGTCCAGTTGGCCCGCATCGACTTAGACCGCCTCGCCATCACGGCTTGCGTCCGAGATCTCCACGACCGACTACTTGCCCGGTCCTTGGGAATGCGTGTTGGCGATGGGTGGCTCTCCTGCAATGAGATCGAACAGGAAGCTCTCGATCCGATCGAACAGTTTCTTTCATCGCTGTCGCATGTCGCGTTAGCCGCATATGATTGGACTTCGAGCCGCAATGGCCCGCTCAAACAGCTCCTCCACCTGGGGAAGGCTTGGCATCATCTCCTCGAGGCACTCGATGCCGGGTCGCAGGGCGACTTTACTAGCGAACCATTGACTGTCACCGATGTTGCAAACCTTGCCGGGATAGAAGAGCGGTCGCTGCGCAATCGGGTCGGAAAGAACGGTCCGCTGCGGTCGGTCGAGCAGTATCGACAGCGAAAAAGTGCTGTCTCTCAGCGGGGCTTTGTTGCCATCAATCGCTTCGATGCGATCGATTGGCTTCTGTCGCGTCGCGGTTTCACGCTTGGAAGCCTCCGCCCTGGCCTACTGGCATCTCGGCTAGAGCAAATCTCCGACCCGGCCACGCGAACTCGCGCAGCGTTGATTGCGGGAATGGCTCTTGGTCAGAGGCTTGAGCTGATCTCCAATGAAACGGGCTGCGCCCTGGCTGATCTAAAGCTGCTGGCGGACGGCAACGGACCGCTCGCCGCCATCGATCCAGTCGTAACCTACGTCACGAGCTTCGACAGAGCCCGATTGTCCAACACCGCCCCAGCTGAATAGCCGGAGGGGCGATCGGGATGGCGCCCTTACGAGCGCCCGTGCGGCCGGCGACACGCTTCGCGCCGGATGAAACCAGGTCGGTTCACCTTTCCCGAGCCCGGTTTCCCTGAACGCGGGGACACGCGTGACAGCCGGAGAGACGGCATCCCATCCATTGCTGGAGGGCTCCGTTTGCCTCCACGATCAGCGAAAGTCTCTCCGATATGTACCGGCAATCTCTCCCCGATGGTGCCACCAGCCCAATGTCTCTCAATCAGAAGGCGATAGTTGCGGCTCGGCAGATCGCTGACTTCTTGGCGGCAATGAAAACCGACCAAGTCACGCGCGGCGTCGAAAATGGGTCATTCGTTTCCGACCAGCATTTCGGTCGCGGTAGGCATGGTGAGCTTGGCGCATTCTACTCACCGTTCGACTGGATCAACACCGATGCTGATATCGTCATCGTTGGCATAACGCCGGGCATGCGCCAGGCGGAGACTGCGCTTTTGCGGCTTCGCCAAAAGCTCCTTGGATCCCGGCTCGATGATCAGGCCATGGCCAGCGCACTAAGCGATGCGAAGAAGGCCGCATCGTTCGAAGGCCCAATGCGGAGCATCGCCGCGCAGCTTATGGATCATTTCGGGTTCAACAAGCTCTTCAACCTGGAAACTACAGCGGAGTTGTTTGGAACGGCTGCAAATCGCGCCCATTATACGTCGGTGTACCGCTACCCGGTTTTGAAGGAGAAGGGCCACCAATGGCGTAACTACTCCGGTGGCGAAAACCCAAAATCGAGAGCCAACCCGCTATTGGTGCGCTTCGTGGAGGAATATCTCATCCCCGAGCTCAATTGCTTCAAGAGAGCCTGGATCGTCCCGTTCGGGCCGACGCCCGCCGCCGTGCTCCATGATCTTGGCAAGCGAGGCATCGTCGACAAAGCCCGAATTCTCTCTGGCCTGAACCATCCCTCTGGCGAGCAATGGAATCGGCACAATTGTCAGCTGGACCGGGTCGATCATGCTGACTGCGCAAAAAATGTGGGCTGTGGGAAAGTGCAGGATCGCTCGCGCGCCCTTCGCAGCCGCATTACGGAATTGCTTGGACAGCAGAACGGTTAGCGGTGAATTTCGGCGGAGGACCATCTACCACCAGTCGAGACAGCTCGCTACCCGTTCACACCGCTTAGGAACGCGCTTCAAGTGGACGCTGGGAATAGTCGGTGGGATGCCTGTGTGAGCGGCATGTCACTTCAAGGCATTGATCCGACGATCATTGCGAACTTTCAGGAGGCAGTTCGCGCTGATTTGGCTCTGACATCTGCGATCGAGGAAATGATTTCGCTGTTTCCCCGCCGACAGCCCACTTACCCTGATGAAAAGCGATGGAAGCGCAATGACGTGATCGGGGCGCTGAGGGGCAAACTATCGCACGCCTGTGTCAGCGCCCTCAAGCCCGACCTCATCATCCTCGATGAATTCCAGCGATTTCGGGAACTGCTGCGCGGGGAAGGAGAACCAGCTGAGCTGGCACGGGCTCTGTTCGAGTACTCCGACGATACAGCCCCTTTGCGCCAACCAATGCCTGTAGGATGCCCTTAAGCACGTGCGACCGATAATGTCGTACATGGCTCATATCAAAGCGCCATGAGCAGAAATCTTCGAACAAGCACCACTGATCCGATCCAGATCCCAACCCTTTCGGCCGCGTCAGGACGCATCGGCATCTCCTTTTGTCCCGGTAAGCAAGGGCCTGCGCTCGCTGGCTTTGAGTGGAAGCGTGACCTTGCGGCGGATCTGGACGCGGTGCGTGAGTGGGGGGCCGCCGCTGTCGTCTCTCTTATTGAAAAGCACGAAATCGAGCTGCTGGGGGTCGCAGATCTGGAGACTGCGGTTGCTGCTCGCGGGATGGAATGGTTTCATCTCCCGATCCCCGACGTCACGGCGCCTGGGGAGGAATTCGAGCAACAATGGCACCAGTCCGGAGCCCAGCTGCGCAGTCTTCTCAACAACGGGGAGGGCATCTTTATCCATTGCCGGGGAGGGTTGGGCCGGGCCGGCACAGTGGCAGCGAGACTGCTCATCGAACTCGGCATCACAGGCGCCGATACCGCAATCGCCAAAGTACGACAGGTTAGGCCGGGCGCTATCGAGACGAGAGCGCAGGAAGATCACCTTCGAGCGATCGAGCGCATTTACGATCGGTCCATTGGATGTCTCATTGGTCTAGCGGTCGGTGATGCTTTGGGCACGACCCTCGAGTTCAAGCCGCGGGACACCTATCCCCACATCACAGATATGGTCGGGGGAGGGCCGTTCGGCTTGGACGCGGGGACTTGGACTGATGATACGTCTATGGGCCTTGCGCTTGGTGAGGCTCTGCTTGCCAGCGCAGCAAAGGGCTCGGTCTTCGAACCGGAAGAAGCACAACGGCGGTTCGTCAACTGGTGGCGGAACGGCGCTTTCAGCCCCATGGGCAGCTGCTTCGATATTGGCATTGCCACCTGCCAAGCCCTTGCTCGCTTCGAGGAAACTGGTGACCCGATTGCCGGCTCGACCGATCCGTATTCAGCAGGAAACGGCTCACTCATGAGGCTTGCGCCTGTTGCGATTTGGGGAATCCGGCGGGATCCTGCGGTCGTAACGCGAGTGGCCCGCCGACAGAGCATGACCACGCACGCTGCAGAGGCGTGCCTCGACGCTTGTGAAGCGTATGCTCTCGTCTTGAGGGCGGCGATCCTAGGCGCCGACTTTGATGCGGCCCTGGCGGTTCCAGCGGGCCGATATGGACCTGAGATCGGCCCAATCATGGCCGGTAGCTGGCGTGGGAAAACGCGGGATCAGATTTCAAGCAGCGGCTTCGTGGCGCACAGCCTCGAAGCAGCGATCTGGTCCGTTGCCAATACCACGAGCTTCGATGAAGCCGTGCTGTTGGCAGCTAACCTCGGTGATGATGCCGATACCACTGCTGCCATCGCCGGCCAGTTGGCCGGTGCGATTTATGGCGCATCTTCAATTCGGCAGACTTGGCTCGACAATCTGGCCTGGCGCGATGAGATTGAGGATCTCGCTCGCCGCTTGGCTTTCCCGACTGCTTCGCGGTTAGGCTATGCATTTCGCTGAAGGACTGAGCAGTTAGTCCCTGCTTTGATCAAGCCTATAACAGGTTCCGCTCCCGCGCCTGCAACGCTGTTAATTCAAGCTTGTGGATTTGGCCGATCAGCCTGTTAACGTGGATCACGGGCCATAGCGCTAGTTTGAGCATCAGCGACATTATCAGCAGCATTGCAGCAGGTAATCCCCATTTGAGCGCTGTAAGCGGGTCAGCTGCGGCGAAGAAGTGGATGGCAGCCCATGTGCCGAAGCCAAACAGAACCAGCTGTGCCACCATCATGACCAGGCTAACCCATCCCGTCTTGCCAGAGAAAATCTCGAGCAATTGCTCCATGTAGGGTGGCTCCTCGCTGAAGCTGCGGAGCAAGGCATCCTCCTCGGCGGCAATCGCGGCATCTATGGCGCGTTCGTTATCGGACATCTTCATCTCCTTGGAGAAATTGCGCCAGCTTGTGCCGGGCGTGCATCAGTCTGGTCTTGACGGTTCCCGCCGGGACATCGAGCGCAACCGCAGTTTCGGCCACGCTCAATCCCTCGTGGTAGAAGAGCGCGACCGCCGCTCTTTGCGTTGCGGGCAGTTTGGCGACGGCGCTTTGCAAATCTGCGATATCGGATGCAAAGCCATCCGCCATTCCATGATCGGTGACATCATCCATTTGCAGGCTGAAGGCCAGAGACCGGTCGGCTTGAAGTCCTGATATGTGCTGCGCACAACGCCGCGTCACAATGCGGTAGGACCATGCCGGGAAGGCGCGAGGGTCACGGAGTTGCCGGATGCCTCTCGCAATCTCCACCCAGGCGGACTGCGCCGCGTCCAGCGCTTGTTCGCGATGGCCGAGCAAGCGGAAGGCGTGAGCGACCAGTCTTGGGTGCCAATAGCGCGCGAGCTTCTCGAATGAAGCCCGGCATCCGGCACTGGCAAGCGTTGCCAGACGAGTACCCTCGTCATGCGTGACGCGGGTCATGGGTGATACCTGCTTCATGCCCTTAAGGTGGGCAGAAATGTCGTAACGGTTCAAACCTGCCGTCATGAGGACTCCATGAGGCATAAATTCCTCGGTTATGCCTCATGTAATAGGATTGGCTGGGCGGGTTCGATGTCGCAAGCCCAGTCAGCGACGGCAGGGTCGTCCTTCGTACTGGCGCCGATGGAGGCGATATTCGCGGCCATCCCATCGCTCGACAGGAAAACAGAAGCCCGGCCCACCAACTTCGATATCAGGCCAGCCCCCGGTGCCTTTGGTCGACAGAAAAGAAGCCATGCCGGTGCGCGAGACCATGAGCTTCCAGGTGCCGTCTGCCTGTTTGCTCACTAAATCGAAGCCCGTTCCCGTCATCCCGAAACAGAAAGAGCTGCCTTCGGTGATCACTGCCTCGGGGCGGCCGTCGCCGTTGAGGTCCTTGGCTTGCTCGATTGCACCCGGAGTGTAGCTGGCAGTCCCCGGATCATCGCATTTTCGCCATTGCGCCCCGACCCGCTTGTATCCGGCCGCGCGGAATGCCGCAGTCTTGTCCGCGTTAGACAAAGTTGACTGTGCGTTCGCGGACGACCCCGTCAGAACAAGGAGAGCGGAGAAAAAATAGGCAATCCTCATTGCACTGGTCTCCCTGAACATGCCGCCGCGATCCTGCTTCAGTACTCCCTACCTCAACGACCTGCAAAATTCGATGGCCGGCATCCATACTGAAGGGATCGTAGGGGGGATGGAGCCGACCATCGATTATGAGTTTGATCGTTGCATCGGCAGGATAGCAACGTGCCCAGTTATGGTTGTCCTCCCTGAGCATGCCTGTCGTAACGCAGGTACGGCAGCAGGACACCTAAAAAGCTCATAGTAACGCCTACGCGCAATCGGGCCGATTAGGGCGCCATGTTGAAGCACGGCACCCGTTAAACATGTTCTGGAAGAAATCATCGCCCAAGACACAGGCGGACAGAAAGCCTGTCCTGATCTGGGTGATCGGCTTGATCGGGCTTGCGCTTGCCATTGTTGCCCATTCCGTTTTCGGTAGTACAAGCCAGAATCTGAGGTCGCCCGTCGAAGACGCGGTTCCGGTCGTGCAGACCAGTACAGAACCTGCAGAAGTCCCGCCCGGGCTACAGACCGATCTTGAGCAGCTTGCTCGCAGGATGCCGGGCAAGAACGCGTTACTGGTAAGGTCCATCGATGAGCGCTGGACGGCGGGCTATCGGGGCGCGACAACCTATCCTCAAGGTAGCCTCCGCAGGCTCTGGCTAGGCGCCGCGCTGCTTGATGCCGTCGACCACGGCGAGCTCTCGCTTGACCAGCGGGTTCCCCTGTTGTCAGCAGGACGAAGCGGTGCAGGGCGCACCGAGGTCTTGCGCGCTTTGCTGAAGCGGGCGATTTCCGATGATGACCAGGCGGCACAGGACCATATTCTCGAGGGTCTGACAGGGCCGGCAGGCATGGCAGGCTGGCTCGAAGAGCGCGGTTTCGATGAAATTGCGTTCGGTTCTTCGTACCGGGAGATGGCCAGGCGCAAGCCAGCACCCACAGCAGTCACGGATGGCGCAACACCGGACGGCATTGCCTTCGCGCTGGGCGAGATCTTTGCCGGTCGCGCGCTCAAGGCGGCATCCACGCAGCTTCTGTTTGATCATTTCACCGGTGGACCAGAGTCCAGGAGTGCGACAGCTTCGGGATGGCAGGTCTTGCACTTGGTCGGATCATCGCCTGCAAATGGGCCGGTTACTTCGGCAAGTGCGGTGGCGGTGATCCGCTCGCGCGCCGGTCAGCGGTACGCGATTGTGGTTTTTTCTTCTGGCGCAGGGAATCCGGAGGCCAATCGAGACCGACTGCTATCCGACGCTGTTTCCGCTCTGGAGCGACGGGTAGGTCGGTAATCAGGCGGGATCGCGCACCATCAGTCGATAGCCAACACCCGGCTCTGTCACGATCAGTTCGGGCTCGGACGGATTTTCTTCAAGCTTCTGACGAAGCAATCCGATGTAGACACGCAGATATTGCAAGTCCGAGGTGGAATTGCCCCATCCGGCTGTCAGCAGGCGTTTGTGGGTGACGACCTGTCCGGCGTTGCGGGCAAGGGCGTGCAGCAACATGTATTCCTTCGGCGAGAGCTTGACGGTCTCGCCGAGCAGTTCGACCTCGCGTTTCCCGAAGTCGACTCGCAAGTCTCCTCCCTCGAAGACGGCCGCACTCGCGGCTTGCGACTGCAGCCGCCTCACTGCGGCCCGGATGCGGGCCATGAGTTCGCCGATTTCGAAGGGTTTGTTAACGTAGTCGTCGGCCCCTTCGTCGAGCGCGGCGATCTTTTCGGCTTCCTGGTGGCGCGCCGAGATCACGATGATCGGCACGGTGCTGGATTCGCGAATGATCCGGATCACTTCCTTGCCGTCCATATCCGGCAGGCCGAGGTCGAGGAGAACGACGTCGGGATCATGGGCGACCACGCCGCTGATCGCGGCATTGCCGTCAGGCGCGACGGTGACGGTATAGCCTGCGGCCTTCAATACGGGCTGCAGCACCGAGACGAGTGCGGGCTCGTCATCGACCAGCAAGACGTGGCCTTGGATCATGCTGCCGCCTCTTTGACGAGCGGCAAGGTGATGGTCACTGTCGTTCCTTTCCCGCCGAGTACTGGTGAGGTGATTGCAATCGATCCGTCAAAGGCTTCAACGAAACCCTTGGCGATCGCAAGACCAAGCCCGCTGCCCTGAGGCGAACTTTCCATCCGTTTAACCCGGTAGAACCGTTCAAAGACCCGCGATTGCTCACCCTCGGGTATCCCGCATCCCTGGTCGGTGACCGTGAGTATGCAATGATCGCGGTCGCTGTAGCCTTGCACAAGGATTGGGGTTGCCGGGGCACTGTAAATCACCGCGTTCTGGATGACGTTGGTGAGGGCAAGTTCGAACAAGGCTGTGTCCGCATTGACCAGGATTTCGGGCGCCGTCGCCGTAACGGTGATATCCCTTGTCCCGATCCGGGCTCGCAAGCGTTGCACCACCGAGCGGACGACGTCGTTAACGGACAACACCTGACCGGCAATGCTCGAACCGCCAGCTTGCAGACGACTCAGTTCGAGCAGGTTGGCAGTAAACCGATTGAGGCGGTCGCATTCATCGACAATGCCGCGCAGGAGAGTCTGCGAAGTATCGTTGTCCAGTCGGCTACCAAATTCGATGAGGCTCGACGCCGATGCGCTGATCGCGCCGAGGGGCGTTCGCAAGTCGTGGCTCACCGAAGACAGCAACGCCGACTTCAGCTCTTCTGTGCGTACGTTGGCCTGGGCCTCGGCAATGAGGGATGCGAACTGCGCTCGTTCGAGCGCCAATCCGACGAGGCTTGCCAGCGCTTCAAGAAAAGCGGGGTCAACCCGGGCACCGCTCACATTTTCGATGACGAGCGCACCGACGCACGAGCGGCTGCCATCGAGCCGGAAAGTCACGGATTGACCATCGTGAACGACGCTTTCACCTTCTATCGCCCGGCGCGCGAGCGCCAGCGCGGCAGGGCTCGGGTCCGAAGCGGCAAGTGCGTGAGCTGCGCCATCCTTGATGCCGTAGAGAGAGAGCCGGAAGCCGAGCCGTCCTGGTACGGTCGAGGCAAGCGCTGCATCGATTGCGGCAACATCGGGTGCTGCCTGCAACATGCGACTTGTTTCGAGCAGGCTTTCTAGCTGGAGGTTTGTGCGGCCCAGCTGGAATGTCTTGTCTTTAAGTCGGCCGGCCAACAGCCCCGACACAACCGCGCAGGCCGTGAAAATAAGTGGGGGTGCCAGATCATCGCCAGTCGACATGCGAAAGGTCAGGACGGGATCGGCGAGGAAGAAATTGAAGATCGCCGCGGCCAGGACCGATGCGATGAGCGCCGGTGTCAGGCCGGCGTTTGCGCCGACCAGGGTTATTCCCAGGACGAAGATCAGACCGGACGATACTTCGCCGTCAAGCAACGGCTTAAGCACCACGGCGAGAATAGACGTGACGATGAAAATGATTGCGGGCGCGCGCCATGAGCCAGCTTGCCGGATCGCACTGCGGCGTAATTCGTCACGGAAACTGGGTTCGGTCAGGACCTGCATAGCGACTTGGTTTTCGAGAACCTTTGCAAACTCATGCTCTTGTGCGCTGCGCTTCGCGCCGGCGTCCATGCATAAAAAACCTATAATACCCGGGTTCCCATAAACCGGGCTAGTGCTGCGTACAATTCACGGACAGGAGATCCACCCCCATGAACCGTACAGTTGCCTTTGCCCTGCTTGCCTCGAGTGCCCTTGCCCTTTCGGCTTGCGGTCAGAAGCGCGCACCTGAATCGCTGCCGCCGCAGCCCGGCGCCGAGACGCCCATGGCGGGCAACAATGGCGACTACGACGCTAACGGCAACTACATTGGTCCTGGCAGCCAGACTGACCTGCGCCGGTCGGCGGGCAATGACCGCGTCTTCTTCGATCTCGATTCTTACGGTCTCGATGATTCCGACAAGGAAACGCTGCGCCGTCAGGCAGCCTGGCTGGCGCAGTATTCGAGCGTCAACGTGACGATCGAAGGCCACTGTGACGAGCGCGGCACCCGCGAATACAATCTTGCGCTCGGCGAGCGCCGGGCCAACGCGGCCAAGAACTATCTCGCTTCCCTGGGGGTGTCTCCGAGCCGCATGTCGGTCGTTTCCTACGGCAAGGAGCGCCCCGAGGCGCTGGGTTCGGACGAGCAGTCGTGGGCACAGAACCGCCGGGCTGTCACCATGGTGATCCGCTGAAATCGCCAGGCTGCGCATGGCTATGGCGATGAACAGCAGCACCGAGCGCGCCTTCCAGAGGGCAAGAGAAATCCTGCGCAAGGAAGGCGCGCTCACTACGGCGGAGTGCGAGGAGCTTGAGACACTTCTGGACGAGGTGAGCGGGACCCAGTTCATGGCCCTGACCCAGGATCCCGAGCATCGCCGGGCTCTGAAGGCATACGATTGGCATACCCGGCGCCCTGCCATGCCAATCTTCATTACCCTGGTCGTGTTGCTCGCATTCAGCATCGCGATGGGCATTTACGTGAGTCTGCGCCACTAGCCCTACGGCTACCGGCAAGGGCTGGAATAATCGGGAAGTACACAATGAAGCAGCGCCTGCTTATCGGTCCCGTCCAGGCAGCGCGCGCGTTCTTCGCGACCGAAGCTGCTGGCGGCATCGTGCTGATTGCTGCCGCAATAGCGGCCATGGTCCTGGCGAACAGCCCGCTGGCTGCGGGTTACTTCGGGATTATTCATCACAAGCTTGGACCACTGAGCATCGGCCACTGGATTAACGATGCGCTTATGGCGCTGTTCTTCCTGCTGGTCGGCCTTGAGGTGAAACGCGAGCTGCTCGAGGGCGAGCTGTCTAGCTGGCAGGAGCGCCGACTACCCGGCCTTGCCGCGATCTGCGGCGTTCTCGTCCCTGCCTTGATCTATACGCTGTTCAACCGGAACAATCCGGCGGCGCATGCCGGGTGGGCAATCCCCACGGCCACCGACATCGCTTTCGCGCTGGCGATCCTCGCACTTGTCGGGAGCCGTGCGCCCGCTTCGCTCAAGATCCTGTTGACCGCCGTTGCGGTCATCGATGACCTGATCGCCGTCCTGATAATCGCCGTGTTCTACAGCGGCAGCATCGATTTGCTCCCACTGGCCGGGGCCTTCGCGGTGCTGGCCGTCATGATCCTGCTGAACTGGCTGCGCATCGGGTCGCTGACGCTGCGCCTTGTGCTGGCTGTTGCGGTCTGGTCAGGAATCCATGCTTCGGGCGTTCACGCCACGATAGCCGGGGTTCTCGTCGCCCTCGTCATTCCCCGGAAGGCCTTGTCGCCCAAGTCTGCCGATGAACCGGCGCTGCTCCACAGGCTGGAGCACGGCCTGCACCCGTGGGTTGCATGGCTGATCATTCCGCTGTTCGGCTTTGCCAATGCCGGCGTATCCCTCTCGGGCATCTCGCTGGTGGGTGAAACGCGCGACGTTGCGCTGGGCATCGGCATTGCCCTCGTCCTTGGCAAGATCATCGGCATTTTCGGTGCGATCCGTCTCGCCTGCGCTGCTGGTTGGGCTCGGCGGCCACGCGGCGCGAGCTGGCCTCAGGTCTTCGGTCTGGCCTGCCTCTGCGGCATCGGTTTCACGATGAGTCTGTTCATTGGCCTGCTTGCGTTCGGGGAAGGCTCTGCCTTTGGCGATGCAACGAAGATCGGCATTCTGGCCGGTTCGCTCGTCTCCGCTTTTGCCGGCTTCCTGGTCCTGCGCTTCGCGCAGCGGCCTGCTTCAACCCTTTGATCCGAGGTTTTCCCTGCTCATGCCCACGAACGCTGTTTCCGCTGCAACCGATTTTTCCCCGATTACCCTGTTCCTGCAGGCGGACATCGTCGTCAAAGTAATCATGCTCGGTCTCCTGGCTGCCAGCATCTGGACCTGGGCAATCATCGTCGCGCAGATACTCAAGAACCGTCGCGCCCATGCGGCAAGCGATCGTTTTGAGGCCGAGGTCAACGAAGCCGGCATAAACGGCAATGGAACCAAACATCTCGCAATCGACACCTCACCGGCAGCGACCTTGTTCAAGGCTGCGATGGCTGAATGGAGCAAATCGGTGCGCGTCCGGGCCAGTCTCGACAAGGACGCGGCGCGCGAGCGGATTGCCGACGTACTCGAAGGTGCGATCGAGAGCGAGGTCGATCGGCTGTCCGAGCGGCTCAACTATCTGGCGACGATCGGCTCGATCGCCCCCTTCGTCGGCCTGTTCGGCACGGTTTGGGGGATCATGCGCAGTTTCACCTCGATCGCGGCGTCGCAGAATACGGCACTCTCGGTGGTGGCGCCGGGCATCGCTGAAGCGTTGATGGCGACTGCTATCGGCCTTTTTGCCGCGATCCCTGCGGTCATCGCCTACAACCGCTTTGGCCATGCCATTAACCGGTTTGAAGCGCGCCTCGTCCGGTTCGCCCGCTACCTGCGCGGAAACCTCAGCCGCGAGTTGGATGCTCTCTGATGGCCGTTAATCTCTCCAGTGGCGGCGGCCGTGGGCGCAAGAGTTTCGGCGGGCGCAGCCCGATGGCGGAAATAAACGTAACGCCTCTGGTGGACGTCATGCTGGTGCTGCTCATCATATTTATGGTGACGGCGCCGCTGCTGAAAGCCGGTGTTCCCGTCAACCTGCCTGAGAGCAAGGCCAAAGCTCTGGGTGAGGACAAGGATCAGGTCACGCTGAGCATGTCTCGTGACGGCAGCGTCTATCTGGACGATGAAATGGTGGCTGCGGGCGAACTGTCCGACAGGCTTGCGGGACTCCCGCGGAACGGCTCCGGTGAACCGCCGCTGGTAACCCTGCGGGCCGATCGCGCGCTCGACTATGGCAGGATCATGGAAGTCATGGGCGAGCTCAACCGCGCAGGCTTCAATTCGATTTCTCTCGTCACGCTGGCAGCTGGCGACAGCGCTGCGGAGGGGCGTGAAAGGCAGAAGCGTTGAGCACGCCTGCTTTTCTGGAAGTTCGAAAGGCCCACGATGAGCACGTGGGGATCCTGGTCGCCGCCACTCTCCATGCTTTGCTGATCGCCTGGTTGGCTTGGAGCCCGCCCTCGGTCACGCTGGCCCCGCCGCCCGAGCGCATGACCGTGACACTTACTGACTCGGTCGGGCTAACTTCGACCGCACCCGAACCGAAGTCCGAGGCAGCGGCTGACGTGGCGCCCGCGCTTGGGGAAGCGGCACCACCGGCGCAAATGGCACCCCTTGTCGAGCAAAAACCGGCGCGGTTGCCGGAGCCTGCCGAACCCAGCCCGCCCAAGGCAATGCCGGCTCCGCCTCCCACGCCCGCCCCCAAAGTGGAACCCGCACCGCCGCCGCACAAGGCCGCGCCTGCACCTATGGCAAAGCCCGCACCTGCGCCACGTCCCGTGGCGCGCGCGCAGCCTCAGCCTGCACCGCGTCCAACTGCGGTGCCCGAGCCGCGACCTGCCACATCCGTCGCTCCAATCAGGCCGGCTCCCGTACCTGTGCGACCAGCTGTGGCGGCGCAACCCACCCGGGCATCGCCGGCGGCAACCCCCGCCACCGCGCCCGCTCGGCCAGCCCCTTCCACGAGCCGGATCGGCGGCGACTTTCTCAAGGGCATCCCTGCGGCACGGTCCGGAAGCCAACCGTCCCGAACTGCCAGTGCGCCAGTCGGGGGGAGCCGCCTGGGCGACGATTTTCTTAAGGGCGTTGCTGGCGCTCCTGCCACCGGCACCTCCCGCTCGCCGCCTGCTACCGTAATCGGGCCTGCGGTGCAGTCTGCCTTGGCAGGATCGATTTCCCGTCAGCTCAAGCCGCATTGGGTGGTGCCGCAAGGCGCCGATGCCGAAGCGCTGGTGACGATCCTGTCGTGGAGTCTCAACCGTGACGGGAGCCTCGCCGGGCCGCCGCAGGTCGTTCGGCAGGAGGGGATAACCGCCGCCAACCGCGCCCAGGCCGCCAGGCACGCCGAGCAGGCGATCAGGGCCGTCCAGCTGGCGGCTCCCTTCAATCTGCCCACCGAATACTATGACTCGTGGAAGCGCGTCGCCACGTTCCGTTTTGACAGGAAATTGTCGCAATGAAATCGCGCCTCTTGCTCATCCTCGCCCTTCTGGCCGCAGCACCGCTCCAGGCTCAGCAGGTGCCTGCACCGCCGACCGAAGATGGCGGTCTCTCCGGCGCAGTATCCGATGATAGCGAGTGGCAGGATCTCGGTATCGCCATTCCGGCTTTCGCGACTAATGCCGATGTTCCCACTACGACTAGCGCGGGCTCGACTGCAGCCCTAGGCCAAGCTCTGGCGCAGATCATCACCGCCGATCTTCGCAATAACGGGTTGTTCAAGCCGGTCGGTCCTGACGGACTGCCGCGCCCCGGATTCGAGCAGGTACCGGCACCAGACTTCGGCGTCTGGTCGGGGCGGAGCGCCGAAATGCTCGTTCAGGGCTACGTCCGCGCCAATGGCGACGGGCAGCTCACTGTGGGCTGCTACCTCTACGACGTTGCGCTGAAGCAGCAGCTCGTAAAGGCAGGATGGACCGTCGCCCCTGGCGATTGGCGCCGAGCGGCGCACAAATGCGCTGACATGGTCTATGCTCGCCTGTCGGGGGAAAGCCCGTTTTTCGATAGCCGGATAGCCTATATTGCCGAGTCCGGTCCGAAGGATCGCCGAATGAAGCGGCTTGCCGTCATGGACTCGGACGGTGCCAACCATCGTTATCTGACGACTGGACAGGCCACCGCGCTCACCCCGCGGTTCTCTCCCGATTACAAGTCGATCCTCTATCTGTCCTATCTCAACGGTCGCCCACGCATCTATATCTACGATCTTGTCACTGGCACCCAGCGCCTCGTCACTGAAACCCAGGGGCCAACCTTCGCTCCGCGCTGGTCGCCCGATGGTAAGTGGATCCTCTATTCGATGGCCACAGCCGGCAACACGGATATCTACAAAGTACCTGCCTCTGGCGGAACGAGCCAGCGGCTGACCGATACACCCGGCATTGATGTCGGTGGCAGTTTCTCACCAGACGGCTCCAAGATCGTGTTTGAAAGCGATCGTTCGGGAGCCCAGCAGATCTATGTGATGAACGCGGATGGCACCAACCAGCAGCGGATCAGCTTCTTCGGTGGGCGCGGCGCAACGCCGGAATGGAGCCCGCGCGGTGACCAGATCGCCTTTACGCATATCGCAGGAAACTTCCGCATCGCGGTCATGAGCCCGGGGGGCGGGGAACTCCGCTACCTCACCGACAGCTGGCAGGACGAAGCGCCGAGTTGGTCGCCGAATGGCCGCATCATCCAGTTCTTCCGGACTGAACCGAATTCGGGCAAGGCCAGCATCTGGCAGGTCGACCTGACCGGGCGCAATGAGCGTCGACTGTCGACGCCGGGGGATGGCTCTGACCCGGCCTGGGGACCACTGCTGCCGTGATTGCGTCGCCGAACCTACCGGTTTGGGGTGAGCCTGCGCCCTGGTTCAAGGCGCATGCTTTGTCTGGCAACCCGTCCTATGCCTTTGACACGGCTGCGGGGCGGCCTATCCTTCTGCTCTTCTTCGGGTCTGCAGCACAGCCGGTTTGTGCTCGGGCGCTTCAGCAGGTTCTCGCCAACCGCGCCCTGTTTGACGACGCGAACGGGTGTTTTTTTGGTGTCACGATTGACCCCGCCGATGAAGCGCAGGGGCGCATTGCCCAGCAGTTGCCGGGAATTCGCTTCTTCCTCGACTATGATCGCGAGATTTCAAGGATGTTCGGCGCCAGTGAGGGTGACGCATACACACCGTTCTGGCTGGTTCTCGACCGGCAATTGCGGGTGGCTGGCCGGTTTGCGCTCCCCGACGCGAGCCAGGCCATGTCCTGCCTATCTGCTTTGGGCGGTGACGATGTCGTCCCGACGTGGGCACCGGTTCTGCTCGTACCGCGCGTGCTTGAACCTGAACTCTGCCGCCACCTGATCGATTTGTATGATGCGAGAGGCGGCGAAGAATCCGGCTTCATGCGCGAGATCGATGGCAAGACCGTGGGAGTTGTCGATCCGTCGCACAAACACCGGTCCGACCTGACCATCGAAGACGAAGAACTGCGCCGGGCGTTGATGGTCCGGGTGCACAACCGGCTGGCACCCATGATCCAGCGAGCCTTTCAGTTCCGCGCTACCCGCATGGAGCGATACATCGTCGCCTGCTACGACAGCGCAGCCGGCGGCCATTTCCGGGCGCACCGCGACAATACCACCAAGGGCACGGCGCACCGCCGTTTCGCGGTGTCAATCAATCTGAATGCCGAGGATTTCGAGGGCGGCGATCTGTGCTTCCCCGAATTTGGGCAACGCCTCTATCGCCCGCCTACGGGAGGTGCCGTCGTATTTTCCTGTTCGCTATTGCATGAGGCGCGACCGGTGACCAGGGGGCGGCGTTTCGCCTTCCTGCCATTCCTTTATGATGACGCCGCAGCCGCCATTCGCGAGCAAAACAACGTTTATCTCGCTGAGAATGTCGGCGCCTATTCACGCGATGAATGTTGAGGTAACGGCATGGATCTCCAACTGGTCGAGAGCATCCTCCCCTTCGTTGCCGTCGGGTTTCTGGCCCAACTCGTGGACGGCGCGCTCGGCATGGCTTTCGGGGTCATCACCAATACGCTGCTGATCAGTGTGCTCGGTGTTGCACCCGCCCGAGCGTCGGCCAGCGTGCATATCGTCGAGTGCTTCACCACTGCGGCCTCCGGAATCAGCCACATTGCTCATGGCAACGTGGATTGGCGCCTCTTTGGGCGGCTCGTGGTTCCGGGCACTATTGGCGGAATCGCCGCCGCATACCTTTTGTCCAGCATCGATGCGGGAGTCGCGAGACCTTTCGTGATGGCGTACCTCGCCTGCATCGGAGTCTATCTGATCTGGCGAGCCTGGGAGATGGGGCATCATCATGTGCACAAGGCGCCCCGATACATCGCACCGCTCGGCATGATCGGTGGATTTCTCGATGCAGCAGGCGGCGGTGGCTGGGGACCAGTCGTCACGTCCAACCTTCTGGTCCAAGGCAGTGAACCTCGGCGGACCATTGGCACAGTCAATGCGTCCGAATTCGTTTTGACGCTCACGATCTCTGCGACGTTTCTTGTAGCGCTCGGCGCGGAAGCTTTCACCAAGGCGACGATCGGCTTGATCATCGGCGGGTTGCTAGCGGCGCCGATCGGGGCTCTGCTCGTAAAGCGCGTTTCCGCAAAGTGGCTGTTGGGAATGGTCGGCGTCGTCCTTGTCACGACGAGTGTGTTCAGCGTGACCCGTGTGCTCATGTCGGGATGACTAGCTGTGGCTCCAAACCTTCACTGCCGACACGAACAGGATGGCGGCAAGTCCTGGTAGCAGAATTTCGCTCGGCACAAGTCCCAGGAGTTGTCCGCCAAGAAAGGTGCCGACAACGGACCCGGCGGCCATGACCAACACGAATATCTTGTTGCGCCCGAGGACGCGAAAACTCTGGTCCCGGCTATAGCGGCTGAAGCCGACTATCATCGTTGGCAGGCTGACTGCCAGTGAAAGGCTTCCGGCGAGTTTGATGTCTGTGCCGAACAGCAGGACCAGGGTTGGGATCAGCAGTTCGCCGCCAGCGACGCCGAGCAGTGAAGCGACAATGCCGATCACCACACCGGCACCGATACCTGCCAGCCACTGCGCGGTGCCGGTGAGCAGCGCATGGCCTGCACCGGTACCATGGCCGAAAACCAGCACAACCGCGATTGCGAAAAGGATGGCAGCAATGACCTTGTACAACGTTTCGGATTTCAGGCGGGTCGCCCAGCCAGCGCCAAACCACGCGCCCGCGAGGCTTCCCGCCAACAGGTTGACCACAATCGACCAGTGCGCGGTAATGTAGGAGTAAGGGATTGTCTGGGCACGAAAAGGCAGCGCCGTGGCGACGACGATAAGGCTCATGGCCTTGTTGAGAATAACTGCTTCCAGGGCGGCAAAGTGGAAAGCCCCAAGCAGGATCGGCAGGCGAAACTCTGCCCCACCCAGACCGACCAGCCCGCCCAAAGTGCCGATCACGGCACCGCTGGCAAAGGCTGCGGGGCGGCTTGGTTTATTTGGTGCGGTTTCAACCATTCGTCCTTTTTGCCTTTGTTCATGCCGCCCGGCAAAAAATCAATGAGGCACAACGCCCAGTTCGAACCCCGTCATATCATGGAGCGCGAAGCGGTCGACGATATCGGCGCTGGCATCATTGTAGCCGATGACTTCAACCTCGTGCCCATCACGGCGCAAGCGGTCCACGATCTTGTCGAACGTACCCACAGCCGAGATGTCATTGCCGAGGGAGAGTGGTCCTGAGAATGATTGCCGCAGCAAGTCCTCCTGGGCCTGCTATTATTGATCACCCTTTCGGCCCGAATGCGCCGAATTGTGATTGACCTCTGCGATGACTTCGACAGGCACCGTGGCGATCGTGACCGAGCAAAGAATTGCGACAAAACGAGAGGAAAGCATAAAACTTCCTTCGCTGTTGGTCACCACCAGCACGCGAAAAGGCCGACCCCCTGCCGGGAGTCGGCCTTCGCTGCGCAACCCGAATTTCTATTTCTTTTCTGCGCGCGGAGCAGCCTTGGCTTCACTGGATGCGCCAACCGGTGCGACCATAGCATCTGAAGCAGCGTCGGATGCGACCTCGCTCGCTTCATCAGACTGCGGTTCTGCCGTGGTGTCTTTCTTGCAAGCCGCAAGGCTCAGTCCGAGGGCCGCAACGCCTGCGATCATGATGCTCTTTGTGACAACTTTCATTCGGCTTACCCCTCTCCAGTTTGTTTTCGATCCGTCGCGTGGAGAATTAGCCGGGGACTTTCGGTCTGGCACCTAAAAATGTCATAGTAGAAAATGCGGTCGCCAGATGACGCCCGTGGCTCGGCTGGTCCCAAGGCAGCCGGGCAGCTTGCTTCAATTGAGGCAGGAGAAGTCATCTGCTCTGTTCACCCTGTCTCACGCCACCCGGCAGAGGATCAATGCGGCACGGCGCCCAATTCGACCCCCGTTTTGTCATGCAACGCGAAGCGATCGACAATATCGGCACTGGCTTCATTGTAGCCGATGACTTCAACCTCGCGCCCTTCACGGCGCAAGCGGGCCACAATCTTGTCGAGCGCACCCACAGCCGAGATGTCCCAGAAATGAGCGCGGGAAACGTCGATGGCGACATTCGCGGCACTGTCTTCGGCATGGAAGGCGCGTGTGAAGCGCTCGACCGAGGCGAA
Organism: Novosphingobium sp. LASN5T; assembly: GCF_003856955.1. Taxonomy (NCBI): domain Bacteria; kingdom Pseudomonadati; phylum Pseudomonadota; class Alphaproteobacteria; order Sphingomonadales; family Sphingomonadaceae; genus Novosphingobium; species Novosphingobium sp. LASN5T. The sequence goes on from NZ_RQSI01000016.1 coordinate 24,275, forward strand.
GAATATCTCCCCGCGTACGCGGTAGGTCGCCGCGCGCCCGTCGGCTGAGACTTCGCGCTCGATGGCGAACATGCGTTGCACCTTGCTGGCAAAGAAGATGCCCGAGAGCAGCACTCCTGCGAGCACGCCGAGCGACAAATCATGGGTTGTGACTACCACGGCGACTGTCACTAGCATGACGACCGATGAGGTGGGCGGATGGCGCCGGAGATTGGGGATCGAGTTCCATGAGAAGGTGCCGATCGAGACCATGATCATGACCGCTACCAGGGCAGGCATCGGTACACGGCCTACCAAGGGCCCCAGCACGGCAAGCAGGAACAGCAGGAATGCGCCCGCCACGAAGGTGGAAAGCCGCCTGCGTCCGCCAGAGGTCACGTTGATGACCGACTGGCCGATCATGGCGCAGCCGCCCATGCCACCGAACAGTGCGGCAACGACGTTGGCGCCGCCTTGGCCCATGCATTCGCGGCGCTTGTCGCTGTCGGTATGGGTCATGTCATCGACAATCTGAGCGGTGAGCAGCGATTCCAGTAGGCCGACCGCCGCCATGGTCAGCGAATAGGGCGCAATGATCCGGAGCGTCTCCCAGGTCAGCGGTACGCCGGGCAGAGCTAGGCTGGGCAGCCCTTCCGGAAGCTTGCCCATGTCGCCGACGGTGTTGACCGGCAGGCCGAGGGCGATGCTAACGGTGGTCAACACGAGGATCGCGACAAGCGGCGAAGGAACGGCAGTGGTCACTCGCGGGAAGAGGTAGATGATGGCGAGGCCTGCCGCGACCATCGCATAGGTCTCCCAGCTCACGCCCGTGAGCTGCGGAAGCTGAGCCATGAAGATCAGGATGGCGAGCGCGTTGACGAAACCCGTGATCACCGAGCGCGATACGAACTGCATCATCAGATCAAGGCGCAGAAGCCCGGCAACAGCCTGTATCACACCCATCAGGATGGTGGCCGCGAAAAGATATTCCACCCCGTGATCGCGCACCAACGGGATCACCACAACGGCGACGGCCGCCGTAGCGGCCGAAATCATGCCGGGCCGCCCGCCAATCAGTGAGATGACGATGGCAATGGCGACTGAAGCATAGAGACCAACCCGCGGATCCACGCCTGCGATGATCGAGAAGCCGATGGCTTCGGGAATGAGGGCCAGCGCAACGACCATGCCGGCAAGCACATCAGCCCGCAGACCTGTTCCGCCCGCGAACCACTCGCGGCGGTAGCTTTCAAGAGTTTTAGTCATGAGAATTCCACATAAGCACGAGGCGCACACAGGAGGCGCGCTGGATCGACGTTCGTGCATGATGTTGTCCGGCGGATCGGCGGCCGGAATAGCCACCCGGTGTTGCACCGGGTCCTTGCGGTTGGGGAGGGCGATAACTTTATTTGCCGCCGCATTCAACCCCGCGGCATCGGAACAAGTTCTGGGTGGGGGCGGGGAAGCGTCTGGCTGTGAGGCATTCGAGGCCAGGATACATCCGGCAGTTATACATCTGTAGTGGCTGGATGTTGTCGGGACAGATGGCTGGTGTTTCTCAGGAGGCCATCGTTCAATCAAGGAGGCACCTCTCTCGTTGGCCATAACGGGAGTTCACCCCAGCCAGCGTTGATTGGGGCGCACGCACCGCTCGCTACCTGTCTTCAAAGATCCTTGTGGAGATCGCACCTGTCTTGGCCCACCGATTCGGCTTGTGTCCCGCTCGGAGTTTCTACCTCAAGGTGTCGCCCCATGCCTCTTGCCGGCGAATTTCATTCTGAACGCAAAAAACCTGCCGAACGCCGCAGCTACCTAGAGAGCTACCTAGCGCGAAGCTGCTGCCTCCAGATACCCCGTGGGATACCCGTAATGCATTGACAGATATGGAGAATTTGGTGGACGCACTAGGGCTCGAACCTAGGACCCGCTGATTAAGAGTCAGCTGCTCTACCAACTGAGCTATGCGTCCATTCCCGTGTGGGAAGCGCTCCCATAGCGATTTCTGCCGCGCTGCCAAGCCCTGAAATGGTGTTTTTCAGGCGAGCCCGCTGCCGCTTCGGCGGCTCCAGCGGTCCACCGCCATGATCGTTCCGATACAGATCATGTTGGTCATCATCGACGATCCGCCGTGGCTCATGAAGGGCAGGGGGATGCCCACCACCGGCGCAAGGCCCATCACCATCATCAGGTTGATGCAGGCATAGAAGAAGATCGTGGTGGTCATGCCCGCCGCCAGCAGGCGCGAGAAGCGGTCGGGTGCGTTCATCGCCACTTTCAGGCCCCAGCGCAGCACCACGGCGAAGATCGCCAGCACGAACAGGCCGCCCACCATGCCCCATTCCTCGGCCATCGTCGCGAAGACGAAGTCGGTCTGCGCTTCGGGCAAGTAATCGAGGTGGCTTTGCGAACCGTGGCCGAAGCCCTTGCCGAAAAGCCCGCCCGATCCGATCGCGATTTTCGACTGGGTGATGTGATAGCCCGATCCCAGCGGATCGTTTTCCGGGTCCATGAACACCAGCACGCGCTTGCGCTGGTAATCGTGCAGCAGCGTGAAGAACGCCAGCGGCGCGACGATCAGCCCGGCGCCGACGCCGCCCAGGAACAGGCGAAGCGGCAGGCCGGCAAGGAACATGGTGACGACCGCGCCGAAGCTGATGGCCAGCCCGGTACCAAGGTCTGGCTGGAGCATGACGAGGCCGGCGGGAATGCCCAGCAGCACCGCCGCCGGCGCCACCGCGCGCCAGCCGCGCGTTTCGCCCACCGGCAGCACGCTGTAGAACCAGGCCAGCACCAGCACGATACCCGGTTTCATCAGTTCGGACGGCTGGAGCGTCATGAAGCCCAGATTGAGCCAGCGCTGGCTGCCGCCGCCGATCCCGCCGATCAGTTCCACCAGCACCAGCAGCACGCACAGGCCGGCATAGATCGGCAAGGCGGCGCGTTTGAACCAGTCCTGCGGCACCCGCGCGATCAGCATGGCGAGCGCCAGGAACACGCAGAAGCGCAGCACGTGGGTCAGTGCCCAGGGCTGGAGATGCCCACCTGCCGCCGAATAGAGCACGAAGCCGCCGAACACGACCAGCATCGCCAGCGGCAGCAGCACGCGCCAGGGCTGGCGGGCGATGGCGGCGGGAACATAGGCGCGGGGCATCGGCGGGGCCTCTATTGCGCGCCGGACGTGGCGGGAGTGGCGGGTGCCGGAGCAGTGCCCGGTGCCGGCCGCGGCGATGCGCCCGGCGCCGGCGTGCCCGGTTCGGGCGTCGTCGGCTCGGGCGGAGGCGGCGCGGCGTCGGTCTGCGCGGCGGTCGGTTCGGGCACCGGCTTGTTTTCGGCGGCGACTTCCTGCGCCACTTGCGCGTCGTCCGCCGCCTTGGGTGCGGAAGCGCCGTACTGCGCGGCATAGGCGTCGTACCGGGCCGCCATGCGCTGTTGCACGTTGCCGCCCCACTGCTTTTCGAAGCCTTCGAGCACTTCCAGCGCCTTGCCCGGATCGAACAGGAACGTCATCACGTCGCGCGCGATGGGATAGGCCGCGCCCGAACCACCGCCGTGCTCGATGGCGACGGCGCAGGCATAGCGCGGCTTGTCGAACGGGGCGAAGCAGATGAAATGGCCGTGGTCACGGTGCTTCCACAGCCCGCCCTTGCCGTTGCCGATGTTGAGGCCGACGACCTGCGCCGTGCCGGTCTTGCCCGCCATCTGCACGTTGGGAATCGGCAGGCGCGCCTTGCCGGCGGTGCCACGCCCGTTGACGACTTCGTTCATCGCCGCGTGGATGTAATCGAGGTGTTCCTGCTTGAAGCCCATGGACTTGGGTTGAGGCGCGTGCCGGTCGAGCAGCAGGCGCGGCATCAGTTCGAGGCCGGAGGCGATGCGCGAGGCCATGACCGCCTGCTGCAGCGGGTTCACCAGCATGTATCCCTGCCCGATGGTGGCGTTCACCGTGTCGTAGATCGCCCAGGGTTGCTTGTACTTGCGCAGCTTCCACGCGGGATCGGGCACCGTGCCATAGGATTGCCCGGCGACGGGCAGCGGAAATTCCTGTCCCAGCCCCAGCCGCTTCGCCATCGCCGCGATCACGTCCATGCCCATCTGTTGCGCGAAGTGATAGAAGTACACGTCGCACGACTGGTAGATGCCCTTGGCCATGTTGGTAGCGCCGTGGCCTCGGTGGTTCCAGCAGTGGAACACGCGGTTGCCCACGCGCAGGCCGCCCGCGCAGTTGACCGAGGCATTGGGATCGAGCCCCGCTTCGAGGAACGACAGCGCAACCATCGGCTTCACGGTCGAGCCCGGCGGATAAAGCCCGCGCAGAACCTTGTTGCGCAAGGGCACATGGTCGTCGTCCGACAGCATCTTCCATTCGATGCGCCCGATGCCGTCGGAGAAGCTGTTGGGATCGAAGCTGGGCATCGAGGCCATGGCCAGCACATCGCCGGTCAGGCAGTCGATCACCACGACCGACCCGGATTCCAGGCCGATGCGGCGCGAGGCATAGTCCTGCAACGGGCCGTTGATGGTGAGCTGGATCGGCTTGCCCGGCACGTCTTCGCGCGTGCCCAGATCGCGCACCACGCGCCCGCTGGCGGTGGCTTCCACGCGCCGCGCGCCGGGCACGCCGCGCAGGCGCGTCTCGAAATACTTCTCCAGCGCGTCCTTGCCGATCTTGAAGCCGGGCGTGATCAGCAGCGGGTTGCGTTCACGCTCGTAGTCCTCGGCCGAAGCGGGGCCGACATAGCCGACCAGATGCCCCACGGTCGCGCCGGTGGGATAGAACCGCGAATAGCCGCGTTGCGGCACCACGCCCGGCAGTTCGGGCAGGCGCACGCTGACGGCGGCGAATTTGTCCCAGTTGAGATTGGCCGCGACTTCGACGGGCTGAAACCCGCGCGATTTGTCCAGCTTGTCGTGGATGTCGCCCACCTTGTCGGGCGAAAGGTCGAGCAGCGAGGCGAGCGTGGCCAGCGTCTTGTCCGCGTCCACGACCCGGTCGGGAATCAGGTCGACGCGGAAGTCGGCGCGGTTCGATGCCAGCGCCGCGCCGTTGCGATCGAGAATCCAGCCGCGCCGCGGCGGAATCAGCGTCAGGTTGACGCGGTTGCTTTCCGATGCCGCCTTGTACTTCTCGTTCTGCGCGATCGAGAGGTAGCCGAGCCGCATCGCGAGCAGCACGCCGATGCCGCCCATGGCCGATCCGAGCACGAAGGTGCGGCGGTTGAAGGTGTCGGTCAGCCGGGCCGAACTCATCGGCAGTTGCTGTCTCGCCACGCTCAGATTCTCCGCAGCGGCAGCAGGCGCACCCGGTCGAGCAGGGCGACGACCCGGGTGATGACGGGGAACAGGAACACGCTCAGCAGCAACTGCGGGCCGATCGAAAGGGGCAGCGGATAGCCGGCTGCAAAGCCCGCGAAACTGGCGGCAAGAAACAGATAGCCGGCCAGCAGCGCGCTGCCCGCGAGCCAGTCCTGCAGAAAGCCCCGCCAGAGGAACCGTTCGTCGATCACTTCCATCGCCAGCATGGTCAGCGACCACAGGATGATCGCGCTGCCGAACGGTTGTCCGCTGAACAAATCGTCGATGGCGCCCAGTGGCAAGCCGACCCACACCGGCAGCATGCCGGGCCGCAGCATGCGCCAGGCCAGCAGCATCATGTAGGAAAATGGCGGGAGCAGGGGCGCGGACGCGATCACCGGGGAAAAGGTTGCCATCGAGGCCAGGATGATCGACGCCCACGGAATGCCCACCGCAAGGACCGGCGATGGCGCGCGGTTGATGCGGTTGCGCACGATGTCCTCGGCGCGGGCGGGAAAGCGGGGCAGCATCACCGGCTTACTGGTCGCCCGGGTCGCGTGGCGGGCCAGCGGCTTTCTCGCTTTCGCTCAGCGCTGCCTGGGCGGCAGGCTGAAAGCTCGGGAACACCAGCACGTAGTCCACGTCCGCAGGATCGCTGGCAAGGTGGCCGACCGCCCCGTCATGATGCGGATCGGTGGCGATCGCGACCGGAATGTTGGGGGGATAGAGGCCGCCCGATCCGGAGGTTACGAAAACGTCGCCTTTGTGAACGGGGTTTACGCCTGAATTGATCAAGCGGATTTCGATGCGGCCGTTGGCGGCGCCCTGCACGAAGGCCGGCAGACCATCGGTGGCGCGGCGCACGGGCACGACGTTGTCCGGGTCTGTCACGAGCAGAACGCGCGCCGTATCGCGCCCGGTTTCGACAATCCGGCCGATCAATCCGGTGGAAGATCGCACGGGCATCCCGGGGCGCAGCCCGGTCGAGGAGCCGATCGACAGCACGGCGAAGCGCCGTGCGCTGGCCGCGGTGGAGCCGATAAGGCGGCCGGCGGCAATCGGCCGCACCTGGGGATCGACGATGCCGAGCAGCGCTTTCAGACGCGCGTTTTCTGTTTGCACCGCGCGCATGGTCACCGCGTCGGCGCGCGCGGCTTCCACCTCGCGCCGCAGCGCGGCGTTCTGCCTTCCGGCGTTGAAATAGGCGCCGACGGCGGCAAACACGCCCTGGCCGGTCGCGCGGGATTCGGCGCTAGCCTGCCCGATCGGCCGCGCTATCTCGCTCGCGCCCGATCGCGCAAAGGCAAAAGCCTCGGGGTTGAACAACGATACGATGAGCAGCACGGCGCCGACCACGACGCCAAGAATGGCGACGACGTAGCCTGTGAAGATCCCGTACTGCGCCCTGCGCGAAAAGCCCGGGCGCCGGTCCTGTGACCGCGCCATGTCCGTTATTCCCTACCGTTCCCGCCGCTGTCCGCCGGCCGGTGCCGGCTTGCTTCCATGCAGCAACGGGATGAACCTGCCATTACGCGGTCATCAGCACGCCGCGATAGATCGGATCTTCCATCGCGCGGCCGGTGCCCAGCGCCACGCAGGACAGCGGGTCTTCGGCGACGCTCACCGGCAGGCCGGTTTCCTCGCGCAGATGCTCGTCCAGCCCGCGGATCAGCGCGCCGCCGCCGGTCAGCACGATGCCCTGATCGACGATGTCCGCTGCGAGTTCCGGCGCGGTGTTTTCCAGCGCGATGCGCACGCCTTCGACGATCGCGCCAATCGGTTCGGACAGCGCTTCGGCCACGTTGGCCTGGGTGATCGTGATTTCCTTGGGCACACCGTTGACGAGATCGCGGCCCTTGATGTGGATGGTTTCGCCCACGCCATCGGCCGGGATCGTGGCGATGCCGTAATCCTTCTTGATCCGTTCGGCCGTGGCTTCACCGATCAGCAGGTTGTGGTGGCGGCGGACATAGCTGACGATGGCTTCGTCCATCTTGTCGCCACCCACGCGCACGCTGGTCGTATAGGCAAGGCCGCGCAGCGAAAGCACGGCGACTTCCGTGGTGCCGCCGCCGATATCGACCACCATCGAACCGACCGGCTCGGTCACCGGCATGTCCGCGCCGATCGCGGCCGCCATCGGTTCCAGGATCAGGAACACCTGGCTGGCGCCGGCGTTGGAAGCGGCATCGCGAATCGCGCGGCGTTCGACCGAGGTCGAGCCCGAAGGCACGCAGATCACGATTTCCGGATAGCGCAGCAGGCTCTTCTTGCCGTGCACCTTCTGGATGAAGTGCTTGATCATGGCTTCGGCCACTTCGATGTCTGCGATCACGCCATCGCGCATCGGACGGATCGCCTCGATGTTGTCCGGCGTCTTGCCCATCATCATCTTCGCGTCATCGCCGACGGCCTTCACCTTCTTGACGCCGTTGATCGTCTCGATCGCGACGACGGAAGGCTCGTTCAGCACGATCCCGCGATCCTGTACGTAGACCAGCGTATTCGCCGTTCCGAGGTCGATCGCGATGTTCTGGAAACCGAACTTGAAGAATCGGGAAAGCATCGAAGCCATCAGGAAATCCGTATGAATCTGCGGGTTGGAACGCGGGCACGCGCCAACCCCAACCAAATGAGTGCCCGGGAAGCCCGGCTCATTAGCGCATGATTTGCGCAAAACCCATAGGTTTATGCTGCGTTTGCGGGATAACTTCTCCACTTGGCTCGAAAAAGCGCGGGTCCATCGCTAGTAATGTCTGGGCGTGCCGGAATCCCGACGCTGGCACGGCCCTGAACAAAGCTTTGACGATGCCCACGATCCGCCGCCTTCCCGATACTCTGGTCAACCGCATCGCCGCTGGCGAAGTGGTGGAACGGCCGGCCAGCGCGCTCAAGGAACTGGTCGAAAACGCCATCGATGCGGGCGCCACGCAAGTCCATGTCCGGCTGGGCGAGGGCGGGCTTTCGCTGATCGAGGTGACGGACGATGGCTGCGGGATGCGCGCGGACGAGATTGCGCTGGCGCTGGAGCGCCACGCCACGTCCAAGCTGCCCGACGAATCGATCGAACTGGTCGAAACGCTGGGCTTCCGGGGAGAGGCGCTGCCTTCCATCGCCAGCGTCGCGCGCGTCACCGTCGAGAGCCGCGCGCGAGAGACCGGCGAGGCGTGGAAACGCGTGGTCGATCACGGGGCGCTGGTGTCCGATGGCCCTGCCGCGCTGCCGCCCGGAACGCGCGTGCGGGTGGAAGACCTGTTCGGCAAGATTCCGGCGCGGCGCAAGTTCTTGCGCTCGGCACGGGCCGAATGGGCGGCTTCGCTCGATGTCGTGCGCCGGCTGGCCATGGCACGCCCGGAAGTGGGCTTCACGCTGGAGCACGACGGCCGCCGCGCGCTGCAGGTGCAGCCGGGCGATTCGCTCGAGGCGCGCGTTGCGCAGCTGGTTGCGCGCGAGCTGGCCGGCAACGCGGTGACGGTCGATCTGGTGCGCGGCGATTTCCACCTGACCGGTGTGGCCGGCCTGCCGACCTACAACCGCGGCGTGGCCGATCACCAGTATCTGTTCGTCAACGGCCGCCCGGTGAAGGACCGCCTGCTGATCGGCGCGGTGCGCGGCGCCTATGCCGACATGCTGGCGCGCGACCGGCACGCGGTGCTGGCGCTGTTTCTCGACGTGCCGCCGACCGAGGTCGACGTGAACGTCCACCCGGCCAAGACCGAGGTTCGCTTTCGCGATCCCGCGCTGGTGCGGGGGATGGTGGTGACCGGCCTGCGCACGGCGCTGGCAAGCGGGGACCAGCGCTCCGCGCAGGCCCCTTCCGAAACCGCGATGCGTGCCTGGCAGGCCGAACCGATTGCCGCGCTCCCGGGGGCGGCACTAGGGCCGGAGCCGCTGTTTCCCGCCCCGGCCGAACGGCAAGGCAGCATCTTCGCCTCCCCGGCATGGCGGCCGGAACCGCGGGTCAGCGATGCCGGGCAGGCGTGGCGCGGGTACGAGGCCACGGTCATGGCCCCGCCTGTCGCCCGCGCCGAAGCCGCCGAGGATGCCGTGCCGGAGCCGGCCGAGCACCCGCTGGGTGTGGCGCGCGGGCAGGTCGCCAACACCTATATCGTTGCGGAGGCGGCGGACGGGCTGGTGATCGTCGATCAGCACGCGGCGCACGAACGGTTGGTGCTGGAACGCCTGCGCGCGGCGGGAGCGGGGGCCAGTGCGGGGGAGGGCAGTGCGCCCAGCCAGGCGCTGCTGATCCCCGAAGTGGTCGAGCTTGAGGAAACCGATTGCGATCGGCTGGAGGAAGCCGCGTCGAAGCTGGCTGAATATGGTCTCGCGCTCGAACGCTTCGGTCCGGGTGCCGTGCTGGTCCGCGCGGTGCCGGCAGCGCTTGCCAAGGGCAATCCCGAAGCCCTGGTGCGCGACGTGGCCGATGACCTTGCCCAAAATGGAGACGCCCTGCTGCTGGGCGAACGGCTCGACCTCGTGCTGGCGACGATGGCCTGCCATGGCTCGGTCCGCGCCGGGCGCGTCCTGTCCGTCGCCGAAATGAACGCATTGTTGCGCGAAATGGAAGTGACGCCGCGCTCCGGCCAGTGCAATCATGGGCGGCCGACGTGGGTGAAGCTTGCCCATGGCGATATCGAGAAACTGTTCGGGAGAAAGTGATGCGCGGGATCGTTGCCGGAGCGGCAGTGCTCGTTCTGCTGGCTGCCTGCTCCAGCCAGACGCCGGCGGAAAAGGCGGCCGAGGATGCGCGGGCCATTGCCCAGGTGGAAGCGGCGCAGCGCAATGGCCAGCCGCCGGTGAAGCCGATCGATCCGCAACCGATCATGTTCTTCGACATCCGCGACGGCAAGCTGACCGGCACCGGCTGCAACTTCGTGGCCGATGGCGGCGGCATGGGCGCGATCCTGCTGGCGCAGGATGAACGCGGCGTGATGAAGCTCGACGGCAAGCTGGTAGTCTTCGCGTCCGACAAGGGCAGCACGCAACTGCCGCAGGGCGCCTGGTCGCGCTATTCGGGGAAGGAATATGCCCTCACGCTGACCCGCATCGACGATGGCAAGGCGGTGAAGAACGGCCTTGTCGATCTGTTCAGCGGGCAGGTGGTGGTGACCGATCCGTTCGACCGGGTAGTCTACAAGGCGCGCGGCAACGTCCAGTGCAAGCCGATGTAACAACACCGCCCGCTCCCGCGCGCGCTTAGTCGGTCGATGCGGTTTCCGGATCGCGCACGCGGATCAACCCGATCGAGGTGAAGCTCATCACCAGATCGTCGTTCTGGTTGAACACGCGCATGGTGGATCGGAAGCTGCCCATTTCCGGGCGCGAGCGGCTGCGCTTTTTCTCGAGCAACTGGGTTTCGCAGCGCAGCGTGTCGCCGGGATAGACCGGCTTGTGCCAGCGCAGCTCGTCCACGCCGGGAGACCCCAGCCCAGCCTGCTGGCGCGCCTTCAGGTTCTTCACCACCATCGCCATCACCATGGCGCAAGTGTGCCAGCCGCTGGCCGAGAGGCGGCCGAAATGGGTCTGCGCCGCCGCCTCGTCATCGAGATGGAACGGCTGCGGATCATAGCGCGAGGCGAAGCCGATCACTTCCTCGCGGGTGACCTGGTAGTGTCCGAAACGGTCGACGGTGCCGGGCTCAAGGTCTTCGAAATATTGCATGGGCGGGATTTTGCCCGTGCCGGCCGCGCTGTCAATCGATCGGTTAACCGGCGTGCGGCCTCACACGTTGAACTTGAAGTGCATCACGTCGCCATCGTGCACCACGTATTCCTTGCCTTCCTGGCGCAGCTTGCCGGATTCCTTGGCGCCGTTCTCGCCGCCCAGCGCGACATAGTCGGCATAGGCGATGGTTTCGGCGCGGATGAAGCCGCGCTGCATGTCGGAGTGGATTTCGCCCGCCGCGTCCGGGGCCTTGGCACCCTGATGCACGGTCCAGGCGCGCGCTTCCTTGGGGCCGACGGTGAAGAAGGTGATGAGGTGCAGCAGATCGTAGCCGGCGCGGATCACACGGGCGAGGCCGGTTTCGTGCAGGCCCATTTCCTCCAGGAACACCAGCCGTTCGTCCTGCTCCATGCCGACCAGTTCGGCCTCGATCGCGGCCGAGACGATCACGGCGTTGGCGCCTTCGGCCTTCGCCTTCTCGAACACGCGGGCGGAAAAGGCGTTGCCTTCGGCCGCCGCGCCTTCCTCCACGTTGCACACGTAGAGCACCGGCTTGGCGGTGAGCAGCTGCGCCTGCCGGAACACGCGGGCTTCTTCCTCGTCCTTCGGCCTGGTCAGGCGCGCGGGCTTGCCTTCGCGCAGCAGGTCGAGCGCCTGGCCCAGCACCGAGGCGATGAGCTTCGCTTCCTTGTCGCCCTGCGCCGCCTTCTTCTGCGCGGCGGGCACGCGCTTTTCCAGGCTTTCGAGGTCCGAAAGCATCAGTTCGGTCTCGACCGTGTCGGCATCCGAAATCGGATCGACCTTGTTGTCGACATGCTGGATGTCGTCGTTCTCGAAGCAGCGCAGGACGTGGACGATGGCGTCCACCTCGCGGATGTTGCCCAGGAACTGGTTGCCCAGCCCTTCGCCCTTGGACGCGCCGCGCACCAGCCCGGCGATGTCCACGAAGCCCAGTTGCGTGGGAATGATCTTCTGGCTTCCGGCGATCTTGGCCAGTTCATCCAGCCGGGGATCGGGCACGCCCACGTTGCCCACGTTCGGCTCGATGGTGCAGAACGGATAGTTCGCCGCCTGCGCCGCCTGCGTCTCGGTCAGCGCATTGAACAGCGTCGACTTGCCGACGTTTGGCAGACCGACGATCCCGCAACGAAAACCCATTTGATGCTCCACAAGTGATCTGGATGCGGCCCGCGCGGCTCTTGCGCCCAAGCCTTTCGCGCGGCCCATAGCGGGGGCGGCACGGTTTGGCCAGTTTCACCAAAATTTCAGGCGTTCGTGTCATCACGCGGGCATGAAGAAAGCGCTGATACTGCCCGCCCTGCTTGTCCTTGCCGCCTGCGGTTCGGAAACGCCGCAACAGCATCTGGACCGCGCGCAAGCCGCCTTCAAGGCGGAGGACTATCGCACGGCCCGCAAGGAACTGGGCGAAGCGGTTTCGGCCGCGCCCGAGGATGCCCGGATTCTCGATCTGCTGGCGCGGGTGCAATTGCGCCTGGGCGATGGCGAGGGCGCGCAGGCCACGCTCGCGCGCCTTGAAGCGGCGGGTGGCAAGGGGCTTGAGATCGCGCGGATGAAGGCGGACGCTGCCTTGCTGCGCGGGCAGGCCAACGAAGCGCTCTCGCTGCTGGGCAACGATAGTCATCCCGAGGCATGGCGCATCCGCGCCTCGGCCCTGCTCGCGAACAAGGACGAGGCCGGCGCGCTCGAAGCCTATCGCAAGGGGCTTGCGGCCGGCGGGGACGCGCGGCTGGTGCGCGACTACGCGCGGTTCCTCCTGGATTCGCAGGACATTGCCGGGGCCGAGGCGCAACTGGCCGATCTGCGCCGTCGCAGCCCCGATGCGCTCGACACGCTGATGCTGGCGGGCGATATCGATGCGCAGGCGAACCGTTGGGACGGCGCTCTGGCCGCGTACAAGCGGGCGCAGTCGCTTTATCCCACGCGGCCCGAGCCTTTGCTTGCGCAGGCCGATGCGGCCGACCAGCAGGGCAAGCTGGACGAGGCCGAGGCGTTGGTGGCCCGTGCCACCGATGTCGCGCCGGAAAGTGGCGATGTGCTGCGGATGCGCATTCAGATCGCCGCCGAAAAGGGCGATTGGGAGAAAGTGCGCAGCACGCTCGCCCCGCGCGAAAGCAGCCTGGAGCCGCGCTCGCCGGAAGGGCTGGCCTATGCCGAAGCCTTGCTCCGCCTCGGGCGGGCCGAGCAGGCGCGGGCGATCTACGCCAAGGCCTTGCTGCTTTCCCCGCAAAATCCGTTCGCCCGGCTGATGCTGGCCGAAGCGCAACTGGCGACCGGCGATGCGGCGACGGCCTATGCCACGGTCAAACCGCTGGCGGACAGCGCCATGGCCGGGCCGCGCGAACTGGAGCTTGCGGAAAAGGCGGCGCGCGGGGCTGGCGATCCGGCGGCGGATACGCTGAAGGCGCGCCTGCAGTCCGGGGATTTGCGGCGGACGCAGCAACTGGCCGCCGCCGGGCAAGCGGCGATGGCGCGGGGAGACTGGAACGCGGCGATCGCGGCGTACCAGCAGGTCTCCGGCTATCAGTCCGATGCCGATGTGTTGAAGCGGCTGGCGTTCGCGGCCTCGCAGGCCGGACGAAACGCCGAAGCGATCGGGTTTGCGGACAAGGCGCTGGCGCTGCAGCCCTCCAACGCCGACATGATCCACATGGCGGGGCTGGTGCGGTTCAGGGCCGGGACGGACCGCGACAAGGCGGTGGCCTATCTCGAACAGGCTTTGCGGGCAGACCCCGCCAATCGCCTGTTCCGGAACGATCTCGCCCGCGCGCAAGTGGCGGGCTGAGCGGATCGCGATGCGCCGTCCCGCAAGACGGCTTCGTCCGCTGACGTTTGCCCCGGGGCCGGGTCCGGCGCGGCCGAACCCGTGGGGCGTGCCCTAATTCGGAGCGATCAGCCCTTGCGGCGCTGACGGCGCGCGAAGCCCAGGCCGATCAGGCCCATGGCCATCATGCCCAGCATGCCGGGTTCGGGAACCGCCGTGCCGCCGGACGAGGTGCTGCCACCGCCCGAGGACGTGCTGCCGCCGGTGGAGGTCGACGAGGTTGAGGTGCCGCCGCCAGAAGAGGTGGAGGTGCTGCCACCCGAGGAGGTGCTGCCGCCGGACGACGTGCTGCCGCCGCTGGTCGACGACGTCGACGAGGACGACGACGAACCGCCGCACGACTTGGAGCCGCCGCTGTGGCCACAGTTGCAATAGTGGGTGTGGCCGAAGGTCGCGTGCGCCGGCGTGGCGAACATCGCGGACGTCGCCAGCGCGGCGAGGATGACAGTAGAACGCTTCATGGTTTGGCCCCCTTTGAAAGCGGTACGAATGGTTCACGCCATTCTTCGCAATTGCCGTGCCAAACGGGAAATCCTGCGGGGTACGCTGGTTAACGAAGGTTTTGAAAGGCCCGATCTGTAAATTTGCCCAACAGTTCAGATGGTTAAATCGCGTTAGGAATGATTACCCGGCTTGCCTCAACGCCACATCGCTCATGAAGCGCACGTCGTCCCCCTTGGCCAGCCACTCCGCTTCCGAAGCGATCGCACCGAGCATGTCGACGAGATCGTCCTGCTCCGCCTTGGCGAAGGTGCCGAGAACGTACCCGGTCACGCGATCCTTGTGGCCAGGGTGCCCGATGCCCAGCCGCACCCGGCGGAAATCCGGGCCGAGATGCTTGTCGATGGAGCGCAGGCCATTATGCCCGGCGGTGCCGCCGCCGGTCTTCACCTTCACCTTGAACGGGGCGAGATCGAGCTCGTCGTGGAACACGGTCAGCGCGTCGGTGCCAAGCTTGTAGAAGCGCAGCGCTTCGCCCACCGCGCGGCCGCTTTCGTTCATGAAGGTCGCCGGCTTCAGCAGCAGCACTTTCGCCCCGCCGATCCGGCCTTCCTGCACCCAGCCCTGGAACTTCTTCTGCACCGGACCAAAGGAGTGCACTTCGGCGATGGTGTCGAGCGCCATGAAGCCGACATTGTGGCGGTGCAGCGCATATTGCGGCCCCGGATTGCCCAGCCCGACCCAGACTTGCATGGCGGTGATGCTCCTTCGCTTTGCGCCCGTTTACAGTGTCGGGCGCATCAGGCCAGACGGCATGTGAAAACAACCGCCAGGCAAAAAAGAACCCCTCCCGCGCGGGGCGGAAGGGGGCTTCTTTCCGGCTCCGCCGTCGGCCTCTTGATAGAGGGACGGCGGAAACGCTTGCCTGAAGATCAGGCTTCGGTCTTGGTCGTATCGCCTTCTTCGCTCTTGAGCGAGGAGGGGGCAACGATCGTGGCGATGGTGAAATCGCGATCGGTGATCGCCGTCTTCACGCCAGCCGGCAGCGTCACCGAGCTGATGTGGATCGAATCGCCCACTTCGAAGCCGGTCACGTCGACCACGATGTCATCGGGGATCGAATCCGGCGCGCAGACCAGTTCGAGTTCGTGACGGACCACGTTGAGAACGCCGCCCTTCTTCAGGCCGGGCGACTTCTCTTCGTTGGCGAAGACCACCGGCACGTTCACGTGAACGGCGTGGTCGGCCGAAAGGCGCAGGAAGTCGGCATGCAGCGGACGGTCCGAAACCGGGTGGAACGCAACGTCCTTGGGCAGCGTGCGGACGGTCTTGCCGCCGACGGTGAGCTCGACGATCGAGTTGAAGAAGTGGCCGGTGCCAAGCGCCTTGACCAGTTCCTTTTCCCCGACGTGGATCGCGGCCGGATCCTCGTTGCCGCCGTAGATCACGGCGGGGGTGCGGCCTTCGCGACGCAGTGCACGGGAGGCTCCCTTGCCAGCCCGATCGCGCGTCTCGGCCGACAGCGTAAGCGTCTCGCTCATTGTCTGTACCTTCCGAAAATGCTGTATTGAACACGTTTCCGCCCGCACGCCTCCAGGGATGACCATGCCGGGGAAGCGGCGGCCCTTAGCGGATCGGACGGAAAAAGCAAGCGTTGCCGGCCTTTCTGGCCAGACTTTCTGGCCTGGCCCCGTGCGCTATTGCACGCGCCGCACCGTCCAGCCACGTTCGGCCAGCATCCGGGGCAGGCCGTCCGTGCCCGAAACGTGCGCGGCGCCCACCGCC
The DNA here is from genome assembly GCF_003856955.1 of Novosphingobium sp. LASN5T. Taxonomy (NCBI): domain Bacteria; kingdom Pseudomonadati; phylum Pseudomonadota; class Alphaproteobacteria; order Sphingomonadales; family Sphingomonadaceae; genus Novosphingobium; species Novosphingobium sp. LASN5T. Next base: position 40,278 of record NZ_RQSI01000016.1, read on the forward strand.
ACGAAGGGATGCGCGCCGGCTTTCAGCATGGCGTCGATCTGTCCTGTCCAGTTGCGGTTGCGCGCGGCCAACAGCGCTTCGTGCAGACCGGGATCGGCCAGAAAGCCGGTCTCACTTTCCTTCGCGATGCCCAGGTCATCACCGCGCAGCCACAGCTTCAGGATGTCCTGCTCGTCATCCTTGCCGCTCGATGCTTCCTCGGCCACCTGTTCCAGCAGCACTTTCTGTTCCCGGTCGCCCAGCCGGTCGAAGATGCCGAACTGGCTGTCAATGGTTTCAAGGCCGGTGACGAGTTTGCCCTTCGCCATGCGCCGTAGCTCGGGCTCCACGCCGTTGTCCGGGCTCATCCCGTGCTTCTGCCCGGCGATGGCAGAAATCTGGAGCGCCACAGCCCACGATTCCTCGTCGCGGAATTGCGCGTCGGTCAGCGCAAGGTCCTTGTACACGGCCGCCAGCTTGCCGCGATAGGCGGGGTCGATCCGTTCGGACGGCGGCGGCAACCCCCGGGTGAAGGCCAGCCGGCCCAGCGCTTCGCCCGCGATCTTCGCGTCCAGCGGTTCGCCGATCTCGAACACCAGCCGGTCCGCCGCGCCCAGCGCCTGCGCGATCGCGGGGCGTGACCAGCGCGTGCCTTCGGGCAGGGCGTGAACGGTGCCGAACAGCCAGCCCCGCGCGCCGCCGGGGCCGGTCACTTCCCATAGCGCCACGCGCGATTCCGCCGCCGGGGCAGCGGGCTGCGGCTCGCTCCGGCACGCGCCCAGCAGCAGACCCGCCGCCAGCGCGATGCCCGCACAGGCCTTCCTCCAGGTCCCGGTCTTCATCCGGTTCATTGCACCTGCTGCGTGGCGAGGCCGAGCGCGGCGAGTTGTTCCTGCACGCTGCCCTTGCCGGCGAGATGCCCGGCGCCCACCGCCACGAACACCGTGCCAGGCTTGTCCAGCCGCGCCTTGATCCATTGCGCCCAGTGGCGGTTGCGGCCGACCAGCAGCGTTTCGGTGAGGCGCGGATCGTCCATGTCGGCGTTCATGATCGTGGCCAGCGCCTCGGCATCGCCCTTGCCCCAGGCGACGATCAGGCTGTCGATCTCCGGCCCGATCTTGTCGTAATCGCGCACCACGTTGCCCAGGTAGGCAAGCTGGGCATCGGGCGGCAGCGTATCGAACAGGCCAAGCTGGTAGTCGATCGTCTCCAGCCCCGCACGCGTCCGCGCCTTGCCGCCCGGATAGGCGTTGAGCGTGGCTTCGGCGCCGTCCTTGGGGCTGAGTCCCTGGCTGATCATCGGCAGCGAGGAGAGCACGACCGCGGCGTACCACGGCTTGAACTGGTCGAAGGCCGGCGCCGGTATGCCCACGCGGCCCAGCAGCGCTTCAAAGGCGGTCCGTTGGGGCGCGTCCATCAACCCGCGCAGCGTCTGGCCTTCGGGCAAGGTCGCGCGCGAAAGCAGCGCCGCCTGCGCTTCGCCGCCCACCGGATCGAGCACTTCGGTCACCAGTTCGTCCGATCCGTCGAGCGCCTGCTTCAGCGGCCCGTTGAGCCAGTCGTAGCCGGGCTTGAGCACGTGGACGGTGCCGAACAGGTAGATCGTGGTATCCGCGTCCGCCACTTTCCACAGCGCCGGATGGACCACCTGCGGCGCCGGAGCGGGCGCGGCGACAGGGGCAGCAACCGGCGCCGCCGGGGCGGGTGCCACCGGTTCGCGCGCCAGCGCCGGCCCGGCGAACAGGCCCGCCAGCGCCAGCGCGGCAAGCGGTTTGGTCAGCCGGCGGAGCGGCGCGGTTCGGAAAAATGCGGTCATCGACATCGCTCCTGCCTACCCCGGCGCGATGAACGAACTATTGCCGCGATGCAATCGCCCGGCAAAATCGCACCGCACGCCGCACGGCAAAGTTGATTTGCGGGCCTCCATCGGCCAAAGGCGCGGGCCATGGCCGATCATACCCAAGCATCCCCCACGGGGCCGCTCAGCCTGCAGGATATTATCCTGCGCCTTCACGCGTTCTGGAGCGAACAGGGCTGCCTGATCCTCCAGCCTTACGACATGCGCATGGGCGCGGGTACGTTCCATCCCGCCACCACGCTGCGCGCGCTGGGTCCGCAGCCGTGGAACGCCGCGTTCGTGCAGCCCTGCCGCCGGCCCACCGACGGGCGCTATGGCGAGAACCCGAACCGGCTTCAGCATTACTACCAGTATCAGGTGATCCTGAAGCCCAGCCCGGAAAACCTGCAGGAGCTTTATCTCGAAAGCCTGCGCACGATCGGTGTCGATCCGCTGTTGCACGATATCCGCTTCGTGGAGGACGATTGGGAATCGCCGACGCTGGGCGCGTGGGGCCTGGGCTGGGAAGTCTGGTGCGACGGAATGGAAGTCACCCAGTTCACTTATTTCCAGCAAATGGGCGGGTTCGATTGCAAGCCGGTGGCGGGCGAGCTGACCTACGGGCTGGAACGCCTGGCGATGTACATCCAGGGCGTCGACAACGTTTACGACCTCGCGTTCAACAATCACGGCGTCTCGTATGGCGACGTGTTTCTTGAGAACGAGCGCGAGATGTCGAAGTGGAACTTCGAGGTGGCCGATACCGACAGCCTGTTCGAAGGCTTCCGCCGCGCCGAGGAGGAATGCCGCCGCTCGCTCGATGCCGGCGTGCCGATCGCGGCCTACGAACAGGCGATCGAGGCCAGCCACCTGTTCAATCTGCTGCAGGCGCGCGGCGTGATCTCGGTGCAGGAACGCGCCAGCTACATGGGCCGCGTGCGCGATCTCGCGCGGGGATCGTGCGAGGCCTACATGGACAAATTCAAGGACGAATGGGCGCAGGCCTATCCGGGGTGGACGGCATGATGGATGCGTATGACCGCGTCATCCCAGCGCAAGCTGGGATCGCTTTCCCTGGGGCACGAGGCCCCCGCTTTCGCGCGGGCTGCGGAGAAAATCATGACTGAATTTCTCCTTGAACTGCGCTGCGAGGAAATCCCCGCGCGGATGCAGGCCGGTGCGCGCGCCTCGCTGGAAAAGCTGTTCCGCGATCATCTTGCCGCTGCCGGCCTCTCGGTGGGCGACCTTACCATCTGGACCACGCCGCGCCGTCTTGCGCTGATCGCGCGTGGCCTGCCCGCCGCGACCGAGGCGGTGAGCGAGGAAGTGAAGGGGCCGCGCACCTCCGCGCCCGAACAGGCGCTCGAAGGCTTCCTGCGCAAGACCGGACTGACCAAGGACCAGTTGACCGAGCGCGACGGCGTGTGGTTCGCGGTCAGCGAGAAGCCCGGCCGCGCCACCGCCGATGTGCTGGCCGAGGCGATCCCCGCCATCGTCCGCGCGTTCCCCTGGCCCAAGAGCCAGCGCTGGGGCGCGGCCTCGCTGTCCACCGAAAGCCTGCGCTGGGTGCGCCCGCTCTCCGCGATCGTGGCGCTGCTCGATGGCGAAGTGGTCGATTGCGAGGTTGGCGGCATCCGCGCCGGGCGGATCACGCGCGGCCACCGCTTTCATGCCCCGGGCGAGATCGCGATTGATGGCGTGGACGATTACGCGGCCAAGCTGCGCGAGGCGCACGTGCTGGTGGATCACGCGGAGCGCGAGGCGATCGTGCGCGAACAGGCCCGCGCCGTGGCCAACGCCGCCGGGCTGACGCTGGTGGAGGATGAAGGGCTGGTTGTCGAAAACGCCGGCCTCACCGAATGGCCGGTGCCGCTGCTGGGCCGCTTCGACGCGGAATATCTTGAGGTTCCACCTGAAGTCATCCAGCTAACCGCGCGGACGAACCAGAAATATTTCATCTGCCGCGATGCCGATGGCCAGCTCGCCAATGCCTTCGTCTGCACCGCCAACATCGTGCCGAGCGATGGCGGGGCGGAGATCGTGGCCGGCAACCGCAAGGTGCTGGCCGCGCGCCTTTCGGACGCGCGCTTCTTCTGGCAGCAGGATCGCAAGGTGCCGCTGGCCGAACAGGCGAAGAAGCTGGCGCGGATCACTTTCCACGAAAAGCTCGGCACCGTGGTCGACAAGGCGGAGCGCGTGGCGACGCTCGCCCGCTTGCTGGTGGAAGAGGGCCTCGTCAAGGAATCCCCCCTCCCGCATGCGGGAGGGGCCGGGGGTGGGCCTGACGAGGCGCCCACCCAAGCCCGGCCCACCCCCAACCCCTCCCGCGAGCGGGAGGGGAGTCTGGCCGACCAGGCCGAGCTCGCCGCGCGGCTGTGCAAGGCCGATCTCGTCACCGAGATGGTCGGGGAATTTCCTGAACTTCAGGGCCTTATGGGCGGATACTACGCCCGCGCCGAAGGTCTGCCCGATGCCGTGGCCGATGCGATCCGCGATCACTACAAGCCGGTCGGGCAGAGCGACGACGTACCCACCGCGCCGGTCACGGTGGCCGTGGCGCTGGCGGACAAGCTGGATACATTGGCCAGCTTCTTTGTGATTGATGAGAAACCGACGGGGTCCAAGGATCCTTTCGCGCTGCGTCGCGCGGCATTGGCAGTTATCCGGATCATACAAGCTAACGGCCTGCGCCTGCATCTATTCCTTGAGTTCGGAACCGCCAGCGTTTCGGTCGGTGAGCAAATGTGCGAGCGGGCGGGTGATCGTCCGGAGGGCCTGATGGACGCGCTTGGTCGCGCACCAAGGGACCTCCTCGATTTCTTCGCCGACCGCCTCAAGGTCCAGCAACGCGAAGCCGGTGTCCGCCACGACCTGATCGATGCGGTGTTTGCGCTCGGCAAAGAGGACGATCTCGTCCGCCTGCTGGCGCGCGTCCATGCGTTGCAGGCGTTCATCGGCACCGAGGATGGGGCGAACCTGCTGGCCGGGTACAAGCGCGCGGCGAACATCCTGAAGAAGGAAGGCTTCTCCGCCGCGGACATCATCCCGCCCGATGGCGAGGAAGACCCGCTGGTGATGGTGGACGATCCCGCGTTCGAGGGCATCGCCGACCAGATGGCGCATTCACCCACCGTGCTCGCCTATACGCCCGAACCCGCCGAACAGGCGCTGATCGAGGCGCTGGCCGTCGCCAGCCCACGCGCCGAAGCGGCGGTCGGGGCGGAGGATTTCACCGGCGCCATGGCGGCTCTCGCCACGCTGCGCGCGCCGATCGATTCCTTCTTTGAGGCAGTTACGGTCAACGATGCGGATGCGAACAAGCGTGCGAATCGCTTGGGTTTGCTTGACCGCTTCCGTGCTGCAGTGCACAAGGTCGCCGATTTCGGGCGCATCGAAGGATAAGGAGCGGGGGCGCTAGTTCGTCCCCCGCGAGCAACGACAACCAGCTTCGTCAACTTCGTCAGGGAACGGCTTTTTACGATGAGCGCATACGTATTCCACTTCGGCGGTGGTGCCCGCAGCGACGATCCCCGTTCGCGCGACAAGACGATCACCGGCGGCAAGGGCGCCAATCTGGCGGAGATGGCGGGCATTGGCCTGCCGGTGCCGCCCGGCTTCACCATCAGCACCGAAGTCTGCGCGTTCTACAACGAAGCCGGCAAGACTTTTGACGAGGATATCAAGGCCGGCGTCGCCGCCGGCGTCGCGCATATCGAGGTGGCGACGGGCCGCGTGTTCGGCGATCCCGCCAATCCGCTGCTTGTCTCGGTCCGTTCGGGCGCGCGCGTTTCGATGCCGGGCATGATGGACACCGTGCTCAACCTGGGGCTCAACGACGCCACGGTGGAAGGGCTGGCGGCGGGATCGGGCGATGCCCGCTTCGCCTGGGACAGCTACCGCCGGTTCATTCAGATGTATTCCGACGTGGTGCTGGGCCTCGACCATCACCGGTTCGAGGATGCGCTGGAAATCGCCAAGGAAGACAACGGTTTCTACGCCGATGTCGAGATGGGTGCCGAACATTGGCAGGCTCTCGTCAAGGAATACAAGGCGATCGTCGAGGAAGAACTCGGCCGTCCGTTCCCGCAGGACGTGCACGAACAGCTGTGGGGCGCGGTGGGCGCGGTGTTCGATTCGTGGGAATCGGACCGTGCCAAGGTCTATCGCCGCCTGAACGATATTCCGCAGTCGTGGGGCACCGCCGTCAACGTGCAGGCGATGGTCTTCGGCAACATGGGCGATACCTCGGCCACGGGCGTCGCCTTCACCCGCGATCCGGCGACTGGCGAGAAGGCCTACTACGGCGAATGGCTGGTCAACGCGCAGGGTGAGGACGTCGTGGCCGGCATCCGCACGCCGCAGTATCTGACCCGGCGCGCGCGCGAGGCGGCAGGGGCCAAGCCGCTGTCGATGGAAGAGGCGATGCCGCAGGCTTACGCCGAACTCGCCGCTGTCTTTGAACTGCTCGAAAAGCACTACAAGGACATGCAGGACATCGAGTTCACCGTCGAAAAGAACAAGCTGTGGATGCTCCAGACGCGTTCGGGCAAGCGCACCGCCAAGGCCGCGCTGAAGATGGCGGTGGACATGGTGGGCGAAGGGCTGATCGACGAGGCCACCGCGATCCGCCGCATCGATCCCATGGCGCTGGACCAGCTGCTGCACCCCACGCTCGATCCCAAGGCGCCGCGCGACGTGTTGACGCGCGGGTTGCCGGCCAGCCCCGGCGCGGCTTCGGGCGCGGTGGTGTTCGATGCCGACACCGCGCAGACGCTGGCCGAACGCGGCGATGCGGTGATCCTCGTGCGCGTGGAAACCAGCCCCGAGGACATTCACGGCATGCACGCCGCCAAGGGCATCCTCACCGCGCGCGGCGGCATGACCAGCCACGCCGCCGTGGTGGCGCGCGGCATGGGCCGTCCGTGCGTTTCGGGCGCGTCGGCGCTGTCGATCGACATGGCGGCGCGCACCGCGAAGATCGGCAACCGCGATATTCGTGAAGGCGATGTCATTACGCTCGATGGATCGAACGGCGATGTCATGGCGGGCAAGGTGCCCACCGTGGAGCCCGAACTCGTCGGCGATTTCGGCACGCTGATGGCCTGGGCCGACAAGCACCGCCGCATGAAGGTGCGCACCAATGCCGAAACGCCGCTCGACTGCCAGGTCGCGCGGCAGTTCGGTGCGGAAGGCATCGGCCTGTGCCGCACCGAGCACATGTTCTTCGACGCCAGCCGTATCTCGGCCGTGCGCCAGATGATCCTGGCCGAGGACGAAGCCGGCCGCCGCGCCGCGCTGGCCAAGCTGCTGCCCGAACAGCGCGCCGATTTCACCTCGATCTTCGAGGTGATGGCGGGCCTGCCGGTCACCATCCGCCTGCTCGATCCGCCGCTCCATGAATTCCTGCCCCACGGCGATGCGGAATTCGCCGAACTGGCGGAAGTCACCGGCCTGGGCGTCGATCACCTGAAGCGCCGCGCGGGCGAACTGCACGAGTTCAACCCGATGCTCGGCCATCGTGGCTGCCGCCTTGGCATCACCTTCCCCGAAATCTACGAAATGCAGGCCCGCGCCATTTTCGAGGCGGCCTGCGACGTGGCGGCGAAATCGGGCGAGGCGGTCGTGCCCGAAGTGATGATCCCGCTGGTCGCGACCCGGAAGGAACTCGAAATCCTGAAGGCGCTGGTCGATCGCGTGGCGGCGGAGGTCTTCGCCGAAAAGGGTTACACGCTCGATTACCTCGTCGGCACGATGATCGAACTGCCGCGCGCCGCGCTGATGGCGGGCGAGATCGCCGAGGAAGCCAAGTTCTTCTCGTTCGGCACCAACGACCTGACCCAGACCACGCTGGGCGTCAGCCGCGACGACGCCGCGCGCTTCCTCAATCCCTATGTCGATCAGGGCATCTACCCGCGCGATCCGTTCGTCAGCCTCGACATCGAGGGCGTGGGCCAGCTGGTCGAACTGGCGGCGGAACGCGGGCGCAAGACCCGGTCCGACATCAAGCTGGGCATCTGCGGTGAACACGGCGGCGATCCGGCCTCGATCGCGTTCTGCGAAAAGACCGGCCTCGATTACGTGTCCGCCAGCCCCTATCGCGTGCCGATCGCCCGCCTGGCGGCGGCGCAGGCCGCCTTGGGGTAATACGCGAGGGCGTAGCCCACCCCGCTGCGACTAACGCCGCCTGCGGCGGCGCAAGTCTCGCTCCCCTCCCGCTTGCAGGAGGGGCTGGGGGTGGGTTTTTGGGCGCTACCCCCGCCAGCCGCTGAGCGTCAGAATTTCGAACGTCTCGGTCACGCGGCCTTCCGCGTCGGCTTGTCCGGCGAAAGCGGCCCGTGCCCTAGCCAGCGCCGCCTTGCCCAGCGCCGGGCCGGAGCGGGCGAGGCAGTTGCTCAGCCCCTGCGCCCGCACGTCGCCCACCAGCCGTTCCAGGCTGCCGAAGCGCACCGGCAGCGAGCGGCTGTCGATCACCGGGGCTGCGAAGCCGCAGCGCTGGAGCAGTTGCCCGCCGGCGCGCACGTCCACTTGCGGATGGATGCGCGGGGCGGGGCGGTCGCCGTCGGCCGCGAGCATGATCGCGCGCAGGGCAGGGAGGCTGCCCGCGCCGCTGAAGCTCATGATCGCGAGGCCATCGGGGGCCAGCGCGCGGCGCAAGTGCAGCAGCGCGCCGGGCAGATCGTTGACGGTGTCGAGCGTGCCGAGGCTGGCGACGAGGTCGAAGCCTTCGCCCGCCGGGATCGGGTTTTCCTCGTCGATCGGCGTTTCGCCGGGGCCGGGGACCGGATCGGCGCGGGTGACGGCGCAGCCCTGCGCGGCCAGCGCCGTGGCGAGCGTGCCGGTCCAGTCGCCGATCACCAGCGCCCGGGCCGGGGTGTGGCGCAGGAACGACAGGCGGTCGAGCACGTCCTCCACCATGTCGTCCATCACGTAGCGCGCCGCGTCGGGGCGCTGCTGCAGCCGGCGCATCCGCGCGCGGAGCGCGGCGCGGCGAGCGGGTGAGAAGATGGTCGGCGGTGACGCGGGCGGTGCGGGGGCGGGGGGAAGCGCGGAAGCCATGCGCGGCTGCCTGCCCGTTCGGGATGCTCTTGCCAAGCCCCCGTTCCGGGCGGACAACTCGGTTCATGCTCCGGTCTGCTTCCCTCGCCGCCGTGACGGCCCCGGTGATCGACCTGGTCTTTCCGCCCCGCTGCCCGCTGTGCGGCGATCCGCTGGCGCGGCAGGGCGGGTTGTGCGTGGCCTGCTGGGGCAGGCTCGCCATTCCCGGCGATCCCGCCTGCGCGCTCTGCCAGCGCCCCTTGGGCGAAGAGCATGGCGATGACGGGCATCTGATCTGCGCGCCCTGTCTGGCCAGTCCACCGAAGCATGAAGGGATCACGGCGGCGACGCTTTACAACGATGCCTCGCGCGATCTGGTGCTGGCGTTCAAGCACGGGCGCCGCGTTGGCCTTGCCGGCTTGCTGGCGCAATTGATCGTGCCGCGTCTGCCGGAGCTGGACGGGGAGTGGTTGGTCGTGCCGGTGCCGCTCCACCGTTGGCGTTTGTGGCGGCGCGGGTTCAACCAGTCCGCGCTGCTGGCAGCGCGGATCGCGCGGGTCACGGGGCAGGCGCTGGCCGTCGATGCGCTCGTTCGCGTCAAGCAGACGCCACCGCTGGGGGGATTGAACCGCCGCGCGCGGGCGGTGGCGCTCTCAGGCGCGATTGCTGCGTCGCCGCGCTGGGCAAGCAGGTTGAAAGGCACAAACGTGCTGCTGGTGGATGACGTCATGACGAGTGGCGCGACGACCGACGCGTGCCTGCGCGCGCTGCGCAAAGCCGGGGCGGCCCGGATTCGCATCGCGTGTTTCGCCCGCGTGCTGGATGAGGCGCTGGATGCAGCCGATCGGTCTGGAACATCCCTGGACGGCACGGACACGGGGCCATAAAAGAAACGCCCGGAATCTTGCGATTCCGGGCGTCCTCGTGACGAAATTGCAAGCGTTACAACGACAGCCCCCTGTTGTCGCTCCGCTCTAGGTCCCTCATCATCCGGCCAGATACCGATCCAGCCTCCGCTGTCTCCGGCACCTGAAGCCGCCCCTCTTTTTCCCTGAACTTTGGCGCTTTTGCGCCGCCTTTCGGCGGTCCAGAATGCGGTTCCCTCAAACCGCGCATTCTTCATCCGCGATTGGTCGCCCCGACGAAAGTCCATTGTTGCGTTTGGATGGATTTTGCGACCCATCTGTGGTTATCCTGCAACAAATCCTCATTTGATACGGGTTGCAGAGAAAGGTCCTTACCATTTCACAGGATGATTCCTCCGAATTGCGCGAACAGGGGCGGGTTTTCATGCCCAGGTTCGATGCCGCCGGGCTGGTGACGGCGGTGGCGGTGGATCATCGTACCGGCGAATTGCTGATGCTGGCACATATGGACGCTGAAGCCATCGCGAAGACGCGCGAGACGGGATTCGCCCATTTCCATTCCCGGTCGCGCGGGCGCCTGTGGATGAAGGGCGAAAGCTCGGGGCATACGCTCAAGGTCGTCGAGATTCGCGTGGATTGCGATCAGGATGCGCTGGAATTGAGAGTCGAGGCAGCGGGGCCGGCCTGCCACACGCTGGCGCGGACCTGTTTCTACCGGCGGATCGATAATAACGGCGAACTTGTGCGGATCGTGGATTGACGCTTACGTAAAGGGTAGGTAGCTCTATGAGCATGCCCGCTCAGTCCGCCGCCGCAAATCGTGACCACACCGGCCATCTCGACCATCCTGACGCGAGCGCACGCGATCAGTATACGATTTCCGATCTCTCCAACGAGTTCGGCGTTACCGCTCGCGCCTTGCGCTTCTATGAGGACGAGGGCCTGATCGCGCCGACGCGGCTGGGCCTGTCGCGCATCTACAGCAAGCGCGACCGGGCGCGGCTGGCATGGATCATGCGCGCCAAGAACGTGGGTTTCAGCCTCGCCGAAATCCGCGATATGATCGATCTTTACGATCTGGGCGACGGGCGTGCCGAACAGCGCCGCGTCACCATCGCCAAGTGCCGCGAACGGATCGACAACTTGCGCCGCCAGCAGGCGGACATCACCGACACCATTGATGAACTGACCAGCTTCGTCGACCTTCTGGTGAAGCGGGAGCGTCTGGAAGGGCGCAATCCCGAAACCGGCGGGTCGCACAACTCCTGAGGACCAAGCAATGCCGATCTACAAGGCTCCAACGCGGGACACGCGTTTCATCGTCAACGAAGTCGTCCGCGTGGCCGACTATACTCATCTGGCCGGGTTCGAGAACGCGACGCAGGACATGACGGACGCGGTGATCGAGGAAGCGGGGCGCTTCGTTTCCGAGGTGGTCGCGCCGCTCAACCGCGTGGGCGATATCGAGGGCTGCACCCGCCACCCCGACGCTTCGGTGACGACGCCGACCGGGTTCAAGGAAGCCTATCGCCAGTACGTAGAGGGCGGCTGGCCCACGCTCGTCGGGCCGGAGGCGTTCGGCGGACAGGGTTTGCCGCACGTGATCGGCTTCGTCATGGAAGAATACATGTGCAGCGCGAACCACGCCTTCGCGATGTATCCAGGCCTTGCCAATGGCGCGATTTCCGCGATCCTCTCGAAGGGTTCGCCCGAACAGCAGGCGAAGTATCTGCCCAAGATGGTCTCCGGCGAATGGCTTGGCACGATGAACCTGACCGAGCCGCACTGCGGCACCGATCTGGGCTTGATCCGTACCCGCGCCGAACCGCAGGCCGATGGCTCCTATGCCATCACCGGCACCAAGATCTTCATTTCGGCGGGTGACCATGACCTGACCGAGAACATTATCCACCTGGTGCTGGCCAAGACGCCGGGCGCGCCGGAATCGAGCAAGGGCATCTCCCTGTTCATCGTGCCCAAGTTCCTGGTGAACGACGACGGCTCGCTGGGCGCGAAGAATGCCGTGTCGGTCGGCTCGATCGAGCACAAGATGGGCATCCACGGCAACGCCACCTGCGTGATGAACTACGAGGACGCGAAGGGCTGGATCGTCGGCGAGGAGAACAAGGGCCTTGCCGCGATGTTCGTGATGATGAACGCGGCCCGTCTGGGCGTGGGCATCCAGGGGCTGGGGCAGGCGGAAGCCGCGTACCAGAACTCGGTGCTCTATGCGCAGGAGCGCCGGCAGGGCCGCGCGCTGACCGGCCCCGCCGAGCCCGATCAGAAGGCCGATCCGCTGTTCGTCCACCCCGATGTGCGCCGGATGCTGATGGATGCCAAGGCCTTCACCGAAGGGATGCGCGCCTTCTCCGGCTGGGGCGGTCTGCTGGTCGATCTTTCGCACAAGGCGGCGACGGCGGAAGAGCGGCAGGAAGCTGATGACCTGATCAGCCTGCTGACGCCGGTGATCAAGGGCTACGGCACCGACAGGGGCTACCAGACCGCCACCGACATGCAGCAGATCTGGGGCGGCCACGGCTATATCGCCGAAAGCGGCATGGAGCAGTTCGTACGCGATGCGCGCATCGCCATGATCTATGAAGGCGCGAACGGCGTGCAGGCGATGGATCTCGTAGGGCGCAAGCTGCCGATGAACGGCGGCCGCGCGGTGCAGGCCTTCTTCAAGCTGGTCGATGACGAATGCGCTTCCGCCGCCGATAGCGGGGATGCGGTAGCGCTGGTGGCGGAACGGCTGGGCAAGGCCAATGGCGAGCTGAAGGCCGCGACGATGTGGTTCCTCCAGCACGACATGACCGACCGCAACGCGCTGGGCGCGGGCGCCTATGCCTACATGACGCTGATGGGCATCGTTTCGCTGGGCCTGATGTGGCTGAAGATGGCCAAGGTGGCGGCTGCGGCGCTGGCGGCGGGAACGGACGATACGCTGTTCTACGAGGCCAAGCTGGTCACCGCGAAGCATTTCGCGCTGCGCTCTATCCCCCAGGCTGGCGCATTGCGGCGCGAGATCGAGGCGGGTGGCGAAACCGTGATGGCACTGCCGGTGGAAGCCTTCGCCACGGCCTGATGGTGCCCCGCCATCGGCTGGGGCGGCAGGGTTTGAACCGATGCCAAACCTCCTGGCGTGAGTCGGTCGCTGCGTTCGATCCGGCTTGAAATTCGCTGCGATCGAATGCGGTTGCCCGGTTCTCGGATTGCGGCTCGGCGCATTGCGCGGCTTTCCCAATCCGGGGCCGCCATGCTCATGACCCGCCGACCTGCCCGCACTGCCGTAGAAGATGGAGACGCATGATCCGCCAATATCTGCCAAAGTGGTGCCAGGCATTGCGTCATGCAACGCGGTGCCCAACGCGCGCTTGCATCGGAACGACGCGGCGGTTCCAATGCCCAACCGGCCTTGGGCGCGCCTGACTTCAGGACCAGCCGACCATCACGGCCTTGGTTTCGGTGAAGGCCTCCACGCCGTCGCGCCCGTTTTCGCGACCGAGGCCGGATTGGCGGAAGCCGCCGAAGGGCAGGGCGAATTCCATGCCGGACCCGTTGATCTTGACCGAGCCGGAGCGCAGTTTCTTCGCCATGGCCTGCGCGGCGGCCAGGTTCTGCGTCCAGACGTAGGCCGAAAGGCCGTAAATGCTGTCGTTGGCCTTGCGGGCGAGGTCGTCGAGGCTGTCCGTATCCGAAAAGCGCATGACCGAGAGCACCGGCCCGAAGATTTCCTCGCGCATGATGCGCATGTCCGGGCGGGCATCGACGAAGACGGTGGGGTTGACGAAGTAGCCTGCGCCGGCTGGCGCATCGCCGCCAAACAAAAGGCTTGCGCCCTCCGCCTTGCCGGCTTCGACATAGCCCATGACCCGGCTTTTTTGCCCTGCCGAGATCAGCGGTCCAAGATGGACGCCATCCCGCGTGCCGGGGCCGACCACCAGCTTGGCGGCGAAGGCGGCCAGGCCTTCGAGGAACTGGTCATAGACGGCATCGTGCAGGAACAGGCGCGATCCGGCTGCGCAGACCTGCCCGCTGTTGCCGAAGATGCCCATGGCGACGCCCGGGATCGCCTTCGCCAGATCGGCGTCGGCAAACACGATGGAGGCCGACTTGCCGCCTAGTTCGAGCGAGACGCGCTTCAGCGAACCCGCGCTTTCGCGCAGGATGGACTGGCCGGTGGCTGTCGAGCCGGTGAACGAGATCTTGTCCACGCCCGGATGCGCCACCAGCGCCGCGCCGGCCTGCGCTCCGAGACCGGTGACGACATTGACCGCTCCATCCGGAAAGCCGGCTTCGGCGACGAATTCGGCCAGGCGCAGGCCCGACATCGGCGCAAGTTCGGCGGGCTTCAGCACCACCGTGCAGCCCGCCGCCAGCGCGGCTGAAACCTTGGTGCAGGTGATCGCGAACGGGGCGTTCCACGGCACGATCAGCGCGGCCACGCCCAGCGGATCGTGCGTGGTGTAGCCGTGCCAGTTGCCGGGTACCGAGACGGGCGTGGTCTCTCCGTTCAGGCGGCGCGGCCAGCCGGCGTTGTAGCGGATCGAACTGATCGCGGAGCCGACCGCCATCTGCCGCGCGATGGCATAGGGCATGCCATTGTCGAGCGTTTCGATCGCGGCGATCTCGTCCTGATGCTGTTCGACGATATCGGCGAGGCGGAGCAGCAGCCTTTCGCGCTGGGCAGCGGGCATCGCGCTCCATTCCGGGCGTTCGAAGGCGGCGCGCGCGGCGTTTACGGCTGCATCCACTTCCGTCGCGCCGCCGGACGCGATCTGTCCGATCACCATTTCGGTCGCGGGATCGATCACGTCGATCGGGGCGGCGTTTCCACGCTGCCAGGCGCCGTTGATGAAGTGCCCGGAAAGCTGCCCGATGCGCACGGCGGCGCGGTCGAGGACAGGGGAAAGTTCGGTCATTGCACGGACTCCGGCGCGTGATTGCCAAGAATGAGGTCTGCCGCCTTTTCGCCGATCATCACGGCGGCGGCATTGGTGTTTGCCCCGACCAGCAGCGGCATGATCGAGGCATCGACGACGCGCAGACCTTCGACGCCGTGGACGCGCAGTTGCGGATCGACCACCGCGTCCGGTCCGGTGCCCATGGTGCAACTGCCGACGGGATGGTGGACGACGCCGGCCAGATCGGCCTTCATCGCATCGAGCTGGGTATCGTCCTGCACATGCGCGCCGGGCAGGATTTCCCGCAGCACGTAATCGGCGATCGGACCGCCCGAAAATATCCTGCGCGAGATCGCGAGGCCCTTCTTCAGCGTCGCCCAGTCGTTGGGGTGTTCCAGCAGGTTGAGCTGGATGCGCGGGGCGGATAGCGGGTTGCGATCGCGCAGCGTAACCGAACCGCGGCTTTCGGGGCGCAGCAGGCAGATCGAGTTGTAGAAGCAATCCTGTTTCGGCTTGGCGAAGCCGGGAAACCAGATGTTCGCATCGACCCTGACCGGGCTGGACATGATCTGGAGATCGGGCCGGTCGAGATCGGGTTCCGACCGGGCGAGAATACAGCCGGCGGCGATCTGGTTGGCGAAGCGGCCCGTGCCGGTGAAATACCAGCGCAGGAACGAAACGGTCGCGCGGTCGAAGCGCAGTTCGCGCGCGAAACTGTGGGGCGGAGCCGCGTCGTACTGGTGGGCAAGGCGGACGTGCTCCTGCAGGTTCTGCCCGACGCCAGGCAGCTCGTGGACCGGAGAGATGCCGTGGCTGGCTAGCTCTCCGCCCGGCCCGATGCCCGACAGCATGAGGATCTGTGGCGAGCCGTATGCACCGGCGCAGAGCAGCACTTCGCGTTCCACAGTCGCCTGCTGGCGCACTCCATGGCGTTCGAACTCCACGCCGGTGGCGCGCTTGCCGTCGAACAGGATGCGGTGAACATGCGCGCGCGTCATCACCTTGAGGTTGCGGCGCGAACGGATGGGCTTGAGGTACGCCGCCGCCGATCCGCAGCGTTCGCCGTTGCGTAGCGCGATCTGCACGTCGGCGCAGCCTTCGTTGCTCTCGCCGTCATAGTCCGGATTGTAGGGATAGCCGCAGAGTGCTGCCGAGGCGCGCAGTTCGTCCGCCATCAGGCGCGAGGTATCGACCGGCTGGACCGAGATCGGCCCGCCGCGCCCGCGCCAGCGGTTGCCGCCTGTCCAGTGGTCTTCCGAGCGCTTGAAATAGGGTAGCACGCTGGCATAGTCCCAGCCGGTGCACCCCGCCGCCGCCCAATCGTCGAAATCGCGCGGATGCCCCCGGAAATGGACCATGCCATTGATCGACGACGATCCGCCGAGCATCCGCCCGCGCGGCAGGGGAAAGCTCTTGCCGCCCACATGGGTTTCGGGTTCGGAGGCGAATTGCCAGGCAAGGTCGGAACTGCGCAACGCCTGGAGGAAACCCAGCGGCATCCGCACATAGGGATGGTTCGCCTCGCCGCCCGCCTCGAGCAGCAGCACGCGCACGGCGGGATCGGCACTAAGCCGGTTGGCGAGTACCGAACCGGCCGAACCGGCACCGATGACGATGAAATCGAATTCCAGGGTGTCCACGGCCACAAGCCTTTTGTTGAAAATGCGAAACCGGTCAGGCCAGCCAGAGAAAGCTGGTCGCCCGCGTGTTTTCGCGCCACGGCGCCGGACCCAGTAAAGCGTCCAGCGTGCGGGTGGTGCGCTTGCCGCCGTCCAGGGTGGTTTCCATCTGCGCCATGCCGTTGAGGGAAACGGCATGGCGCACGGGGCGCGATGTTCCGCGCAGGACATCGCGCGCCAGCACGAAATCGGAATATCCGGTCAGCCCCACGATCATGCCATTGGCGGACAGCCAGCGGCCATGCGGGGCAAGCAGCAGCGCCACGACTTCGCCCTGCGGATCAGCCAGCGTGTGCCCGCCCGCGCGGGCCTGCGCGATCAGGCGAGGGGCTTCCGGCAGTCTGCCATCGACGATGAAGCGCGGATCGCCGGAGAGATCGAGTGCAGACGCCAGGCCGGGCAGGCCCGCAAGGCCGGCCGCCCCCAGCGTCACGCCGCCTTTCAGGATATTGCGACGAAGCGGCATCACGATTTCTTCCGCGCGAGATAGGCGGCGATCTTGTCGAGTTCCGCGTCGGTCACTTCGACCCGCGAGAAGGCCGGCATGTTCATCAGCCCGTTGCGGACCACGGCCTTAACGTAGTCGGCGTCAAGGTCGGTGCGGTGGATCAGCTCGGCCTTGTCCTTGCCCAGCCGGCGGCCCAGCATCATCGCGCCGGTGCTTTTGCCGACATGGCAGAAAGCGCATTCCTGTCCGAACAGGCGTTCGCCCTCGTCCTTCGATCCCGACCCGAACAGCGCGGCGGCGATCGGGGACGCGGGCTTCGGCGCGGGCGGAGGAGGGACATCTCCCGCCGTGCCGCACGATGCCGCCAGCAGCGCGGAGAGCCCGGCCAGCGGCAGGAGCGATCGCGAAAGTTTCATGGGCGTTCTCCCTCTGCTCAGCGGCGGGTGCCGATGCCGTTGCGGCCGGGCGCGATGATGTTGTTGGGATCGAGCGCGGCCTTGACCTTGTCGTTGAGCCTGCGCAGCGCGCCGCCCCCGAAATTGTAGGTTTCCGCCACAGCATCCATGTAGGAGATATGGCCGCGATATTCGGCGAAGCCCTGGCTTGCGGCTTCGGCAAGCAGGTGGCGATAGAGCTTGTCGGCGCGGGCGACCATCTCCGGTTCATCGCGGTTGTAGAGAATCAGGCTGACGTTGTTGATGTGCCGCCGGCCGATGGTGAAGCTGGCGTAATAGTCCTGGCCGATTTCCTCGTAATAGGCCTTGATCTTCTTGGCGTAGTTGAAGGCGAGCGTGCCGTCTTGCGGCAGCACCGGCGCGAAGCTGAGGTGGCCGCCGCGTCCGCCGTACCAGTTGACGCATTGAAGCCCCATCGTGGTGGGAACGCCCTGGGCAGACTTCTCCTCGGGATCGCCCTTCTTCCACAGCTCGAATTCCAGCGGACGGCCCAGCTTCGGCTCGAACAGCTTGCGGATCAGGTCCACTTGCGCCGTCACCGTGCCTTCGTGGCCGAACAGGCTGATCTTGGCGTTCCACCAGCCGAGTCCGAGCTTCTTCATCATGGTCTCGCTGACCGAATCCGGCAGCGCCCCGGGGCCGTCGTACCAGTCCGCCCGTTGCGACATGGTGGAGGCCGCGCGCACCGGCGATCCGAACACGATATTGTGCTGGATCACGTCACGCCGGCGCAGGTCGCACAGGATGTCGATGGCCCACGCGGCATCGTCGAAATTGGGCAGGGCCAGTTCGATCTTGGCGGTCATTTCCGGTTCCGGCTGGAGCCAGACGCCGGCCTTGGTGACTACGCCTAGGTTCGACTGCATGAACATCTGGTCCCAACCGGGGCCATATCCGTACTTGTAGGCTTGCCACCCGGCGGAACCCTGCATCGCGCCCATACCGGTGCGGACGACCGAGCCATCGGGAAGCACCACTTCCATGCCGCAGATCTGTTCGCAGTGATCGCCATAGGGCGTGTAACCGATGCCCCGGTCGAGCGCGTTGCCGATGACGCTGCCCCAGGAGTTGCCGGGAACGGACATCCACAACGGATGGTTGTTTTCCTTGAGGTGGCGGAACAGGTCGAAATAGCCGACGCCCGGTTCCAGCAGGCAATAGGCCTGCTTGTCGTTGACCTCGAGCACGCGGTTCATGCGGCTGAGATCGAGGATGACATCGCCCTTTTCCGCCGGCGAGGCCGCGCCATAGCCCAGGTTCTTGCCCCGCCCGACGGGCCAGAGCGCGACCTTGGTTTCGTTGGCCACGCGCACGATCGCCTGCACTTCCTCGACCGAGGCCGGCGCCACGATCGCGGAGCAATCGTGATCCATGCCGTCGCCCATGGCATAGGGATCGATATAGGACGCGCGGTCCTCTTCGCTGTCGAGCACCCACTGGTTGCCGATGGCGGCGCGAAATCCGGCGAGGGCTTTCTGGAACCCGGTGCTGCCTACGCCCTTGGGGAGCAAGGAGGCCATATCCACTCCTGATGATTTGCTTGCACGCGGCGGAGGCAGGCTCCAGTGCGCGAGGAATATTCTGTCTGACGGATCGATATTCTATAAAAATGCGTATGGCAGTCGCCGGGGCCTGTCAACGGTCATGGCGGTGCCACGGACAGGAAGGGGGGCTGTCAGGCGGTCCATCCGGCCGTTCCCTTCTGCATGAACCGTATGCCGAGCACGCTGATGAACAGGCGCAAGGCCGTGCGGAAAACATGGTCCGGAATGATCGGCGTAGCGCGCTTGCCGAGGTAGGTGCCGGCCAGGCCCGTAACCGTCGCAACGAGGATTTCTGGCACGTATTGCCGGTAGTCGAAGCCCGCTGCGGAATAGCCCGCCGTCCGCAGCACCTCGAGCACGATGATGCAGCTGGCGAAGGTGCCGACGATCGCGGTGCGGGTCAGCTTCGTGCGCAGCAGCGCGGGCTGGAGGATCGCGCCGAGGCCGAACAGCGTTCCCACCACGGCATGCAGGACGCCGACCGAGAAGAACGACTTGCCGGGCGAGATGCGCAGCCGGAGCGGCGGCAGCCATGCCAGCACCAGCAGCAGGACGCCCAGCAATATTGCCAGCAGGTTTTCCGGCGCGCGGCTGAACAGCCACATGCCGCCCGCCACACCGGCCAGCGAACCGGCGGTGAAGGTGCGCACGATCGCCCAGTCGATATCAGCCCAGAAGGCATGGGTACGCGAGAACAGCGAACCGAA
Organism: Novosphingobium sp. LASN5T; assembly: GCF_003856955.1. Taxonomy (NCBI): domain Bacteria; kingdom Pseudomonadati; phylum Pseudomonadota; class Alphaproteobacteria; order Sphingomonadales; family Sphingomonadaceae; genus Novosphingobium; species Novosphingobium sp. LASN5T. The sequence goes on from NZ_RQSI01000016.1 coordinate 59,732, forward strand.
CGACAGCACCGATTGCAGCGCGATCGCGCTCGGCAGCGGCAGAATCCACGTCGTCGCGCCGAACAGGATGTAGCCGCCGCCGACCGAAAAGCAGGCGCTGAGAAAGGAGGCCGCGAAGCTTGCCCCGGCAAGCAGCAGCAACCGCGTTGGTTCCTGCACCTAGCGCTCCGTATAGCCGGCCCAGTAGCGGGGTTTGAAGCTGAGGGCGATGAAGGCGGCGGCGAAGGCGATGCACGTCACCACGACGAACGGCAGGGTGAAGCCGCCGGTTAGGTCGACGCCGAAGCCAATCGCCGCAATACCCGCCGAAGCGCCGAGGTGGAACGCGGCGCTGAGCAGCGAGATGACCTGCGGCAGCGATCGCACGCCGTACATGTGCCGTGCGAGGACGGGGGCCTGCACGATCACGCCGCCGTGCGACACGCCGCGCACGATCGTGAACATCAGGAACGTGGCGAGGCCGGCCAGCGGGAAGGTGAGCAGCGCTGCAACGCCGCACAGCGCCCAGCACAGCGCCACGCCGCGCGTGGAAAGGCGATCGAACACCCAGCCGAACAGGATCTTGCCGAGGCCCGAGATCACGATGACGATGGTGAAACCCAGCGCCGCGACATAAGCGCCAAGGCTGGTGTGGCGTTCGATGAACAGCGGGATGTATTCGTTGATGCCGTTGCTGATCACGCCCGACATCGCCGCGGCGACGATCAGCAGGATGAACTGGCGGCTGCGCAGGAACGAGGAAAACTCCGGCCCCGGATCGGGGGCCTGCCCCGCAACTCCGGGCTTGCCGGGAGCAGCCTTGCCAGGGTCCAGTTCGTCGGCGGTGTAACCGTAAGCTTCGGGCGTCTCGTGGACGAGGAAGTTGACCGCGAGCGACAGCACCACGAGCACGATAAGGCCCGCCGTTCCGGCGGTGGCGTGCCAGCCGAGCTGGCGCAGGCCCAGGGTCGTCGCCATCGGCACGACCGTGCCGGCAACGGCGCCGCCCAGCATGGCAATGCCGGTGATCCGGCCAAGGCTCGCCGAATACCAGCGTGCGAGTGTGACCTGGATGGCAATCAGGGCCAGGATCGAGGCGAAGCCGGAGACGGCGGCAAGCGCATAGTAGACCGGCAGGTTGCGGACGAAAAAGAGCAGCGTGGTGGCGATGCCGATCGTGACGACCGAGGGCATGAATACGCGCTTGAGACCGAAGCGCACGAACATGCCGCCCGCGAACAACCCGCCCACCGCCGACACGGCGGACTTGATCGCCATGAAGCTGGTGGTCTGCGCGACGCTCCAGCCCATGTCCTTGGCGATCGTGTTGTACATGATCGGCATCATCATCGAGACGCCGGCCAGCGCGATGCCCCAGATCAGGAAACCGGCCACGATATTCATGCGCGCATAGCGCCGGACCTGCGCGATCGCGATCCGCTCCCCACCCGTCATCATTATCTCCTCGTCACCGTGTGACGCCCTGGTGGCGCGCCGGTCGTGATGTCTCCGACGATCCGTCGTGCAGATCGTTCTTTCATACAGAACATCGTTCTTTTATTTTTAGTGCGCAGACGAGTCAATCCGACTGGAGGCAAAAGGCTCCGACGCAGGGGCCGGAGTTCCGCCGACAGGGGGCATGGCCGGTCAGCCATCGCGTGATGACTGGCCGGCGGGCCAGATGCCGTGGTTGCCGGGCGAAAGGATACCTGCCGGATCGAACGCCTGCTTCAGCCGCGCGTAGATCTTGCCGAGCGCGTGATCGTTGAAATCGAACTTTGCGGCGACGTGGTCGACCAGCGAAACGTGCGCGCGATAGCCGGTGCAGCCCCACTCGGCGGCGCGATCGTACATCTCGCGCACCGCGTTGCGGGTGGTTTCCACCTGTTCGGCATCCGCGGTGTCAAACAGGATCATGCTGGCGCTGACCATGCTGCGGCCGGTCAGCAGCAGGCCGAACGGGCCGACCAGTCCGTACCGGTCCAGCGTTTCGCGCACCAGCGCTTCGGCTTTCAGCGCCGCTTCACCGGTAAAGGGCAGGACCGGCGAGAAATCCATGTGGCCGATGCGCGGGCCGAAAATGCCGTGCAGGCGTTCGAGCAGGACTTGATTGGGAATGCCCGCCGAAATCAGGTCCCGCGGTTCCACCTCGTCCGGGCCGGCCTCGCCGGAATAAGTGCGCAGTTCCAGTACCGCGCCGGGCAGGGTGGCGCAGGCTTCTTCCAGAAGGGCGCGCCGCGCTTCGACCATGCGGGCGGGGCCATAGAGGCCGATGCGCGCGTTCCAGCGGCCCGGGCGCAGTACCTGCCGCAGGTTGCGCATGGTGAAGGCGCCGTTGCCGGCTTCCTCGTTTTCGGTATCGGCGGGCGTGCCGACGATCATGGGCACGCCTTGCAGCACACCTTCGTGCATCAGTCGGCGCAGCATGTCGATCATCGGCACGATATCGCCGTCACCCTCGCAGCGGATGGTGCCGGTGACGATCGTTTCCGGGCGCGGCATCAGCCACAGGCCGGCCTTGGTGACCACGCCGAAGTTCGATTGCTTGAACAGTTCATCGAGCGAAGGACCGAAGCCGCGTCGATGGCACGACCACACCGGGCTGTTGCTGATCGCGCCTTGACCGGTGCGCAGCAGCGTGCCGTCGGCCAGCACAGCCTCCAACCCGCACAGCGCCGAGGCATGATCGCCGTGGACGTTGTAGCCGTAGCCGTGTTCGAGCGCATTGCCGATGATGCTGCCCCATCCGAGATCGGGAACCGACATCATCAGCGGGGCGTCCTGCGCGCGCAGTTCCTCGTAAAGCCGGTGAAAGGTGACGCCTGGTTCGATCAGCGCGAAGCCCTGCTTCGCATCGATGTCGAGGATGCGGTTCATCCGGCGCAGGTTGAGCACGATGCCGCCGCTGACGGCAGGCGCCGATCCGCCGTAGCCGAAGTTGCGGCCCATCGATGATGTCCAAAGGTGGACGCCCAGTTCGGCGGCGATCCGCACGGCCGCCTGCACCTGTTCCACCGTTTCCGGCTGGATGACGAAAGAGGGCTGGTGTGCCGTCGCCGCGGGGCCTTCGAACGGATCGCGGAATTCGGCGAGATTGCGACCTTCGCGATGGACCGCATCGGTTCCCAGCAGTTGCGTGAAGCGGTCGGCCGCGCGTTCGATCAGCGCGGGGGAGGGCGTGACGGCAGGAACGGCTTGCATGGGCATGGATCGCATCTCCCGGGGTTTTACGGCCGGGACCGGTTTCGCCGGAGCCGGGCGCAGACGCATTCTGTTATGAAAAATAACATTCTATTTTTACCTCTCGCCGCCTGCATTGGTCAATGCCAAAGTTCTGATTGACAGAATGATGTTTCATTTGCATCTAGCCAGTTGATTCGTGAATACATGTGTTTTCGATTGGGGAGAAGAGGCTATGGCAGTCCGGACTGGCGACCAGTACAAGGCAGGCTTGAATGACGGCCGGGTGGTTTGGCTCGGCGAAGGCAAGGTCAGCGTCGCGGAAGACCCGTTGCTGGCGGGCTCGCTGAACGGCATGGCCGGCTATTTCGATTGGCAGAACGAATACGCTGACGAATGCCTCATCGACGATCCGGAACGCCCCGGCGAGAAGATGAACGTCAGCCTGATGCTGCCCAAGTCGAAGGAAGACCTGATGGTGCGCCATCGTGGTCTGGAGCGACTGGCGCGCTATTCCAACGGCATGCTCGGTCGCACGCCCGACTATGTGAACGTCGTGCTGGCGGGGCACACCGCGCGCGCGGACATATGGGCGAAGGGCAAGCCCGAGGGGTATGAGCGGCTGAAGAACTTCCATCGCGAAGTCATCGACGGCGATCTTTCGATGACGCACACCATCGTTCACGCGAATATCGACAAGGGCGCGCCGCCGCTCGCGGGGATGAACTCTGACCTGACGCTGCGCGTAGTCGGCCGCAATGAAAACGGCGTGATCGTGCGGGGCGGCAAGGTGCTGGCGACGCTCGGCCCGATTGCCGACGAGCTTTACGTCTATTCCTCGGCCCCGATCCCTTCGGGCGCGGAACAGTATGCGCTGATCTTCTCGATCCCGGTCAGCACCAAGGGCGTGATCCAGATCTGCCGCGATCACTATGGCGTCGATCGCAGCGTGGCCGACGCCCCGTTCTCATCGCGCTTCGACGAGCAGGATTCGTTCGTGATCTTCGACGATGTGGAAGTGCCCTACGAGCGGCTGTTCTGCGATGGCGACCTCACGGTCTACAACACGCTGAACCAGGGCGTCTCGCCGGGCAACACGCTGCAGCAGACGGCCATCCGCGCGATGGTGAAGCTTGAATTCGCCTATGACCTGTGCAGCAGCATCGCCAAAGTCACCAACAGTCTGCATGCGCCCGACGTGGCGGTGCAGTTGGGCGAGATCTATTCGTACCTGTCGATGACCCGCTCGATCATCCATGCCGCCGAGGAACGGGCCCACGACTGGGGCGCAGGCGCGTTCTTCCCGCACCGTGACCTTTCGGTGCTGCGCTGCGTAATGCCAGGCTGGATGACGCGCGTGAACCAGATCATTCGCGCGATCGGTTCGCACAACCTGCTGTGCACGCCTTCGCTGGCGCTGTTCGATAATCCCGAGATCGGCGACTTGCTGCGCAAGTATCTGCCCGGCTCCAACGGCATCGCCGCCGAGGAGCGCGCACGGATCATGCGAATGGCCTGGGATTTCGCCGGTTCGGCGCTGGGCAGCCGTATCGAACTGTACGAAATGTTCTACCTGACCAGCCAGACGCGCGCGCGCATTGGCGACCACATGATCGCGCAGCGCGACTACGAATGGAACCAGGTGCAGGAGTTCATGCAGAAGTCCGGCATCCTGCCGGGCTGATCGGAGCATCTCCGTCATGCCATCGGAAGCGGCCGCCGGGCAACGGGCGGCCGCTTCCTGTTTTGGGGAACGCACCATGACTGTCACGACATCGCATGCCGACGTCTCGGCGCAACCGCCGCTCGACGCCTTGTTCAAGGGCGCGATGCGGCGCCTGGCCAGCGGGGTGGCGCTGGTCACCACGGCGGATGCGGCCGGAACGCCCTATGGCATCGCCATGACCGCGTTCATGTCGCTCAGCATGGAGCCGCCGTCGATGCTGCTGGCGATCAATACCGGCGCGTCGCTGTGCGCGCCGCTGCTGGCGCAGGGGGCGTTCGCCGTCAACATTCTGGCATGGGAGCAGCGCGAAGGCTGCCAGACGTTCGTCTCGACGCCGGCCGACCAGCGTTTCGCGACGATGCCCTGGCGGATGGAGCGTGGTGTGCCGGTTGTGTCGGCCTCCGTCGCCACTATCATCTGCGCTGTCGATCAGGCAGAGGCCTTCGGCAGCCATACCATCGTGAAAGGCCTGGTGGAGCGCGTGATGCTGGGGGATGATACCGTGCCGCTGACATATCTGGACGGGCGCTATGGCCGGGTTGGCTTCGATGTCTGAAGAGCAGCTCCGCGCCATCGAGGCCGCAACGGACGAGGCCCCGCGCGAAAGCTCCAGCCGCCAGCGCTTTCTCGAAGCGGCCGACGACCAGTTCATCGCCAATGGCTATGACCGCTGCACGATCCGCGCGATCGCCGCGCAGGCGGGGACCAGCCTCGCATCGCTGAGCCGGAACTGGAGCAGCAAGCGCCATTTGTTCGAGGAAGTGTTCAAGCGGCACTTCGACCCCATCCACGCCGCGCAGAACGCCGGCTTCGACGCCATCGAGGCGAGCGGGGACATCACCGTCCGCGCGATCGTCGCCGCATTCTTCGGCGCCGCGCTGGCGCGGGAAGAGGCGGCCTTGCGCAAGAGCCATCGCGTCTATTGCATGGCGCTGCTCGATCCGTCTGACGAGGCGCGTGGCATCACGCGCCCGTTGGCCGCACCGGTCCGCGCGCGCCTGATCGCCCTGCTACGCCGCGCGCTGCCGCAACTCGACGAAAAGCGCTTTTTCCTGGCGATGAACGTGGTGCTGGGCGCCTATATGTATCCGCAGGCGCATGGCGAGCGGCTCGCGGGAATCATGGGGTTCGATCTCGCATCGATCGACTGGAGCGAGGCGGCGGACATTCTGGCGGACATGATCGGCCACGGATTGGCCGCAAAGCCCTGACTGCAGCAGACTGGAGAATCGAAAAGAAGAAGGCCCGGGAAGCGAACTTCCCGGGCCTTTCTGTTTCCGGCGGAGAGTTGTCAGGCTGCTTCGCTGAGGGTGTGGATCTGCGCCGCATCCGCCCAGTTGCCGTGCAGGCCGAAGCGCAGGCGCACGGGAATGTTGATCGTGGCGATCGGGCCCTTGGCGATTTCGGTGGCGTCGAAGATCAGCAGGTCGCTGCTGCGGGTTTCGAGGCGATTGCACACCATCACGATCCACCCGTCGCCTTCCGCCGCGTCGGGCGAACGGGGCACGAAGCACGGTTCCTGGATGCTGGAGACGGGGCCGGCCCACCACTTCTGTTCCTGGCCAGTCTCAAGGTCGACGAAGCCTAGTGTGTTCATCACCCAGCCGCCGGCACTGCCGCCCTTCAATTCGACCGGCTGGCTGGGATCGATCACGACCATCCAGCCATACCGGTTCTTCTGGCCGGTGAAGCGATCGTCGATCTTGGGGAATTCGCCGATCATATCAGACAGGCGGACGGCCTTGAACTCTTCCTCGTTCTGGCTGAGATCAACCGTCCAGCGCGTCAGGAACGTGCTGCCGGCGACGGGATCGAACGGCGCGTCGTCGATGTCGGGGAAGAACGGCATCATGTTGTTGGCGGCTACCGGCAGGTCGAGGTGCAGCCTGGTGCCCTCCTGGAACGCGTTCATGACGTGCGCGGTGAAGCAGTTTCCGCCCTTGAACCAGCGGATATCGGCGGCGGTGGTGCCGGGCCTGCGCGGCATCACGGCAAGGTAGCTCGGCAGAGAGGTGTCGAAGCCGAAATGCGGCTTGCCGGCTTTCAGGCGATCCCAGTTGCTGGTCATGCCCATGACCGAGAACAGCGCGTAGTCCGGCGTGATCGCGAAATCGTGCATCATGCAGTAGTAGGGTGTTTCGAACCACACATCGTAGAGCAGCTCGCCTTGGGGGCTGATCTCGTAGTAGGCCATGTCGCGGGTGAGAATGCCCTTTGAGGCATAGCCGAAGCCGCAGAGATTGCCGGTGGCGGGGTCGGTCTTGGGATGCGCGGTGAAGGTCTCGCCCTTCATCTTGCCATCGAAATCGGTGTAGCCGGCGGTTTCGAGCGTGACGGCGTCCATCACCAGGGCCGGGGAATCCTCCTTCAGCGCATAGAGCCGGCCACCGTGAATATAGGCATTGGTGTTCGCCGTGCCGCGGATTTTGCCCTTCACCGCTTCGTCGTCGGTCAGCGGGTTGCGATAGGCGCCGAACACCGCGCGCCCGGCTTCGTTTTCAAGCTTCCACTTGTCGGTCTTGGCCCAGCGCTGGGTGAAATCCACCCGGCCGTCCTTGAACCGGAACATGGAGATCATGCCGTCGCCGTTGAACGCGATGTCGTCGCCCAGCTTGGGCGGGAACTGATGTTCCGGCTGCACGCGATAGAACGCGCCGTCCATTTCCGCAGGGATCGTGCCGACCACGTTGAGGTCATGCACATCCGCCTCGACGCGGGAAGGCGTGTTGAAACCGGTGAACGCGGGAACGTCAGGAAAAGTCGTCATTCATCATCTCCCAGAGGCCGCGTGGCGCCGTTGGTGCGAATCTGGGCCTACGCGCCTGATCCACGCAGCAAAAAAAACAGAACGATGTTCTATGTGATGGATCAACCTTTGTCCAGTGACTGTGAAGCCGCAAAAACGGCATCCCTGAATCGTTCAATATCAATCGGATGAACAGGATCGAGAGACGGTGGCCGCCTGTGCCGGCCCTATGCGTTGACAAGCACCGCAATTCTGGATTAAAAGAACGTCGTTCTGTCTGGAAGAACCTCTGAATCGGAGGGCTTGCCGGACTTGTTCCGATAACTGACGATCAGGGGAGGACATCGATGCGTCGACGCGATTGCTTCACGAAATTCATGCTGAGCGCTGCAGCCTGTGCGCTGCTGCCGACGGCTGCCATGGCGGAAACGTCGACCGCGGAATCAGGGGCCGAAGCGGGGGGTGCCGAAGATCAGGCAGCGGCACCGTCCGACGGCGAAATCGTCGTTACCGCGCAGTTCCGTCAGGAAAGCGCGCAGAAGGCCGCCGTTTCGATCGACGTGCTTTCGGCCGAGACGCTGGCGCGTGCCGGTGTGGCGCAGGCCACCGATCTCGCGCGGCTTTCGCCCGGCGTGCAGATTACGCAAGGCGGCAGTTCGCTGCAGATATACATCCGCGGCGCCGGCGATTTCTCGACGACCGCCTACAGCAACTCGGCCGTTGCGCAGAACTATGACGGCGTGTTCGCCGCGCGCAGCCAGTACGTGGCCGGCGTGTTCTACGATCTGGAGCGCGTCGAAGTGCTCAAGGGTCCGCAGGGCACGCTCTATGGCCGCAACGCCACCGGCGGCGCGCTGAATATCCTTCCTGTGCAGCCCAAGCTGGGCGTGTTTGAAGGATACATGTCGGCCGGCTTCCAGAACTACAACGGCTTCTCGGCCGAAGGCGCGCTGAACATCCCACTGGGCGACAAGGTCGCCATCCGCGCGGCGTTCCAGGGTGTTTCGCGCAACGGTTACATCAGCGACGGCACCGACGACGACAAGCACCATTCGTTCCGCTTGCAACTGAAGGCGGAGCCGACCGAGGATCTGACCCTTCGCCTCGGCTTCAACTACCAGCACCTCGGCGGGCGTGGTCCCGGCAAGGTGGTCTATGAGCCGACCGCGCCAACCGCGCCAGGCCTGACCAACAGCCAGCCGATCATCCCCGCCGATCGCTGGACATCGATCAATGGCACGCTGAACAGCCTGATCTCGAAGGTTGTCGCGCCTCCGGGCATCTATCCGCTCGACACCAGCAAGACCTACCAGAACATCGATATCTGGGGCATCAACGGTCATCTGGAATGGAACCTTGGCCCGGCCACGCTGACCGTCATCCCGGCCTACCAGCACGTCAAGCTGGATTCGCTGGTGATGCCGGCGCTCTATTTCAGCACCACCAACTACTTCACCGGCGCGCCTTCCACGTCTGATGCGGAAACGGTTGAAGTCCGTCTCGGCAATGCGAACGAGAAGCTCAAATGGGTGCTGGGCGGCTATTTCTTCAACGAGGATCAGGACAGCTTCAACGCCGTCCGCCTTGGCCGCGCGTCCGACACGGCTTTCGTGGCCACGCTCAACACTCGCGCCTACGCCGCCTTTGCTGAGGCGACCTATTCGCTGACCGACCGTTTCCGCCTGACCGGCGGCATCCGTTACACCGACGAAACCAAGAGCGTCGATGGCTATCGCTATGCCATCGCGGGCAGCCTGGCCTGCCCGAATGGCGGCACGGCGATCGGCGGCAGCTGTGAACTGAAGACGGCGGCGGGCACCAACGTGCGTGGCACCTATTCGGCGCATCGGGTCAATTACAAGGCTGGCTTTGAATTCGATGCAGGGCCGCAGAGCATGATCTACGGCAGCGTGGTCACTGGCTTCAAGTCGGGCGGCCAGTCGAACGCCGACATCGATCCCTACAAGCCCGAGGACGTGACGGCTTATACGATCGGCGCGAAGAACCGCTTCTTCGGCCGGCTGCTGCAGCTCAACCTCGAACTGTTCTGGATGGACTACAAGAACCGCCAGGAAAACTTCTCGCAGCTCGATCGCGGCGGCGCGCAGGTTTCCTCGCTGTTCAACGCGGGCAAGGCCGTGGCCAAGGGCGTCAGCGCCGACGTGACGCTGCGTCCGACCGCCAACGACAGCCTGCGGGTGGGCATCGAGTACACCGAGAGCAAGTACAAGGAATTCAGCTACCGGAACTACAGGGCGGGCAATCCGTCGGCCTCGACGGCGTGCGATGTCACGGCGATCACCGGCGGCAACGCCCAGATCGGCTTCTGGAACATCAACTGCAACGGCTTCCAGTTGCCGCGCACGCCGAAGTGGTCGGGCACGGTGGGTTATACCCACACCTTCGATCTCGCCAACGGCGCGAAGATCGAGTTCGCGCCTGACATGACGTTTGCCTCGTCGCGCTGGTTGAGTGCGGAATTCGTCGAGAACGCGCGCGCGCCGGCCTATGCGCTGGTCAACGCCAGCCTCACATACCGTTCGCCCGAGGACAGGTACTCGGTCCAGCTGTTCGTGCGGAACATCGGCGACAAGGCGGTGTACACCGGCACGCAGCAGTATCCGTTCATCGCCAACTACAACGGCCAGGACATCGCGCCGCCCCGCACGTGGGGCGCCCGTTTCCGCGCCCGTTTCTGATGGGGCAGGCCGGGGGGCGATGAGGCCGCCGCCCCGGTGCGGGGTTCCGGCAACGGGCGCGGAAGGCAGATGTCGTCCGCGCCCGTCGTGTGTCCGCGCCTCGGGAAATCCCGCGGCACGATGCGGGACGGCGAGCCGGATGAGCGGGAACGGCGGGACGCTTCCGATTCCGAAAAAATGCGGTCTCAGCGCGCGAATACAATTGATTTCACATCTGCCTATGTTAATAAAAGAACGATGTTCTGTTAAATAGAACGGAGAAGGGATTATGCGGCTCGCGAGATTTGATGGTGGCAGGATCGGGGTGTGCCTTGGCGACGAGATCGTCGATGTCACCGATGTCTGCGGCATCGATCCTGCGGAATGGCCGGCGGTCGGTCCGCTGCGGCTGATCCGTGATTTCGAGGCGCGGCGCCCCAAGATCGAGGCGGCGCTCGCCGCCGCTGCGCGCAAGCCGCTGGCCGATGTCCGGCTGGAAACGCCGGTGCCGTGGCCGAACAAGGTCATCGCCTATCCGGTGAACTATCACGCGCATGGGCGCGAAATGCAGGCGCAGTACCGTGCGACCAACCAGGGCTTCTTCCTGAAGCCGTGCTCGTCGCTTTCGGGGCCGTCCGATCCGGTGGTGCTGCCGCGGGTGCCGGGGCGTGAAGTGCACCACGAAAGCGAACTGGGCATCATCATCGGCAAGGAAGTGCGCGGCCTTCAGCGCGAGAACTGGCGCGAGGCGGTGTTCGGCTACACCTGCCTGCTCGACATGGTGGTGCGCGGGCGCGAGGAGCGCGTGTTCCGCAAGGCATACGACAGCTTCTGCCCGATCGGGCCTTGGGTGGTGACCGCCGACGAAGTGCCCGATCCGGCGTCGCTCGACATGAAGCTGTGGGTCAATGGCGACCTGCGCCAGTCCGCCAATACGCGCGATCTGGTGCTCGATATTCCGGGCATGATCGAAACCGCCTCGGCGGTGATGACGCTCTATCCCGGTGACGTGATCGCGACCGGTACGCCTGAAGGCGTCGGTCCCGTGGTGGACGGTGATCGCATACGCATCGTGATCGACCAGATCGGCGAAATGAACGTGGACGTGGTGCAGGGCGATCTCGGCATGACCGAAGTCTTCGCGCAGCCCTACGTGCCGCCGATCATCAAGCAGGCCTGACCATGGCGGCTCTGGAAGCGGATTCGCTGGAGGCGCTGTACGGCGCCTTCGCGAGCATGAACATGGAGGGCGGCTGGCACCGGAAATTCCCGGCGCTTTGGCCCGAGCCGCGGCGTAATTTCCTGCCGCACGTCTGGCGCTATGCCGAGGTCAAGCCGATCCTCGACCGCGCCGGGCGGCTGGTCGATACCGCACAGGCGGAACGCCGCAACCTGACGATGTTCAACCCCGTGGAAGGCAACGTCTATTCCACGGTGCGCACGATCGTGGCGGCTTACCAGATGATCCGGCCGGGCGAGGTCGCCCGCGCCCATCGCCATACGCCCAACGCGCTGCGGCTGATCCTTGAAGGGCGCGGTACTTATACCGTGGTCGACGGCAGCCAGGTGGAAATGCGGCCAGGTGACGTGCTGCTGACGCCAAACTGGGCCTGGCACTCGCACGCCAATGGCGGCGGCGAGGATTGCTACTGGATGGATTTCCTCGATGTGCCGCTGGTGCATCTGATGGAGCCGATGTTCTACCAGCCGCATCCGGCGGGGCTGGAAGCGGACGTGACCGAACTGGCCGAAGCGCCGATCGCGTTCCGCTGGGAAGACACGCTCGCCGCCCTGGATGCGGAGCAGGCGCGGGTGGGCGAGGGCACACCGGCATCGGTGACGCTGGGGCCGGCGCAGCTCGATACGATCGCCCTGCGCATGATGCGGATACCCGCGGGGGTAGAAACCGCGTCCCTGCGCACGACCGCGAACAACATCTTTGCCGTCGTGCGTGGCAACGGCACGACCGTGGTGGACGGGCAGACGATGGAATGGCGCTTCGGGGATACCGTGGCGATTCCGGCGTGGCGCCCGTTCACGCACCACGCCGCCGAAGATGCGGTGCTTCTCCAGGTCACCGATGAACCCGTCCTCGCCAAGCTTGGCTGGCTGAGGACCGAAACGCCGTGATCGCGCGGCATCGCAACCAACTTTCATTCCGGAGCATGGCATGACCAAATCGCCCAAGATCCTTATCGCCGGTGGTGGCATCGGCGGCATGGCGGCCGCCCTTTCCCTGCTGCGGCGCGGCTATGACGTCGAGGTGTACGAGCAGGCGCCCGAACTGGGCGAGGTGGGCGCGGGCGTTCAGATCAGCCCCAACGGCGCGCGCGCGCTCGATGCGCTGGGCGTGTTCGAGACGCTGAAGGCCGCGTCCTGCGCGCCGCGCCGCAAGGAATTCCGCCTGTGGAACACCGGGCGGGCGTGGCCGATGTTCGATCTGGGCCAGATGGCGATCGAGAAATACGGCTATCCCTATCTCACAGTCTATCGGCCGGACCTTCTGGGAACGCTGGTCGATGCGGTGCGTGCGATGGCGCCCCAAGCGATCCATCTGGGCGCGGCGGTAGAGAACGTGACCAACCGGGAAGACGGCGTGGCGCTGCACCTGGCCGGCGGCAAGACCGTGGAAGGCGATATCCTGATCGGTGCCGATGGCGTGAAATCCACCGTGCGCAAGTGCCTGTTCGGCGATGACGAAGCCAATTTCACCGGCATGATCGCCTGGCGCGCCGTGATCCCCATGGAGCGTCTGCCCGAACATATGCGCCAGATGGTAGGCTGGACGTGGATCGGGCCAGGGGGCCACATGGTCAACTATCCGCTGCGCGGCGGCAAGCTGATGAACATGATCGGCACGATCGAGCGCAATGACTGGCAGGTCGAATCCTGGTATACGCAGGGCAGCATCGAGGAATGCGCCAACGATTTCGCCGGCTGGCACGAGGACGTGCAGACGCTGATCCGGTCCGCGCCGACGGTAATGAAGTGGGCGTTCATGGAACGCACGCCGCGCCAGAAGTGGAGCGAGGGCCGTTCGACGCTGCTGGGCGACGCCTGCCACGCCACGCTGCCGTTCCTGGCACAGGGTGCGGTGATGTCGATCGAGGACGGCGTGGTGCTGGGCCGTTGCCTTGACCAGTACGACGATCCGAAAGAAGCCCTGCTGCGCTACGAGGCCGCGCGCGTCGACCGCACGAGCCGCATGGTGCGCGGGGCCAAGGAAAACACCGCCCGCTTCCACGAAACCGCGCTGGCGACCGAGGAAGGCGCGGTGAAGTACATGGAAAGCGAATGGAGCCGTGATCCGATCAACGATCGCTACGACTGGCTCTATCGCTACGACGTTCTGACCGCCGAGATCTGAGCATGACGGAGGCTGCCGCTTCTGCCGCCCGTCCGCCTGCCGACCTTCTGGCGGGCGTGCGGGTGCTCGATCTAACCAACGTGCTGTCCGGCCCCTATGCCACCTATCAGATGGCCATGCTGGGTGCGGAGGTCATCAAGGTCGAGAATCCGAAAGAGGGCGATCTTGCGCGCAAGCTCGGCGCGTCCCCGGCGCTCAATGCGATGATGCTCGGCACCTCGTTCCTGGCGCAGAACGCGGGCAAGAAGTCGGTGACGATCGATCTCAAGCATCCGGACGGCAAGGCACTGTTTCGCGATCTGCTGGTGACGGCGGACGTGGTGGTCGAGAACTTCCGGCCGCGCGTGATGGATCGGCTGGGCTTCGGTTACGAGGAAGTGCGGGCGATTAACCCGCGCATTGTCTATTGCGCGATTTCGGGCTTCGGGCAGGAAGGGCCGCTCAGCGCCAACCCGGCCTACGACCAGATCGTGCAAGGCTTGTCGGGGGTGATGAGCATTACCGGCGATGCGCAGTCCGCGCCGCTGCGCGTCGGCTATCCGTTGTGCGATACGCTGGGCGGGCTGGCCGCGGCCTTTGCCGTGGTGAGCGCGCTGTTCCGGCGCCAGCACAGCGGGGAAGGGGCCTATATCGACCTCGCCATGCTCGATGCGACGATTTCGGCCATGGGCTGGGCGGTATCGAACTACCTGATCGCGGGTGTCGAGGCGCAGCCGATCGGCAACCAGAACACGACGGCTGCGCCTTCCGGCGCGTTCCGATGCGCCGACGGCCAGATCAACATCGCGGCGAACAAGCAGGAACAGTTCGAGCGGTTGTGCGATCTGGTGGGGCTTTCCGCGCTCAAGACCGATCCGCGCTTTGCCGAGCGCGAGGCGCGCAAGGCCAATCGCGCGGCGCTCAACGCGCTTCTGGACGAGGCGCTTGGCGCGCGGGGGGCGGCGGAATGGGAGGACCTGCTCAACGCCAACGGCATTCCCGCCGGTCGCATCCTGTCCATTCCCGAAATCCTAGCGCACCCGCAGATCGCGGCGCGCGGCCTGATCCATGAAATCCCCATGGGCCAGCCGGGGCTCGAAACGGTCAAGGTCTGCCGCGCAGGTTACAGCCTGGGCGACAGCCAGCCGGCCGCACGCTCCGCACCGCCCTTGCTGGGGGCCGACAATGCCGAGATATTCGGCGCGCTGGGCCGGGACACGGCGGTGCTGGAGACGTTGAAGGCCGGAGGCGCGATTTGAGCGCCCGCTTGTTGTCCGGCGCGGTGGCGGCGGAAATTCCGTCGCCCTGCGCCGGATCAGTCAGCGCGAACCTGCGCGAAGCGGGCGGGCGTTTCGCCCAGATTGATCGAGAGCCGCGCGGCGGCGTCGATCGCGATCGGGCGCAGCTTTTCGACGTAATCGTCGGTGAAGCGCGCGCTGGGGCCGGAAAGCGTGATCGCGCCCATCAGTTTGTGCCCGGCGCCGAACACGGGGACGCCGACCGCCGCCATTTCCGGATCGACGCTACCGATCGAGATGACGCAGGCATTGTCCGGTGTGAGCGGGGCATAGGGCATTGCTTCATAGTCGCGCAGGATGGTGGACGCGGCGCTGCGGTTGAGTTCGCGCCGGTCGCCCTGGCGGATCGAATAGTCGCGCACGGTATGGCGCCCTTCGGCGCGGAACAGGCAGACCTGGTATTCGCCGTCGCGGATGAAGAACGATGCGCCTTCGGCAGTCTGCGCCACCAGATCGTCCAGCACGGGATCGACGAACTGCCGCAGGTCGAAGGCGTCCTGGAACACGGTGGACAAGGCCAGCAGGCCTGCGCCGAGCTGATAGCTCCCATCCGCGCGCTGCCAGACGAAGCCGTACTTTTCGAGCGATCCCATCAGCCTGAGGATGGTGCTCTTGTAGAGGCCGGTAATGCGCGAGATTTCCGCAAGGGTGAGGACCGGTTTGTCGTGCCGGAAGGCGTGAAGGATATCGAATGCGCGATCGACCGCCGCGACGCCTGCCTTGGAATTCATGATTTTGGGATGCCCCGCCTAAGCCTTATTGGTTGTTCTATTTAGCAGAACGTCGGTTCAATCTGTCAATGGCTATTTGCGGCGAAAACAAATGTTCGGTGAAGGAACCAGCACATGACCGATCTGCCCTCGCGCGTGTTTATCAAGGAAGAAGGGCCGCGAGAAGGCTTCCAGATCGAGAAGCGCCTGATTCCGACCACGGGAAAGATCCGGCTGGTCGATGCGCTTTCGGATACGGGGCTGGATTATATCCAGGTCACTTCGTTCGTTCATCCCGGCAAGGTGCCGGGCATGGCTGATGCGGAAGCGGTCGTCGCCGGGATGACCCCGCGCGATGGGGTGCGCTATGCCGGGCTGTGGCTGAACCAGCAGGGGCTGATCCGCGCTATCGCTACGGGCCGGCTTTATCTGGAGGGCAAGCTGACGCTCTACGCGTCCGACGCTTTCCTCAAGCGCAACCAGAACCGGGATCCGCAGCAGCAGCTTGCCGCCCAGCCGGCACTGGTGAAGATGTATCAGGCGCATGGAATTCCGGTGCGCACCGGCTTCGTCACCGCCGCGTTCGGCTGCAATTTCGAAGGCGACGTGGCCCCGGCCAAGATTGTCGCGCTGGTGAACGAGATGCGCGCGATCGCGCGCGATCAGGGGGAAGACCTTTCGCTGATCGGGCTGGGCGACACGATGGCCTGGGCCACGCCCGAACGCATCCGTCGCGTGGTTGGCATGGTGCAGGACGCCAACCCAGACGTGGACCTTTCGCTCCACCTCCACGATACGCGCGGGCTGGGCCTCGCCAATGCCTATGCCGGGCTGCAGATGGGCGTGCAGCATTTCGACGCGGCGGTAGCCGGGCTGGGCGGTTGCCCGTTCGCCGCGCACGCCGGCGCGGCCGGCAACATCTGCACCGAGGATTTCGTGTTGATGTGCGAGGAGATGGGTATCGAGACCGGCGTCGATCTGGAAAAACTGTCCGAATGCGCAAGGCTGGCGGAAGAGATCGTCGGCCATCCGCTGCCCGGCAAGGTCAAGACCGGCGGTAGCCTTGCCGCGCTGCGTTCGCGCATCGCCGCGTCGTGATGTTCGCCTGATCTTCGCGAAAGCCCGACCGATGAATGCCTGCCTGACGCCGCTTTCGCGGCTTTCCGCCATCCGCAGCGCCGCGCTGGCGCACTTGCCGCGATCTCTGGTCATCCTGCTCGAAAACGTGCTGGCGCACGAGGCCGAGCCGGCGCCGCTGGTCGCGCGGTTCGAGGAATGGCTGCAACGCGGCGAGGCGATGGCGGAACTGCCGTTCCGCCCGGCACGCATCCTGATGCAGGATACCGCCGGTGTCGCGGCGATGGCCGACCTGGCCGCGTTGCGCGATCATGCCGCGGCGCACGACCATGCCCCGGGCGAGGTCGACGCCGCGATTCCGATCGATCTGGTCATCGATCATTCGGTACGCGTGGATTACAGTGGCACACCGGAAGCGGCGACGCGCAATCTGGCGCTCGAATACGCCCGCAATGGTGAGCGTTACCGCTTCTTCAAATGGGCCGAGCACGCCTTTCCCAAATTCCGCGTGGTGCCGCCGGGGCAGGGCATCTGCCACCAGATCAACCTGGAGATGCTGACCAACGGTGCCGTTCCCGCGCCGGAAATGCCCGGCGGCTGGATGGCGGAGGCGGTCATTGGTACGGACAGCCACACCACTATGGTCAACGCACTGGGCGTGCTTGGCTGGGGCGTGGGCGGGATCGAGGCGGAGCTGGCCGCGCTCGGCGCGCCGGTGCCGATCCCGCTGCCGCGCGTGTGCGAAGTGATGCTGACCGGCGCCCGGCCCATTGGCGTGACGGCGACCGATATCGCCCTGCACGTGGCCGCGCGGTTGCGCACGGAGGGTGTGATCGACCAGATCGTGGAATTCGATGGCGATGCACTTTCCTGGCTTTCGCTCCCCGATCGAGCGGCCATCGCCAATATGTGCCCTGAATACGGGGCAACGGCCGCACTGTTTCCCGTGGACGAGGAAACGCTGGCCTATCTGGAGACGATGGGCCGCGATGCCAGCGTACTGGCGGCCTATCGCGCCTATGCGCTGGAAACGGGGCTATGGCGCGGGACAGGGCCGGCGCGACGCTATTCGCGCTCGCTTGCCATCGCGCTGGACGAGGTCCGGCCGGTCATGGCGGGGCCGCATCGTCCGCAACAGGTGCGGACCTTGTCCGAGGTCCGCGCCAGTCTCGAAAGCCGGTTTCCCGCGCTGGCGCCGCCGGTCGACCGTGCCCGTCCGGGCAATGGGGCGGTGGCCATCGCGGCGATCACCAGTTGTACGAACACCGCGAATCCCGAGGTGATGCTGACGGCGGGGCTGGTGGCGCGCAAGGCCATCGCACGAGGGCTGTCGGTTCCCGGTTGGGTCAAGACCTCGCTTGCGCCAGGCTCGCGCCGCATTGCCGCGCTACTGCGGCGGGCGGGGTTGCAGGACGCGCTCGACGCGCTGGGTTTTCACGTCGTGGGTTTCGGCTGCACCACCTGTGTCGGCAATTCGGGCGATCTCAAGCCCGCATTGACCGGACCGGACGCGCCGGACCTTTTGGTCTCGCTGCTTTCGGGTAACCGCAATTTCGAGAACCGCATTCACCCCGCGGTCGGCGCGAACTATCTCGCCTCGCCGCCGCTGGTTGTGGCGGGAGCGCTGGCGGGCAACCTCCATGCCGATCTTTCCGCCGATCCGCTGGGGCATGACCGGAACGGCCAGCCGGTGTTCCTGCGCGACATATGGCCCGATCCGGATGAGATCGCGCGCGCGATGACGCACTGGCGCGATAGCACTGCCGAAGCTGGCGACACGGAAGCCTGGAGAGCGCTGGACGCTGCTTGCACACCGCAATTCCCCTGGGATGCGCTATCCGCCTTCATTCAGCCACCGCCGTTCTTCGACGAACCACGCACGGGGCTGTTGGGGGACATCGTCGATGCACGCGCCTTGCTGGTGCTGGGCGACAACGTGACCACGGACCACATCTCCCCTATCGGGCGCATCCCGCCGGATACGCCGGCCGCCGCCTATCTGCGATCGACCGGCGCTGCCGAGGGCAGCTTCGGCAGCTATGGCGACCGGCGGGCGAACCATCACGTCATGCTGCGGGGCACGTTCGACAACGCGCGACTGGAAAACCGCCTGGCCAGCGTACCGGGCAACCGCACCGTCGGGCCAGACGGGGCGGAATGCGCGATCCATGACGCGGCCATGGCGTTCGCGGCGCTGGGCGTGCCCGTGGTGGTGCTGGCGGGCGAGAACTACGGCACTGGTTCCGCGCGCGACTGGGCGGCCAAGGGAACGGCGCTGCTGGGTGTTCGCGCGGTCATCGCCCGCAGCTTCGAGCGCATCCATCGTGCGAATCTGATTGCGCTGGGCGTGCTGCCGGTAGTCGTTGAGGCGGATCTTTCGGGCGTGAGCGCCGGGGCGAGGATCGCGCTGCGCGGCGTTGCAGCGCTTTCGGAGGCGGACCGGACGCTGGTGGTCGAAATCCTCGAGCCGGGGCAGGACGAACCGCTCCGCCTGGATGCGCGGGCCGATGTCTGGTCGGACAGCCAGTTCGCCATGCTGCGCGATGGCGGCCTTTTCGCAGCGTTCCGCAAGCGGTTCGGCGGCATGTGACCCGCCGCCCCCGGAGCCGCGTCGGGCGCCGGAGGCGACAGGATTTTCAGAGCCGGAATACGCGTTCGGCGTTGGTCTGCATCAGCTTCTTCTTCGCGCCGTCGGCTATGTCGAGCAGGTCGTGGATGCGCACCTCTTCGGGCACGTACTGGTAGGGATAGTCCATCGCGTACATCACGCGGTCTTCACCCAGGACATCGAGGCACAGCTTGATCGCCGGTTCGAACGGCATCCCGCTGGTGGTCACCAGCACGTTGTTGCGCATGTAATGGAACAGGTCGTGCCGCAGCGGCTTCAGGCATGCGTAGCGTTGCGAACGCACGCCAGCGCCGTGCATGAAATTCAGGCGATAGAGCCAGTAGGGCAGCGCTTCTCCCGCATGGCCGACGATGATCTGGAGATCGGGATAGCGATCGAAAATGCCCGAGGTGATGAGGCGGAGCAGATGCAGCCCGGTCTCCACGCCGAAGCCGAACACCGCGCCGTCCAGCCCGGCTTCGAGCATCGGGCCGATCATGCTGTCGGGCGGCGTGGTGGGGTGGATGTAGAGCGGATGGCCGGTATCGGCCAGCGCGCGGAAGATCGGATCGAACTTCGGATGATCGAGATATTCGCCATGGGTGTGGCTGTTGACGAGCACGCCCCGGAAGCCGAGTTCCGCCCCGCGCCGGATTTCCGCCGCGCTCCATTCCGGGTCCTGCGGCGCGATCGCGGTCATGCCCACGTAGCGGTCGGGGTGCGCGGCGACAGCTTCGGCCAGGAGGGCGTTGGATGAGGCGCTGACACGGCGGGCGTCTTCCACGTCGACGTAGGCCTGCACGCCGGGGCTGGTCAGCGAAAGCACGGCCACGTCGATGCCGCTGGCGTCCATGTCGGCGATGCGTCCCGCGCCAAGATCGAGCAGGCGATCGAGCGTCTGGCGCGCGCGACCGTCGCTGTTCATGCCGTAGAAGCCCCAGAGCGAGGTAATGCCCCGGTCGGCCTCGCCGTCCTTCACCAGCCGGATCAGCAGATCGACCTGTTCCTGCGTGGCGAAGGCTTCTTCGGTGGCGATGCGCAGATAGCCGCGGTCGCCGCCGGTCCTGAGTTCGTGAGACATCGTGTCTATCCCGGTTGCAGCGGCTGGATCAGCCTTCGTGGACGGTCTTGGTGACGAGGCAGGCGGCCAGGCCTTCCGGGCCGTCCTCATGGCCATGGCCCGACCATTTCACGCCGCCGAACGGCGCGTCCGCCCCGCCGATGGTAGTGGTGTTGAGCGCCAGCATTCCGGTTTCGAGCCGGTTCTGGATTGTCTTCTGCCGCTTGGCGTTGCTGGTCCAGCAGTAAGCGGCAAGGCCGTAGGGCAGGCGATTGGCCTCCGCGATCATGGCTTCTTCACCGGCATAGCGGTTGATGAGCGCGACGGGACCGAACGGTTCCTCGTTCATGATCTCGGCCGAAAGCGGGGTGTCGGACAGCACCGTCGGCGCGAAGAAGAAGCCCTGGTTGCCGATCCGTGCGCCGCCGGTGTGAAGCGTGGCGCCGGCCCGCACAGCATCGCCGATCAGCCGCTCCATTGCCTCGGGCCGCCGGGCGTTGGCCATCGGCCCCATCTGTACGCCGTCCTCCAGTCCGTTGCCGACGCGGATCGCCTGCGCGCGGCGGACGAAGCCTTCGAGGAAGCGGTCGTAGATGCCTTCCTCCACGATGAAACGCGTCGGTGCGACGCAGACCTGCCCGGCATTGCGGAACTTGTGTGGGACCACGGCGTCGAGCACCTGATCGACATCGACATCGTCGAACACCAGCACCGGGCCATGTCCGCCAAGCTCCATGGTCGTGCGCTTGAGGTCTTCGGCGGCGAGCTTGATCAGCAGCTTGCCGACCTGGGTCGATCCGGTGAAGCTCAGCTTGCGGATCACCGGCGAGCGCAGAAGATAGGACGAAACTTCCGCCGGTTCGCCGAACACCGCCTGCGCGACCTCCTGCGGGAGGCCCGCGTCATAGAGGCACTGCAGCACGCCCAGCGCGGAGGCAGGGGTTTCTTCCGCCGCCTTCAGGATGACCGAGCAGCCCGCCGCGATCGGCGCCCCCAGCTTGCGCCCCGGATTGCCCAGCGGGAAGTTCCACGGAGCGAAGGCGGCAACCGGACCGACCGGTTCGTGGATGACCGTTGCGCGCAGCCCCGACGGACGCACGAGCGCGCGGCCATAGAGGCGGAACACCTCGCCGGCATAGAAACGAAACAGGCCGACGTTCATCATCACTTCGATGCGGGCTTCGGGCAGCGTCTTACCCTGTTCCATGGTGGCGATGCGGGCCAGGTCCTCGCGCCGTTCCTCCATCAGCCGCGCCGCGCCTTCCAGCACTGCGGCACGCTCCTGTGAGGTCGAATGACGCCAGCGGGCGAAACCGCGCGCGGCGGTATCCAGCGCCCGGTCGAGATCGGCCTGCGTGGCGAGCGGCAAGTCGCCGAGTTTCATGCCGGTGGCCGGATTGACGACGGGAAACGTGTTGCGTCCGCCGCCGGTGACGCGCTCTCCGTCGATCATCATGTGGAGCGCGGGATACTGGGTCATGTTCATCCTCGGTCTGAATTTTATTCTGTCAGATAGCACATAATTCTATTATGGCAACGAGCCCGAAGGCCGGCGCGCTCCATACGCCGGTTCCCCACAATCGATCCGGAGGATCAGATGGACGTGAAGTTGTTGATCGCGAACCGGGACGTGGCGGCCGCCTCGGGCACCATGTTCGAGCGCGCAGGGCCGCTGGGCGGGGTGGCGAGCCGCGCTGCGGCGGGGCGTGCGGAAGATGCGATCGCGGCGGCCGAGGCGGCGTCACGGGCCTTTCCCGGCTGGGCCGCGCAAGGGCCGAATGCGCGGCGGCGCCTGCTGCTGGCGGCGGCCGACATCATGGAGGCGCGCGGGGAAGCCTTTACCGCCGCGATGGCTGCCGAAACCGGCGCATCGGCAGGGTGGGCGCACTTCAACGTGCATCTGGCCGCAAGCATGCTGCGCGAGGCGGCGGCATTGACCACGATGGTGCGGGGCGAGACGATTCTCTCCGACCGGCCTGGCTGCCACGCGATGACGGTGCGCCGCCCGGCCGGTGTGGTGCTGGGCATCGCGCCGTGGAACGCGCCGGTGATTCTGGGCGTGCGCGCGGTGGCCGCCCCGCTTGCCTGCGGCAATACCGTGGTGCTCAAGGCATCCGAGCAGTGCCCGGCGACCCACCGGCTGATCGGCGATGTGTTCCGCGATGCGGGCTTCCCGGAAGGCGTGGTCAACGTGGTGACCAATGCCCCGGCCGATGCGGCCGAGGTAGTGGCCGCGCTGGTCCGCCACCGCGCGGTGCGGCGGATCAATTTCACTGGATCGACCAAGGTGGGCCGGATCATCGCGACGCTGGCGGCCGAACAGTTGAAGCCGGTCCTGCTGGAACTGGGCGGCAAGGCGCCGATGATCGTGCTGGACGATGCCGACCTTGATGCAGCGGTGGCTTCGGCCGGTTTCGGCGCGTTCATGAACAGCGGTCAGATCTGCATGTCGACCGAACGGATCATCGTGCATGAGGCCGTGGCCGATGCTTTCATCGCGAGGTTCCGCACCCGTGTGGAGGCCCTGCGCGCCGGCGATCCGCGTCAGGGCGCGGCACCGCTGGGGTCGGTGATCGATACCGGCACGGCGCAGCGCATCCGCCATTTCATCGAGGATGCGGTGGGGAAGGGCGCAACGATGCTGGGCGAGGCGGGCGACGACGCCACGCTGCTTTCCGCCGTGGCGCTGGTCAACGTGACGCCTGACATGCTGATCTATGCCGAGGAATCGTTCGGTCCGGTCACCACGATCCTGCGCGCGAAGGACGATGACGATGCGGTGCGCATCGCCAATGACACCGAATACGGGCTGACATCGTCGGTGTTCGGCCGCGACATCGCGCGCGCGCTGACCGTGGCAGAGCGGATCGAGGCGGGCATGTGCCATATCAACGGCCCGACCGTGCATGACGAGGCGCAGATGCCGTTCGGTGGCACCAAGGCTTCCGGCTATGGCCGTTTCGGCGGCGAGGCGGGCATTGCCGAATTTACCGAACTGCGCTGGATCACCATCGATACCGGCAAGCCGCATCTGCCGATCTGATGCCGGCGCGGCGCGCCTTCTTTTCGATCAGGGTCCCGCCTCTGCCGCTGACACTCGCGTTCCTGTTGCGACATCCCTGAAGCGGCCGTCCATTCCGTATGATGGCCCGTGGCTCAAGATGCGAGGCAGTCCCAGTCAATCAGGGCCGACACATTGCGTTCGACTAAAGTCGAGAGCAGGCGGTCTTCCAAATCTCCCGGTGGGATTGCGAGAACGGCGCCGACCGAAAAATGGAGTGCAATCGGAAGAGAAGCCTTGAATTCCCGGCGGGCTTGATCGAGCGAGTATGCCGGATCACAAACGGCAATCGCTGCCTGGTGCGCCTTGATCATGCCTTCTTCAACCGCGCGTCGGTCTGCAGGCTCCAGAGAACCCGATAGAAAGTAGGCCAGATCAAACATTGGGCTGCCAAGCGAGGCAAACTGCCAGTCGATCAGCCAGGCTCGCGGGCCGCTGGGCAGGTCCTCGAACAGCACGTTATCGACCCGCGGCTCTCCATGGATCAGCGCTTTGCCCACCGGCAAGTTCAGGATGTCTTGCTCAGCCCGCCGCGCGAAATGGTCGATCGCATCGAGACAGCCACTTGCCACGCGATTACCGAAACGATCGCGGAAGGCTGCCGCCGCCGCAAGCTGGACGTCTGCGGAGTGGCTGGCACCCCGCTTGCGATCGAGCAGCCACGCGGCCGAGCCCAGGTCCGGATGATCCCAGTACGCGGTATGGAGCCTGGCGAGTTCGGCACCGACCGCCACAGCTTCGGCCGGGCTGCATCCTTCGACCTGGCTGACAGCCCGGGTTGTTTGTGAAAGATCCTGCAACACAAGGTTAAGCGTCCGCCCATCAGCCCCGGCCTTGCTCCAATAGCATCGGGGTGTCGCAAACGGGGTCTGCGCACCAAAGAACGCGTAAGCCGATGCTTCGCGCCGGTAGACATCTTGTGTGGCAGCGATATCGGCGGCGGCGGCGATGTCGGTGGTTATCTTGCAAACGACCGACCGGATCCCCTCTTCGGCATTGGCATTGTAGGTGATCGCAGTGCGCCCGGTGACCGACAGGTTGCCGTGCCCGATCGGCACCGAACGGCTCAGCGAGATCCGCGGAGAGTCGATGCCCGCATGCTGGAATACCGCCTGCAACCATTCGGGAGTCACTTGATCAAGGCTGGAAATCATCGTGGGAGCCGGCAGGTTTTGCGGAACCGAAACGTCACCTTCGCGTCCCCATCGGCCCGCTACGTAGCTTGAGTTCCAGCAATCGGTGAACTTGCCGTCAACCGCCTTGAAGACTTCGATCCCGCACAGCTCGACCCTGTCACCTTTGCGGGTATGCATGTTCCATACCGAGGTGACATACGTATCGTCAGCCAGAAGCACCTCGTGTTCAAAATAGGGCTCCGCTGCTTCGCTCTGCTGCTTCACCCGGGCAATCTGGTCTTCGAGCGAAAGGGCAGTCGTGCTATTGGGATCATGGCGAATGATGGGATCAGAGCAAAGCTCGCGGATAAGGTCAGCGTTGCGGTTATTCCAAACCTCGGTCCAGTAGAGCTCGATCAGTTCACGCGGAGTGCGGCTCGCCATCCTCAACCTCAATCATTGATTTTAATTGCGCGATTAAAAGCAGCCTCTTTGAAATTGTTCAAGGTGCAACGAGCACCCGGCAAGCTCCGTCCGATAGCGGGCATCAATCGTAAGCGGGGTTCCGGCGGCACCTTCCGAGATGTTGTGACCGGCGCTGATGGGGGTGAATGGACGACACCAGGCTTACGACCGCATCGGACACCGTCAGGCTCGTGATTGCGAGCCTGACGGTGTCCGATGAGTCTGTCAAAAAGCGGGGCGGATCGGGCCATACCAGCGTGCAGATTGGAGACGGACGCCTGAGAGCCGATAGTGGACGCGCACGGCTGTGCGCGCGGTAGGAAGCTAGCGCTCGAAGATGGCCTGAGCTTCTGGAAGGAGATTCCTCATGGTGCAGCTGTCCCGCTCGGGCGGTTACCCGTCCATCCCCGCGTCGTTCTTCGGCATAGTTCTGGGGCTTTCTGGCCTGTCTAACGCTTGGCGTGCGGCTCACGCCGTATGGGGCCTGCCGGTGACTGTCGCGGACGGGATCCTTGTCGCGGCGTTCGCCGCGTGGCTGTCGGTGAGTTGCCTGTACGCTCTAAAGTGGGTGTGGGCGCCGGCTTCCGCTGCCCAGGAGGCCGAACATCCGGTGCAGTGCTGCTTTATCGGGCTGGCTGGCGTGAGCACGCTGTTAATCGCACAAGGATTTCTGACGGTGTCGCGGACTTTGGCGGTAGTTCTTTTCATTCTCGGGGCCAGTTTCACGTTGTTGTTCGCACTCTGGCGCACCGGCATCCTCTGGCGCGGCGGGCGCAGCGATGCCGCGACGACGCCGGTGCTCTATCTTCCGATGGTTGCCGG
Source organism: Novosphingobium sp. LASN5T (assembly GCF_003856955.1). Classification (NCBI taxonomy): domain Bacteria; kingdom Pseudomonadati; phylum Pseudomonadota; class Alphaproteobacteria; order Sphingomonadales; family Sphingomonadaceae; genus Novosphingobium; species Novosphingobium sp. LASN5T. The sequence goes on from NZ_RQSI01000016.1 coordinate 85,603, forward strand.
CGGCTTCGTGACCGGGACGGTCGCCGCCGCATTGGGGTGGCGGGAGTGGGGACAGATTGCGTTCGGCGCGGGGTTCTTCACGTGGCTCGCGGTGGAATCCGTCCTGCTTCTGCGCCTTTACACAGCTGAGCCGATGCCGGCTCCGATCCGTCCGACACTCGGCATCCAGCTCGCACCGCCGGCAGTCGGGGCGGTTAGCTATCTCGCGGTCGGTCCAGGCGCCCCTGACCTCGTGGCGCACATGTTGATCGGATACGGCATTCTTCAGGCGATGTTGCTCTTGCGCCTGTCACGGTGGATCGCGGAGCAGCCCTTCGGGCCCAGTTACTGGGCTTTCACCTTCGGAGCGACGGCGCTTGCCGGAGCCATGGTCAAGCTGGTGCCAGCCGATTCAGGAGGTGCCATCGCTATTCTCGCTCCTGTCGTCTTCGCTTTGGCCAACATCCTTGTTATCGCCATCGCCATTGGGACGCTGGTCCTGCTGATGCGCGGACGTTTGCTTCCGAGCGCTCAGCCGGTCGCGCAGTCCCCAAGCGTGAATTGACAATCACCTACCCTCGGCAGGGTGGACCCTACCGAAGTGTGGATCCGGCCCGTCGAGCGTCCAATAGTTCGTCCGAGCGCGTCTTGCGAAAGTCCTGCCATCGAATCCCGGCGCCGGATGCGCCGACAACATGCAGGGAAGGACGATCATGCGTCTCGGACAAAATACTCGGCTGATGCTTTCGGCGGCGGCCGTTCTCTCGGTCTCAAGCATGGCCTTCGCGCAGACGGCGCCGACACCGGTGCTGCCGATCGTTCGGGGTGATTACCGGCTCGCCACCTATGGAGAGACGATCGACAAGCTGGTTGCCGACTTCATCGAGAAGCACAAGCTTCCGGGCCTGTCGATGGCGATCGTTCAGGCACCCTACATTCCTCGGTCGGCGGGTTATGGGAAGACGAGCCTCGACCTCGATGAGCTCGCATCGACCAAGACGATGTGGAACATCGGACCGGTAACGCAGGCATTCACGGCCGTGGCGGTGATGCAGTTGAAGGAAGCGGGCAAGCTCGACCTTAGCGACCCCATCTCACGACATGTGCCAGGCCTGCCTGCCGCGTGGCAGCGCATCACGATCCTGCAACTCATGCAGCACAGCTCCGGCATTGCTGATTACAGAGCCCGCCTCGACGACGCGAAGCAATACAAGCCGACGGAGCTTCTGGATCTTGTTCGCGCTGAACCGCTCCGTTTCAAGAGCGGCACGCAGGTCGCGTTGAGCGCAACGGATGCGGCGTTGCTCGCGCTCGCGATCGAGCATGCGAGCGGTATGCCCTATCGCGAATTCGTTCGACGTCATCAGATCGACCCGATGCACCTCGATAGCACGATGTTCGCCGATGAGTTCGCGGCTAAGGCGAAGATCGACCGGCCTGCGTCCCATCCGGGCGACAATCAGCATTCGCGCTTCAAGGCCGAGGAACCCTTCATCAACCCGGTCGAACCGGCGACCGGTTACCGCATCGTCGGGGGACAGGCGATGCCCGTGCCGCCGGAGGCGTCGTCCAACCTGTTCGGCTTCGGTGATCTGTGGTCGTCCGCCGAAGACATCAGCAAGTGGGACATTGGCCTCGCCGGCTCGGCTTTGGTCAAGGAGCTGGTCGATCGCGACGTAATATACATGCCGACCAAGCTGGCTAATGGAACAGTCGTTCCGGCGATGCTGGGCTGGGAGTTCACGCATCATCCGGGTTTCATGGAGGTCAAGGGCGATTCCCCGGGCTTCAGTTCCTATCTCAGCCGCTTCACGGCTTCCGATGAACTCGTGTGCGTGACCTTGCTGACCAACAAGGAGGGCGTCGACCTTACTGTCCTCGCCCGTCAGATCGCTCAGGCATACAAGTCCAACCTTGGACCGGGCGTGGATCAGGCGCAGATGGTCGTCCAGGAAAGCAAGTACGGTCCGGCCGAGACGGTCTCGCGGATCCGGAACGCGCTCACCGAAGCAAAGGTGCCGGTGTTCGCAACCGTCGACCACGCCGCAAACGCGCAAGGTGTGGATCTCCAGCTTCGTCCGACGACAGTCATCACGTTCGGGAACCCCAAGGTCGGAACAAAGCTCATGGACAAGACCCAGGCGATCGGCCTCGATCTGCCGCTGCGAATGCTCGTCTGGGAGGATGCCCGCGGTCGCACCTGGGTCGGCTATTCAAACCTCGACACACTCGCGGCCCGCTACGGGATCGAAGACTCTGCCACGATCGCGGCGATGTCGATGTTCATGGACGGTGTCGCCCGACAGGCGGCGAACGTCTACGCTTACTGAGGCGGCGGCGATGCTGGAACAATCGCTCGATCGGCGCCGGGCTTTCGCGGTCCTGGGAGGCACAGCTGCGCTTGCGGCACTTCCTGGGATAAGTCTTGCTCAAGATGCCATGCGGCGACCGGATGCGGTGGCCTCCGGGGCTGGCGCATTGGCGGACCTCGCCCGCAGGCTCGCCGCCGCACCGAGGCGACGAGGTTTCGACAAAGTCCCTTTCATGATCGACCACGCAGACCACTGGGATCATGAGGCTTCAGAAATCCTGTTATCCTTTCGGGGCGACAAGAAGCAGATGTGGGAGGCGTCGGACATTTCGTCGGCTTGGCTGAACCTGATGCGGGAATCTCTGAATGGTCAGGTATTCGCCCACCGGCATCCGGATTTCCTCGCGGTCGCGGCGGTGCACGGGACAGCACATCTCACGTTGTTCGATCAGAGCATGTGGGATCGGTATGGGCTGGCGGCGAACGCAGGCGGCAAGTTTGCGGCGAACACATTCGTTGCCGAGCGGGAAGGGGTCGCCCCGACCGACGATCGACAAAAGATCGACGGCTTTTACGGCGTCGGCAACAACAGCATCCGGACCCTGCAACGGCGTGGGGCTGTGATGATCGCCTGCCACGACTCGATCCACGCGATCGCCCGCGGAGTGGTGGCGAAATCGGGCGCCGGGGACCCGGACATGGTGGCGGCCGACCTTACAAACAATCTCATCGAGGGCGTGGTTTTGGTCCCCAGCGTCGTCGCCTACATCGTCGAGCTGCAGAATGCCGGATTCACCTATGCGAAGGCTGCGTAAGCGCACCGACGTTCTCACAAACTGACGCTTGGCTTGCGCCGCACGTGTCGCCGGACAGCGGCATGCGTCGTGCAGCGGACGCGAGAGAGCGACATTACAGGCGGGCGCAAGACGCCGGCCGGAGAGATGCGAGAACTGCCCGCTCGCGATCTCGCGCAGGAGGACGTCGAATGCGAAATCCTGAAACTGGACTCGTTCTCCCAGTACAGGGTCGTCCGGTGGAACTGCGGCAAGTCGCCGGCAACGCGTCGGCGCGATGCGCGATCAAGTTGTGCCATGGCCTATCATGCATGAGAGGTAGTCCAAGGTGAGGCGGTCTGTGTCCGTATCCTCGATAATGGACCGGGTATCCTCGATGGCGACCTTGAAAAGCCGTTCGATCCGTTCTTCACTACCAAGGCCGCAGGAAACGGAATGGGGCTTCACATCTGCCGTTCCGCAGGCGAAGCGATGGGCAGCCGCCCGAACGTCCCCGATCGTCAAAGACATCGACGCGCAGGGACCAGCTTCTCGTCTGACCTGCCGTTTGTCCAACCGCATATGGATGCCGGCTGCTGAACCCTGTTGCTGCTCAGCGTCATTGCGTGGCTTCGCTGATCGCAGTTGGACGATCACAACGGCAGAAGGATATGAGAATGCCCCGGAGCGTCGCTCCGGGGCATTCAATCATGAGAGCGCTTGGAACGGCATGATGCGCTCGACCATCAACGCTCGATGAAGGCGGGGATGTCCGGGTCAGGGACGTGGACACGGACCGTTGGCATACAGCGGGAGCAGCCAGACGGGACCGAGGAAGCCGCTTATGCAGCCGCCCCCAAGATCGAGACCGCCTCGTTGGTCGACCACAGCGCGTTTGCGAACCAGCGGAAGTTGAGGAGGGCGGCCGCGTAGGCGTCACCTTCCGGGATCTTGCTGCCGGCGGTGGCGTCGCGGACGACGGCGACTTCCAATCCGTGCTCGGCGAAGTCGCGCAGGTGTGACTCGACACAGAAATTCGCCGCCATGCCTGCAAGGATGACTTGCGTGGCACCCGCCTTGCGTAGCTGGAAGAGCGTGTCGTTGGTCTGCGGGCCGGCAATCTTGTGCGGCGAGCACACGATGGTGCGCCCGTCCTCGATCACATCTTTCAGCACCGGGAGCCAGTCGGCGCCGGAGCCTTTGAAGCCCTCGATGGAAAGCGGGTCTTGCCGCTTAAACATGCCCAGCTTGTGCATGAGGCTTTCGCCAGGAGCGTTGAACTGCCACCGATCGTCGTGCGGATAATAGTAGTGAGGGGAGATAATGATCGGGATGTCGGCGTCACGCGCCGCGAGCATCAGTCGACGCAGGTTCGGGACAGTGCCTTGCTCTGCGATGCTCTCGGCAAAAACCCCATAGGCGGCTCCGTTCTCGCCCAAGAAGTCGATTTGCGGATCGGTGATCACGAGCGCGGCCTTGTTCCTGTCGAACACGAAGCTGCTCGGGGGAAGCGCAGGGTCGGACGGATCGGCATAGGCCGGGTTGCTAGGCGTGTAGGACATCGCTTTCCTCGTTCAGGTTTGCTGACGTCGGGATGCGCCTTGTCGCGATGCCCCACCATTCTACTAGGGATGGCGCAACTACATACGATGGTCGGTTTATGCCGCCGATCTGAACCGCCCCGGCTTTTCCGGAGACCATTGCAATTGAGTCACGCGACCATATCGAGGTCTCTTTGGCTGCATGGCTGCCATCCGGCGCTCCAGGGCACAGACGCCGCGGACTGTAGTGGAACTCGCTTCGGCGTCCGCTGATCCCGCGTCGTCCGATTTTTGCTGTGATGCATGTTAGTGAAGAGCGCTCACGCGCAACCCATCCCAGGTTGAGTTGTTCATGGGTGGTGCGCGACCCCGAACCGCATACCCGCGGTTGGCGCGACGCTGGAGGTCAACTGGCCAGCGTCTGCGGGCTCCGCGATTGACACGTCTGCAAGGAGACATCGTATGCCGGACCAAACCTATACTGACGCTATCGCCTTACTGAAGGCAGACCATCGCACGGTCGAAGACCTGTTCGCACAATATGAAGGGGCGAGCGGGGCAAGTGCGAAGAAGAAACTCGCACACCGGATCTGTGTCGAGCTCAAGATACACACCGCGCTCGAGGAGGAGATTTTCTATCCCGCCTTCCGGGGGAAGATCGAGGACGACACGCTCGATGAAGCCTATGTCGAGCATGACGGTGCCAAAGTGCTTATCAACGACATCGAGGCCGGGGCGCCCGGCGACGATTTCTACGACGCGAAGGTCAAGGTGCTGTCGGAAGAAATCAAGCACCACGTCCACGAGGAGGAGATGCCAGCCGAAGGCATGTTCGCCCAGTGCCGCAAGGCCGACGCCGATCTGGTGGCACTGCGCGACGCGATGCTGGCGCGCAAGCAGGAACTGATGGCGCAGGCGGAAAGCGCCGGCCTGCCGCCTGCCGAGCCTCATGCGATCAATCTGCAACCGGCCTGAGGCCGATGCACGCCGTTCGCGAGAAGCGGGTACCTTCGGGTACCCGCGAAGGCGTGGTCACGCTTGGCGTGGCGTTGCCGCGCGAAGAATTGCGGGAAGGGACGATGCGGCCCCTAGCGGGCCTTTTCTCCCTTTTGGCAGAAGCGATAACCGGCGGCTATTGTCGCCGCATGACCGGATAGGCGGATTGCGGTGCAGGGATGGAGATAGCCGCCGACAGACGTCCCTTCCTTGATCCGGTCCTTCCCCCCGTCGTCAGAATTGGCCACCTGTAACCCTGGGCCTTCGGCATGCGAACGAAGGATATGGTCGGGCTGAGATAGCCCTGCCGCATCGGGAAGAACAAGCATGACAACGATCCGCACCGCCGTCGCGCTCGGGCCATTCTCTTTTGGAGGGAGCGCTGACGCTGGTTTCCGAATTCAGGGACACCGGCCGCATGCTCTGTCCCTAATGCCGCCGGTTCCAGCCGCCAGACTGCTTTTGCCGATCCTGCGCGGAGTTGGATGTTTCCTGCTCGATCAAGCACTTTGGAGCGCGCAGCCGGCATGAAAGTGCTCATCGTTCACGCCCATCCCGAACCGACCAGTTACAACGCGGCCATGACTCGACAGGCGGTGCAAACCTTGCAAAGCCTTGGCCATAAGGTGGTGGTGTCGGATCTCTACCGGATGGGCTTCGATCCCGTTTCCGATCGCCGCAACTTTCTGGGTCAGGTCGATCCGGCGCGTCTGAAGATGCAGGCCGAGGAATTGCATGCCACCGCCACGGCCGGCTTCGCTGCTGATGTGCAGGAGCAGATCGACCGTCTGCTGGAGTGTGATCTGCTGATCCTGCAATTTCCGATATGGTGGCTGGGAATGCCCGCCATTCTCAAGGGCTGGATCGACAGGGTGTTCGCCTGTGGCATGGCCTATGGCGGCGGGCGCTATTTCAGCACTGGCACGCTCAGCGGCAAGCGCGCCATGTGTGCGCTTACCCTTGGCGGCCCGCGCGAGGTCTATAGCGCCGACGGCCTGTATGACGAGGTCGAGCAGATCCTGTTCCCCATCCATCGCGGCATCTTCGGCTTTACCGGCTGTACTGTGCTGGAGCCGTTTGCGGTCTATGGTCCCAATCGCATGGACGAGGAGGCGCGACGGGCTGAACTGGCGCGCTATGCCCACCACCTCGAACATCTCGATGCGGCGCGCATCCTGCCCATGCCGCAATAAACTACAGGCCGATGATGGTTACCTCAGCGGCAAGAGCCATGCCGCGCGACATCCGAACCATTTGGCCCAACGCATTCCAGCCGTCCAAGGCGCGATGACGAGAATTTGTGCGGGCATGGGAATAAATCGATCCGCCGCACCGTCTCAACAGGGAACAGCGACGGAGCATCCCTCAAATGACCGCAGATTCCCCGATTGCCCCTCTTGATCGCCGTGAGGCCCTGCGTTGCATGGGGTGGGCCGGAACCGGCGCGCTTTTCACGCTGAGCGGCGGCATCGCCCATTCGCGGGTACTGGACGGCACGTCCAGCGCCGGCAACAGCGCTGCGGCCTTCAGCTTTGTGCAAATCAGCGATACCCATATCGGCTTTTCCAAGGCCGCCAATCCCGATCCGCTGGCCAGCCTGCGCCAGACCATCGCGCGCATCCGGGCGCTGCCCCGACAGCCGGATTTCGTCCTTCACACCGGCGATGTTACCCATCTGGCAACAGCGGCTCAATTCGATTCCGCGCAACAATTGCTCTCCGAAATCGGCGTGCCGGTCTTTGCGGTGCCGGGCGAGCATGACATGGTCGACGGTGCTGATCCGCGCGCCTTCAACGCGCATTTCGGTAAAGGCATCGTCGGGGATGGCTGGTTCAGTTTCGACCGGCATGGGGTGCATTTCATCGGCCTGGTCAACGCGGCCCTGCTCGGTGCCAGTGGGCAGGGCACGCTGGGGCGTGCGCAACTGGACTGGCTCAAGGCCGATCTTGCGGGCTTGTCCGCCTCCATGCCCGTTGTTCTGATGTCGCATTTCCCGTTGTGGCCCCTCTACCCGGACTGGGGCTGGGGCACCGCCGATGCCGAAGAGGCCTTCAGCCTGCTGCAACGCTTTGGCTCGGTGACCGCGCTCAACGGCCACATCCATCAAATCCAGCGCAAGGTGGAAGGTCATTTGCTGTTCCACGCGGCACGCTCCACCGCCTATCCCCAACCCGCGCCCGGGCAAGGGGCTGGGCCAGGCCCTTTGGTCGTGCCCGCCGCCGAACTGCCTGCCCATATCGGCATGACCTCGCTGAGCGTGACAATGGTGGATGCGCCCATAGCCGTCACCGATCTGGCACTGGGCTGAGGGAGGGGGCGATAGTGAAATGGCAAATTCCAGCCAGAACCCTGGTCGTGCTGCTGACGCTGCTGCCGATAGCGGCGTATGCGAACAATACGGTGGCCGCCCGCAAGGAAACAGCAGGCGACTTCGCTCGCGGCATGCATCTCTATCAGGCGTGCATGGGATGCCATTCGCTCGACGAAAACGATGTCGGTCCGCGCCATCGCGGCGTGGTGGGGCGACGGGCTGGCACAGTCGCCGGCTATGCTTATTCGGGCGCCCTTCGCGCCTCTGGGTTAACCTGGACGCGCGCGAATCTCGACCGCTGGCTGGCCGGACCGCAAGCTTTCGTGCCGGGGACCAAAATGTATTACACCGTGCCCCGGTCGCAGGATCGGGCCGATCTCATTGCCTATCTGGCCCGCCAGAAATAGCACTGGACCCAAGGGCCTCCCGATGTTCAGCCGCCGGTCTATTCCCCGCTTGCGCATACCGCAGAGGCCTGGTGCGGCTTTCGACAGTCCGCAGCCCGATCAAGCCGCGCGGTTTCGCGCCGCGATCGTACCGCATCTCGATGCCGCCTACACTTACGCGCGCTATCTTACCCGCGATACCGCGGCGGCAGAGGATATCGTGCAGGAAGCCTTTGCCCGTGCCCTGAAAGCGATGAGCGATTGCCGGGGCAACGAGAAGGCATGGCTCATGGCGATCCTGCGCCGTTGCCATCACGACTGGCGGCGCGCGCGGCGCTTCGAGCTTCCTGCCGAGCCCGAAGACGAGCATGAAGATGTCGCCGCGATGCGCGCGATGGAGAGCCATGTCACGGTGGGCGAGGTCCGCAAGTTGATCGAGCAATTGCCGGAACCCTTCCGTGAGGCCATCGTGCTGCGGGAATTGCAGGAGTTGTCCTATCGCGAGATCGCCGACATCACCCAGGCCCCGCTGGGCACGGTAATGTCGCGCCTTGCCCGCGCCCGCTCGATGCTGGCGGACCTTGTGCTCAGGCCTGATGAAGCGCCGGGACGCCTGACGAGGCAAGAGAAACGATCATGACCGACGCCGCTTGCCCTGACCGTATCCTTGCGCTGCACGCCATGCTGGATGGGGAACTCGATGCCATCGGGGTTATCGGGTTGGAAGACCATCTGCGCCTTTGCCCGGCCTGCCGTCGCGAGTTCGACAGGCTGGACCGTCTGCGCGGCTTGTTGCGCGCGCCGGAGCTGCGCGATGCGGCGCCCAAAGCCCTCTCCGCGCGAACGGTGAGGCTGGCCGTCTCCGCGCGGCCGTCGCAACCGGTCCGCGCATGGCTGGGCGGAGCCTTCGGGGGGGCGATCGCGGCCAGTCTGGCCTTCTGGCTGATCACGCCCGGCGCCGAGGGGCCAGCGCTGCGTCAGGCATTGGTGGACAGCCATATTCGCTCGCTTCAGGCGGGGCATCTTACGGATGTTTCCGTGTCGGACCGGCATGTGGTCAAGCCGTGGTTCAACGGTCGCCTCGCTTTTGCGCCGCCGGTGCCCGACCTGTCGGCCGACGGCTTCGCGCTGAGCGGTGGGCGGCTCGATGTGATCGAGGGGCATGACGTGGCGGTGCTGGTCTATCGGCGGCATTTGCACACGATCAATTTGTTTGTGCGGTCTGGCCCATCGTCCTCCGCCGCATGGCGCGATGTCCCCCCTCAAGCGGGCTTTGGTATCAAGCGCTGGCAGATGGACGGGCTGGAGTTTCTGGCGGTATCCGATCTTGACCCGGCCGACCTTGCCCACTTCAGCGACGCATTTGTCCGCGGCGTGCGTTCTGGCCATCCTGAACGCTAGCGCCGCAATAACGGTCGTTCAAAGCTGCGGGCAGCGCCGTCGAAACCGGTCATAGGTTCAGACCGAGCATGAGCGATCTGTATTGGCTGACGGACGCGCAGATGGCGCGTCTGCCGGCCTATTTCCCCAAGAGCCGCGGCAAGCCCCGGGTTGATGAGCTGCGAATGCCGACCCTAAACTATTTGTTCTCGGCAGCTGCATGCATTGGAAGAGGAACTGAAATTGAATTGCCTATCGTTTTGAGCAGCAAATCGGCGGGCACCGGCTTATGCAGCACGATCAAATCAGCACGGGCTGCCTCGGCGAGACGCGTGGGATGGGTATCGCCGGTAATCAAAAGAACCGGGAGTTCCTGGCCCGCTAGAGCGCGGAGCCGGTGCGTGGCCTCTATCCCGTTTTCACCATTGCGCAGCCGGAAATCGCAGATCGCAAGATCTGGCGCTTCTCGCCGCGCTGCCTCACAGGCTTGCGCAATGGTTTCACAGCCGACCGCATCGAAGCCGGCATCGGCAAGCAGGGCGCACAAGCCTTGGCGCACTGCCTCGTCATCCTCCAGGATCAGTACGCGGCCACCCGCTCGCCCGAACGCAGGCACTGCTGTCGGCTGAAGAGGCGTTTCGAGAGTATACGTCGCCACACTTGCCTGAAGCTCGAGTCCGAACACGCTTCCCTGACCGGGCTTCGAGCTGAGCGTAATCCGTGCACCGATCAGGTCTGCGAGCCGGCGCGCGATGGCAAGGCCCAATCCGAGACCTTTGCGACGGTCACGTTCCGGGTTCGACAATTGCAGAAAGTCAGCAAAAATGGCCTCGTGGTGATCCGTGGGAATGCCGATGCCGGTGTCCCACACCTCAACCCGCACTACCGTGCCGCGCCGGCGGCAACCGACGAGCAGGCCTCCGGTGACCGTGTAGCGGATCGCATTGGTCACGAAATTTTGCAGGATCAGTTTGACCAGGGTCGGGTCGGACCGAACCCACAGATCGCTGTCGCGCGTCCGGTAAAACAACTGCCGATCGTCAGCGGTGCTTCCGGTCTCTTCCTCGATTTGGCGCAGGACCGGGCCGATGGCAAAGGACTGCCATTGCGGAACAATCACGCCCGCTTCGGCGCGCGAGAAATCGAGCAGGGCGTCGAGCATCTCGGATGACGCCCGTAGGGCGGCAAGAGCCTGATTCATCGTGTCGCGTTGCAAGTCGTCAAGCCGGCTGCGATCGAGCAAGGCGAGGAACAGGCCGAGCGCGTGAATCGGCTGGCGCAGGTCATGGCTGGCCGAAGCCAAGAAGGTCGATTTGGCCGCATTGGCGGCGTCCGCCTCGACCTGCGCGCACCGGGCATGGTCCACCTCGCGCTCGAGGCTGCGGGCAAGTTCAGCGTTGCGGAAACTCAGCTCGATGGTGCGCTGGTACGTTTGCCCCGCCACCGTGGTATTGGAATAAGTGCCAAGGCAATAGATGATCATCAGCAGCGGCATGTAGGTAAAGTAAGGGTTGCTGCCTGCCGTCAGCCAAAGAGCCATGAACGAGACCAGTTCCACCACGATGAACGTGCAGATGTAAGCCAGGTGCACGCGCGGCAGCGGGCTGTACGAGGTGATGCCGCCGCTCAGCACTCCACCGATCGCCATGACCACGAATATGAACTGGTCGGGCTGCGCCTTGGCCGCGGCAATCCACAGCAGCGCACCCCATCCCGCGGCGTGGAGAGACTGGGTTACCATCAGCCGCCGCACCATTCGCTCGGGATGCGCGGCGATCGCCTCGTCACGAATGAACCAGCGAATCTCGATCTGCTCGCCCAGCTTGAGCAGCGTTTGCGTGGCCAGCCAGATCGCAATCGGCATTCCCAACTGGCGCAGCACCCAGGCGACGAACAGCGATAGCGCCAAGGTGGACCATGACGAGCGGCCGAGCACGCCATAGATCAGGCGCACCTGTTCCACGAGCACCGCGCGTTGCGGGGAAGCCATTAGGTCCTGGTCCGAAGCCGCAGCGATACCTGGCGTCACAACAAACCCACCGCCCGCGCGCGAAACACCGCGGCAGTGCGGTTGGTTACGCCAAGCGATTTCAGGATCAGCTGGACATGCCCGCGCACGGTGAATTCGGAAAGGCCCAGGGTCCGGCCGATCGCTTTGTTCGACTGGCCCTGGCTCAGCAGTTTCAGCACTTCAACCTGGCGCGGACTGAAGTCCGGCGAGCTGGTGGCCTCAGGCTGGATTCCAGGCACCTGCCGCCGCAGGACCGAGACAAGTCGTTCGGGCGATTCGGATTTGGCGACCATGGCCTCGACGCCGCTGGCCATAGCGCGCGCCAGCACCGCCTGGTCCTGCTCGGAGGTGACGAACACGATGCGGCAGGCGGGCCACCGCAGCCGCAGCATCGGCACGGCTTCGATGCCGCTTATGCCTTGCAGATTGATATCGAGCAGCACGACGTCGGGAATCGCCTCATTCCATTCCAGCGCCATCCCGAGAGCCGCGAACGAAGCGAGCCGCGCGCCGGGAAAGCCTTGCCGGATAATCAGTTCCACTCCCGAACTGAACAAGCCGTGGTCGTCAATCAATAGGAAGTTGGGACTGGACAACACTCGCCCCCGCTCGAACTGTAACCCCGACGGCCCCCTCGCCATCGATGCGACCTCATCATCGAAAATCCGTTTGGCGACAAGCCTTCGAATTTCCCTAACGCAAGTCCGGACAATCAAAACGGATTCGCCCGATCGCCTCGTAGTTCGGGGTGAGTGTCGATGGCCCTGAGCGGTTCCCCAGCGAGTACTGTCCCGCGCTGGGAATTGCACCCTACATTTTGACTAGTCTCAGTGCCTCAGCAGTCAAAATGTCGTGATTTCCTGCACTTGTCGCGGGGTGTATCCGAAGTGGATGCGGGGGATTAAGATCGGGAATGGCGGGCCGCTGAGCTCGCTCGGGCTGGCCTTGGCGTTGCACGCGGGCCTTGGTGCGGAACCAGCGGCGGCCCAAGCAGCGCCGCCTGCGCCCCCCGTGGACGCGGCAAGGCAGGGAGAGGTCCTGCAGCGCCAGCAGCAGGAACAGATCCAGCAGGATGTCACCCGCATCCTGACCAGCCCGCAGCCGCAAACGGTGATCGAGGTCCCGACCCACGAAAAGGCGGTCGCCAGCCAAGGCTCCTGCCGCGAGATCAAGGCGATCGAATTCGAACATAGTCCGCTGCTGGACGAAGGCCGCCGCCGCGAACTCACCGCGCCCTACATCGGCCGCTGTCTCGGGCTTGGCGACTTCGAGAACCTGTTGTCCGACATCACCCGCTTCTACATCGAGAAGAGCCGGCCGACGACGCGGGTCTACATCAAGCCGCAAAGCCTGCAGCAGGGCGTGCTTGTGCTCGATGTGGTGGAAGGCAAGGTCGAGAAGGTCGTGCTTGACGACAAGGCCAAGGGCACGATCAATATGACCGGCGCCTTCGGCAATGTGGCCAACAAGGCCTTTAACCTGCGCGTGTTCGAACAGGGGCTCGACCAGGTCAACCGCCTCGCCTCGAACCATGCGACGCTCGACATCCTGCCGGGATCCCAGCCCGGGTACAGCGTGGTGCGCATATCCAACCGCGTGGGATCGCGCCTCCACGTCAGCGGATCCTACGACAACACCGGACAGCCTTCCACCGGCCGCAACCAGGCAACCGGGACGGTCATCCTGGACAATGCGCTCGGGATCAACGACCTGATCAGCTATTCACGCCGGCAGACCGTGCTCCCGGGGGGACCGAACCGCGACTCCCGCTCGAACAGCGTGCTGTTCTCGGTGCCGCGCAACGCCCTGACGCTGAGCGGGGGCTACAACGATTCGGACTATACCTCGCAGACGGTGACCGGCGGCGGTACGGTGTTCGTGCTGACAGGGCACAACGCCACCGCCTTTGGCCGCGCCGATCTCCAAGTATACCGCGATAGCCACAACAAGGTGGAACTGTCGGCGCAAATCACGAACAAGCGCAACCGCAACTACATAAACGGCATCTATCTGCCGGTCAGCTCGCGCGTGCTTACCGTGCTTGAATTCGATGCCAACTGGTCGATCCTGGTGGGACGCGGCTCGCTGAAGCTCGGCATGGGCGCGGTCAAAGGGCTGAAGGCGCTTGGCGCGCTGGATGACGCGATTGCGCAGACCGGGCCGGGAGGCCCGCGTGCGCAGTTCACCAAGCTTACCGCGCATGCTTACTACTCGATCGCGCTTCCCGCGGGCCGCACCAGCCTGGTCTTCTCGAGCGAGGTGGAAGCGCAATACGCTTTCGATCCGCTCTACAGCAGCGAGCAGATGGTGATCGGATCACCGTTCACGGTCCGCGGCTTTCTCGTCGGCAGCCTCGTGGCCGATCGTGGCGCCTTTCTGCAAAACGACCTGACAGCGCTGCTGCCCGTTCAGATCGGCCCGCTGCGCGGGCTGATCCGTCCGCACCTGGGGCTCGATGGAGGCTTTGTCGGCTCGGCCTCGCCGGGCGGACCGAGTGGCACCATCGCGGGCGTCTCCGGCGGGGTCGGCGTCAGCGCCGGGCCGGTCAATCTCGATTTCACCGCGTCGCGCGCGATCGCTCGCGGGCCGCTTCCCGACGAAGGCACGCTGGCTTTCGTCAGGGCCTCACTCTCGTTCTAGGATGCGAACCATGCGCGCGTTGACGGCAACCCGCAGTCCCTCCCGCCGCCTGCGTTCGGCCAGCTCGGTCTCCACGCTGGCGCTGGCAGCAATGCTGGTCTCCGCTCCCGGCGGCCAACTGCTGGCGCAAGTGGCGCCGAACAGCGCCGCCACCCAGGTCCGCAATGCCGATAACGGGGTGCCGGTGGTGCAGATCGCCAATCCCAATGCGGCGGGGATCTCGGTCAACACCTACGACGCCTTCAACGTTTCCAGCCGGGGCGTCGTCCTCAACAACGCCACCGCCGCCGACGCCAATGCCGAAGGCCGGGTGACAACCCAGCTGGCCGGGCTGGTCGACATCAACCGCAACCTCACCGCGCCGGCCCGGGCGATCCTTAACGAGGTGACCTCGACCAACCCAACCGTGCTCGCCGGCTACCTGGAGGTGGCCGGGCAGAGGGCGGACGTAATCGTTGCCAATCCCAACGGGATCTCCTGCGGCGGGTGCGGAGTGATCAACACTGCCGCGTTCACGCTCACCACCGGACGTTCGCGGATCGACGGCACAGGACAATTGCTCGGCTTCGACGTGACCGGTGGGACGATTGCGTTAACCGGAGCAGGGCTCGATGCCCAGACGACCGATTATGCTGCGCTGCTTGGCCGCAAGATCGCGCTTGGCGGGCCGGCTTACGGGAAGGTGCTCGATGTCGTCGGCGGCGCTCACCGCTGGGACTACCAGGCACGAACCGCCTCCGCGCTGGCCGGCGTTGGAGCGGCGCCCGACTACGCCATCGATTCGACCGCTGTCGGCGGAATCTACGCCAACCGCATCCGGCTGATCGCGACCGAGGCCGGGGTCGGCGTTCGGCTGCTGGGCGATGCGGCCGCGGTGGCAGACGATTTGACGATCACCGCCGCGGGCGATCTCGAATTGCGTGCCAGTATCTCCGCCGCGCGCGACCTCGCCATCGCTGCCGGTTCTGCTGGCGCCGGTGACCTGACCGCGAGCGATACCAGCCTCACCTCAGGGCGCGACCTGGCGCTGGCCGCAGCGGGCAAGACAACCCTGACCGGTGGCGCGATCATCGCGTCTGGCAACCTGTCGCTAACGTCTGCGGCTTTGGCCGATACCGCTTCCGCCACCGCGCTGGCCAACGCCAACCAGCGCTATGCCGGCGGCGCAATGTCCTTCGACATCGCCGGTGCCGCGACGCTGGGCGGGACCAGCTATGGTGCGGCAGGTTCGCTGACGGGGCTCGTCGGCAGCTTGGCTACCACCGGCAGCGGGTTCGTCTACAGCAACGGCGGCGCCCTCACGCTGACCGCGGGCACGGGCAATCTCGATCTCGGCGGCTACGCGGTCACTAGCCCGGGCGCGCTGACGCTCGATGCCGCGGGTTTCGTCAGCAGTGCAGGCAATGGCACGGTGGTCAGCGACAACGGCGCGGTGACGGTCCGCGCCGGGGCAGGCCTCAACAATGCGGGCACGATCGCTGCCAATGCCGGAGGAATCGCGCTTCAGCTCGGCGGCACATCCGCCAACAGCGGCACAATCGTTGCGCAAGGCGATCTGACGTTGGCCGATCGCAGCGGCGGCGGTGGTGAGGCGTTCACCAACGCCGCTAGCGGGCGCTTGCTCACCTCCGGTTCGCTGACGATGAAGGCGGCCGTGCTGCGCAATGACGGGACCGTCCAGGCGGCCCGGACTATCGCGACCGCCGATAATCTGGCCAACACCGGACTGTTCATAGCCGCGACCGATCCCGCCGCTGATGCTGCGATCACCGTAGGAAGTCTGACCAACGTCGGCACGCTCCAGGCTTCTCGCGATCTGGCGCTGCACCTGGCGACCAGCTTCGCCAACAACGGCACGACCAGCGCCGCGCGCGGGCTGACGATCGACGGTGGTGCCGTGGCAACCAATGCAGCGGGCGCTGCCATCTCGGGCGCAACGGTCAACGCGGTGCTAGCTAGCCTCGACAACGCGGGCACGGTTGTTGGCGGCAGCGCATTGACCCTGGCTACCACGGGTACGCTCACCAACCGCGCCACCGTCGGCTCCAACGGCACGCTGGTTGTGACGGCGGGTTCGCTGAGCAACGCTGCCACGGGCACGCTGCAATCGGGCATGGGCGGCAGCGTGTCCGCCACCGGCGCGCTGGTCAACGCCGGCGCGGTATATCTCGCCAACGCCAGCGGAAGCGGCACGATCAGCGCAGGCACGCTCGACAACCAGGCCGGCGGGCAGATCGTCTCGCAGGCTGATCTCGCGCTGCGGATCGGCGGTGCCACGCTGGCGAACGCGGGCAACCTGCTCGCGCAGGGCAACCTGGCGATCACCGGCACCGGCACCGCGCTGGCGGTGACCAATGCCGGACAGGCGTTCATCCAGGCGGGGTCCGCTGCAGGCAAGTCTGTGACCATCGGCGGCACCGCGGTCAATTTGACCACCGCGGCCAATTCGGTGCTGACCGGTAACGGCATCGCGCTCACCCTTGCGTCGCTCGACAATGCCGGCGCGCTCAACGCCAATGGCGCGCTGGCGTTCACCGCCACCGGCGCGGCCAGCAATTCGGGCGTGCTGATCGCGGGGGCCACGGTGACCGGCACGGCGGCGAGCGTTGCGAACAGCGCCTCGGGCGGCATCCAGGCTGGTACCGGCGTGACCCTTTCGGCGAGCGGCACACTGGAGAACGCAGGCACGATCCTCACCACCAAGGGCAACGGCGGCGCAATCACGCTCGGCGGCGCACTCGACAACGCCGCGGGCGCGATCGTGCAGGCCGATGGCCTGCTTTCGCTCACCCTCGCCACGGCTGGCTCTCGCAACGCTGGCACGCTGCTCGGCGTCGGGGGTGTGGCGCTTCACGGTGGCACCAATGCGGTGATCCTCACCAACGCGGCAACAGGCGTGGTCGCCGCACAGGCGGCCACGGGCGCGGCACCGGTCACGTTGACGAGCGATGGTGCACTCTCGCTGGTAAACATCGCCGGCGGCGTGCTCACCGCCGATCGGCTGACGCTTGGGCTTGCGTCACTCGACAACGCGGGCGCGATCGGCGCGACAGCAGGATCGAACACGATAAACGTGGCGGGCACGCTCGCCAACAGCGGCAACCTCGTGCTCTCGGCCGATACCGGAGGGAGCGGCACGGTCACGGCCGCTTCGCTGACCAACAGCGGCAGCCTCGCCTCGAACGGGGAGCTCACCGTCAATCTCAGGACGATGCTGGCAAACAGTGGCGCTTTGCAGGCGGTGGGCAACCTTTCGCTGATCGCGGGCAGCAACGCCGCTGCGTTCACCAATTCCGCCGCCGGACGCATTGTATCTGGCAGCGCGTTGTCAATCAGCGGTGCCAACGCCGCTTTCTCCGACCAGTCAGGCCAAGTGACCGGGCAGACGGTGGCGGTCACGCTCGCCAGCCTGGCCAACACGGGCACGGTCGTGGCGAACGGCAATCTCGGACTGACCGTTTCGGGTGCGCTGGCGAATAGCGGAACGATCGGCGCCAATGCCACGCTGACACTGGCTGCGGGCAATCTGGACAATGCCTCGGCAGGGCAGATCCAGTCGGAAATCGGCGGCGCAATCACGATCGCGGGTCTGCTGGACGATGCCGGGCGGATCTTCCTGGCCAACTCCAGCGGTAATGCCGCGCTTACCCTCGGGTCGCTCAAGGTGCAGCAGGGCGCGCGGCTGGTTTCGCTGGGCAAACTGGCACTAACCTTTGCCGGTGGCGCACCCACGCTCGACAACGCTGGCCTGATCTCGGCGCAAGACGACATCACGCTTTCCGGCACAGGCATCGCGCTTACCAATCGCCTCACCGGCACGATTCAGACGGCGCCCGCCAGCCCCACCGCCACTGGGCGGATCACGCTAGATGGTAGCGGCACCGTACTGATTAACCAGGGCCTCGTGCTCGGCAACGGGCTCGACTGGAGCTTCGCCTCGCTCGACAACCCGGGCACGATCCAGAGCCGCGGCAACCTGGCGCTGGCCTACAGCGGTGCGGGGCAGAACGCGGGAACGATCTACGCGCAAGGCGGGACCGCCGCGATCACCGCCGCTGGGTTCACCAACCTGGCCGGCAGCGTGTTCCAGGCTGACAAGGGCGCCACATTCACGCTCGCAGGGGATCTGAACAATGCGGGCACGCTGATCGGATCGACCGACGGCGCGGGAACGCTGCTGGTCAATGCGGCGAACTTGGCCAACAGCTCGGCCATCCAGTCCGGCAAGGACGCCACTTTCAACCTTTCGGGCAGCGGCTTCGTCAACAGCGGCACAGTGATCGCCGCGGGCGACCTCGCGATTCATGGCACCGGCGCGACCCTTTCCGTTTCCGCGACAGGTAGCGGCGTGATCGCCGCACAGGCCGCCGCAGGAGCCACGCCGGCCCGCCTGACCATCGATGGGCCTGCCACTGTGCTTGCGACCGATGCGGGTGCGGCAATCGCCGCCGATGCGGCCAGCCTGACACTCGGCTCGTTCGTCAATGCGGGCCGCTTCGTCACCGGCAGCGGCGCGACCACCCTGACGATCGCTGGCACGCTGACCAATACCGGCAAGGTCTTCACCGGTGGCACGCTGGGTTTGACGGCGGCTTCGCTCGACAACCGGCTCGGCGCGGTCTTCGCGCCCGACAACGGCACGATAACGCTCGGCACCGACCTGACCAACGCCGGCACGGTTTATGTCGCCGGCAACCTGGCGCTGCGCGCGATCAACGGCGACAACCGCGCGATCGCCTTCGACAACCGCTTCACTGCGGGGCCGGGCGGATCGACCGGGACCGATGGGCTATTCCAGGTGGTCGGCATGCTCGATGCCAAGGCGGGTGGGCTGGCGTTCGGCATCGGTGCGGGCTCGACGCTGCTGGCCGGGCGGCTCGACCTCGGCATCGCCTCGATCAGCAACGCGGGAACGATCCAGGGCGATGTGGGGTCGTCGATCGGGCTTTCGGGCGCGTTGCTCAACCAGGGCGCGATCTACTTCGTGCCAGCAGCGAGCGGGATATTCCCTGCCGTCACTATCAGCGCGGACACGATCACCAACGGCGGCACCGGAGATATCGAGGCGGCGACGGGACTAGCCCTCAACGGCACCAACGGCATCAGCAACGCGGCGGGCGGCAAGATCGTGGCCAACGATGCGCTGACCCTCGCCACACCGGGCAGTGGCGCGCAGGTGATCAATGCTGGCCTGCTGTCCGCCGACACGATCCTCGCCAACCAGGTTCGCCAGTTCGTTTTCCAAACCGGCGGACGCAGCACTTCGCGGCTGTTCACCATGCGGCCCAACGATTCGGGTCTGAGCGGAACGCTGCTGCAATTGGCCGACGGGGCGCAGATCTCCGCGTCGGATTCGTTCCTGATCGGGGTGGACAGTCTCGCCATGCAGGGGGCGGGTTCGAGGTTAGTGGGCGGCAGCGGGGTGTCGGGCCTCACCACCTTCGGTCCGCTGACGGTAAACGGACTGATTTACGGCGGCGGCGGGCTCAACCTGGAGGTGCGCAGCGATCAGCCTCTGGTTGTGTCTAGCACGGGGGCAATCGCGTCGGGTGGTGCGACCACGATCGTGGCGCGTCCAGCCTTTGTCAGCCAGGTTGGGCAGGTCATCAACTCGGGCGAAATCTACGGCGCCACCGCGGTCAACATCACGGCTGGCGGCGCGATCATCAACAAGGGCACAAGCGACGTCGCCTCCGCCTCGGCGGGCTTTGCCGGATCAATCGATTCCGGTGGCTCGATCACGTTGACGACCAGCATCCCCACGTATGGTTTTGTTGGTACGATCGCCAATTATAGCCAGATCAACGCGTCGGGCGACATCACGATCAACACCACGAACTTTACAAACTCGACCCCGGGCGACTGGACCCGGACCACGTCTTCCCAGACCACCTCCGACGCTTCGGTCTTGGTCAGCGTGGGGGCGCGAAGCTGCACCAACGCAACACCCTCGGTCTGCAATGACGAGCAGATCTTCCGGCGCCAGATGCACCGCTTCGATGTCCAGTCGTTTGCCAATGGGCTGTCGGGGCCGTCTTATGCGCCGCAGGTCGTTTCGGGCGGCTCGCTGTCGGTCAACGGATTCAGCCGGGTGGAAAACGTCGGCGGTACGCTGTCCGCCGGCACCATCAACCTCAACGGTGCTAACGCCTCGTCCACTTTCCTTTCGGATTCGCTGGCCCTGCAGACGAAAGAGACCCGGTTCTACTTCCTCGATGTCGTCAGGCACACCATCACCTTCGCCAACCCGAACAGCACCACCGTACTGTCCGATGTTACCACCTCGGCGACGAAGACGTGCTTCAGCGTTGCCGACGATCCCGCCTGCGGCCAGAATTTTGGTGATATCAACACGTTGTTTTCTTACCGCGCGGCCGCGACCAATCCGGGCATTTTCGCAGGAACGCTCAACGGCAACAATTTCGGGCTGACCAACATCGGTTCGGCCCGCACGGTCAATGCCAACACGATGACCGCCACGGCCACCGCGCCGGGGGCCTCGTCGGGCACGGCCACCGGCACCGCCGCCCCCACCGCAGGCGGCGTGGGCACCACCGGCGCGACCGGCGCCA